>NZ_RAVW01000559.1 GCF_003611585.1 Corallococcus exercitus | reverse complement strand
GGGCTGGCGGTGGGGACGGTGGGCGCGTTCGTGGGCGAGCTGGCGTGTGAGCAGGGCCCCGGACACGTGGCCACCTATCACCTGGGGGCATGGGCGCTGTTGACGCTCATGACCTGGGCGCTGTCGAAACGACTCAAACCCCGGACCTACGCACCATGAAGCACGACCCTTCGCTCATCATGATGGAAGACGTGGACGGCGCGCCGGTGCGCATTGGCGCGACGGTGATGGTGGTCCGCACCGAATCGGAGGACGTGCTCTCCGAGCGCTTCCTGGGCCGCGTGGGCGTCGTCGTGGCGCTGGTGTTCGACGATCCGCCCGCGCAGTACCCGACGGATCCGCTCATCCAGGTCCGCGTGGCCGGCGTGGGCGAGGACCTGTTCTTCGCCCGGGAGATTGTCGAGGTGCCCCAGGGTCACTTCGTCGCGTTCGGGTCGTCCAGCTCCGGGTAGTGGCGGAAGATGCCCTGCGTGTTGAAGGGCTGGGCGCGCGGGGACTGCTTGTACGCGGCGATGCGGGGGCGCTCCCGGATGCGCTGATGCAGCGCCATCACGCCGGGCACGTCCGGAGCGATGCGGCGCATGGCGTTGGGAAAGGCATACCGCAAGCCGTCCACCAGCTGGAACAGCGCCAGCTCCGGGTAGGAGAAGTCGCTGCCCAGGAGGTACTTCCCGCCGCCGCGTGGGTTCGCCTTCAGCACGCGTTCGAAGTAGCCCAGGAACTTCGGAATGCGCTGGGTGCGGAAGTCCTCGGCGCGCTGCTTCGCGGCGTCCTTCTGCTCGTCGTAGTACTTCATCACGGCGATGGGATGGTGCGTGTCATGCGCCTCCGCCACCACGTCCGCGACGGTGAGCTGGAATTGACGGGCGTGCAGCCGCGACGCCTCGTCCGAAGGCACGAGGCCGAAACGCTCACCCAGGTATGAGCAGATGTTGGCGGCCTGGGAGAAGACGAGGTCCCCCACCTTGAGCACGGGCGGCGCGTACGCGGGCACGGGGCCCCTGCCCAACATGTCCGAGACGGCCTTCCCGCCGCCGGATTGCAGGCCCACGTCCACCCAGTCCGCGCCCGCCTCTTCCAGCACCAGCCGCACGAACTCGCCGCGGCCGGGAATGCCGGGCCAGTAGTACAGCTCGAACCTCGCGTCGCTCATCGCCGTCACCTCGCGTGATGGAAACCGCGGCGCATCCTGTGCCCATGCGGTCCACGCCCTGGGAACGCGCGCAGCGCGAGGATTCAATCCCTCACAGTCCCAGCGGCCAGTGCCGGACACGCGACACCCGTGCACAGCCTGGCGCTCAGGGCTTGCGCGCCCAGGCGCCGAAGACCATCTCGCCCAGGTAGGTCGTGTTCGCCTTCGAGCGCTCCTCAAGGAGGCGCGCATCGATGGTGTCGATGCCCATCTCCTCTTCCGTGGCGATGCCGTACCGCACGATGCGCGGGAGCATGGCGCGCAGGATGGGGCCCATCGCGTGGTGCTCCTTTGGCGTCTGCAGGCTGGCTTCGGCGCGGACGTGCTCCACGGAGAGGCCGGCCTGCTCCATCGCGGGGGCCAGGTGGAAGCCCATGTGGAGGTCCGCGCCCTCGCGATCCACTGTGTGCCAGATCCACTCGCTCACGCGGATGTGGAGCGGCAGCGGAGGCAGGCTCACCGGGCCGATGGACGCGTCGTTCTCCTGGAAGACGATGAGCCCGCCGGGCTTCACGGCCCGGGCGATCCCCCTCAGTGCCGCCACCGCGTCGGGCTGGTACATGAGCACGCGCCGTCCGGTGGCGGCGTCGAACAGGCCCTGCTCGGCCGGCACGTTGGCCAGGTCCGCTTCGATGAAGGTGACATTCGACAGGCCCTGCTCCCGGGCCTTCGTCCGGGCCAGGGACAGCAGCTGGGGGTCGCGATCCAGTCCCACCACGTGGCCTGTCCTTCCCACGCGCTTCGCGACGAGGAACGTGAGGGCACCGAAAGCGCAGCCGACATCCAGCACGCGCATGCCCTCACGGATTCCCGCGTCGTCCAGCAAGCGCTCCATCATCGCATCCCGAATGTCCGCCATTGTCTTCCTCCTGGCTTCACACGGTAGGAAGGCGCCGCCCCGGAATGGAGGGCGGCGTTTCGGGAAAGATCGGCGGATCTTCCGGTGCGGTGCGGGCGGCTAGTGCGTCCCGCTGGTGAACTTCAGGCCCATGATGGCGACGATCAGCAGGGCCAGGAAGAACAGGCGGGAGGGCGTGGCGGGCTCATGGAAGAGCACCATGCCCGCGATCGCCGCGCCGAACGCGCCAATGCCCACCCAGACCGCGTAGGCCGTGCCGATGGGCAATTGCTTCACCGCGACCGCCAGCAACCCCATGCTCGCGACGATGGCGGTCGCGGTGATCACGCTGGGAACCGGCCGGGTGAAGCCCTGCGTGTACTTGAGCCCTACCGTCCAGCAGACCTCCAGCAGGCCCGCGATGATGAGGAGGATCCACGACGACGTCATGACACACGACTCCCGTTCAGGCGTCGTCTTGTCGTGACCGGGTACGGCGCACCTCGTCCGGGCTCGGAAACCCCACCCCGGGGCTTCCGCACGCTCGCGCACCATAACCAGCACGCCGCGCCACGGCATCCCCTTTTCCGAGACAGCGGAGGCTCGAACCTGCTAAACTAGAATAACAAGAAATAGCAACAAAGCCGTAACTTTCCAGGAGCACCCTTCCAATGCAAACCAAGCATTTCGCCGTGGCCGCTGGCGTGTCGCTGTTCGCCTTCGGGCTGGTCGCGGAGGCAGCGGAGATCTTCCGCAACACCGGAACGCTCACCGGCTGGAACTCCACCACCGTGGAGCACAACGGTGCGTTGCAGCAGGTGACCAACGTCACCTACGAGGGCTCCACCGCCATCAAGGCCACGCAGGTCTACGACCCGAACTACACCGAGCGCTACCACTCGGAAGTCGTGAAGCACGACGTGTACCGCCGGGGCGACACGGGCTTCTATGGCTTCATGTTCCGGCTGCAGCAGGACTGGCAGTTCCAGCCCCAGTCCTTCAACATCGCCCAGTTCATCGCGGACTTCTCCGACACGGGCTGCGACGGCCACATGCCCACCACCATGGTGTGGCTGTCCGGCAACCAGCTGACGACCCGCGTGAAGTACGGCACCGTCTGCGACCAGAAGACCACCACCTTCCGCAACCTGGCCACCGTCACCCCGGGCGAGTGGCACAAGGTCGTCATGCAGGTGAAGTGGACCAGCGACACCACCGGCTTCATCAAGCTGTGGTTCGACGGCGTGAAGGTCCTGGAGCAGCACGACCTGGCCACCACCGTGGCGGATGACCGGTACCTCCAGTTCCGCGTGGGCCTCTACGCCAACGGCTGGCATGACAGCGGGTACATGCAGGGCAGCCAGCCCACCCGCAGCATCTGGTTCGACGAGATTGCCGCCGGCACGACGTTCGCCGACGCAGACCCTGCGCAGTGGTAGTCCCGGCCGGCGCGGCGAGGTCCTCCCCCCGCCGCGCCGCCAACCTCACGGCAGCTGCGTCTGGAACGCGGACCAGCGCGTGTGCACCCACTGCCGGATGTAGTCCACCTCCTCCGCGTGGGTCTTGAAGTCCTGGCGCAGGTGCCAGTCCGGGAAGTTGCCGTAGCCCCCCTCGTTCACGTCGGGTCCCGTGCTCGGCTTCGCGAAGTTGCGATACTCCTCCCCCCACCGCGCCTCGTCGCGCTGCGCGTTGGGCCCCAGCTCCTGCACGTAGCCGTCAATCAAGGCCTGCACCGCGGCCTCGCTCGCCTCGTTCTTCAGAGCCTGGCGGTAGCGCTCGCGCATGGGGCCCGCGATGGAGGGCTCCGCCAGCATCTTCTTGAACAGCAGGTTGTCGGACGCGTAGGTGGGCCGCGCGGTGGCGCTGGTGCGCGTGGTGTCGAAGTTCTGCCCGAAGCTCGCGTCCAGGTCCCACGGGATGAAGCGCCACGGGCCACCCGTCTTCGGGTCGTACGCGTGGTAGGCGTTCTTCCCCTGCGAGTCATTGCCCTGGATGAGCGTATTGAAGATCCACCAGTCTTCGTAGTCGCGCGCCTTCAGCTTCGTGCCGAACTCCTGGCGGAAGGACTCCGTGCTGGAGTCCGCCACCCACGCGACGAAGGCGTCCAGCGGGTCGAAGGCGTGCGGCTGGTTCTGCTCGGGCGTGCCCTCGGACTTCTCGAAGCCGACGTGGAGGTGCTCCTTGGCCTGCCCGTCGCGCTTGAGGCGGGAGAAGTTGGCGTCCGCGTCCACGCCCTTGAAGAGGTCCGAGTCGTCGTCGATGCCGTTCCACTCCATCAGCCGCTTGTCCACGTGGTCCGCCGCCGTGTAGAGCCCGCGGAACTTCTTGTTCGCGTACACCACCACGCTGAAGGTGCGGATGCGCACGGCGTTGGGGGACAGCCGGTTCCACAGGTCGAACGCCAGCCGCGAGCGCAGGTACGAGTTGTCATTGAACGTGGTGATGAGCACCACGCGCTTGCGGTCCTTGAAGCCGTCGCCGAAGACAGGCTCGGAGAAGAGGTCGTCCTCCGCGAACTTGAACGTCAGGCTGCGCTTGGGGAACACACTGGAGGTGGCTCCGCGGTACTTCGCCTCGATGGTGTAGCGGTGGCCCCGGTACACCACCTCCGCGGGCCGGTAGCCGCCGGCCGTCAGGCCCACGTCCGGGTCGAAGAACAGGTGCACCACGGGCAGGCCGTACTCCTCCGTGTAGGCCACGGGGTCGACGATGTCGACCTTGCCCGGCGCGTTGTCGTTGTTGGCCACGCCCACCTTGAGCGTGCCCGTCTCGCCGGTGGTGCGCTCCTCCAGCGTGAGCATCCACACCGCGCCCTGGTTGAGCGCGGGCGTCCAGCGCAGCGTGGCGGAGGACTCGTCGAACGTCGCGCCCGCGGGCAGGTTCTTCACCCCGAAGCGCAGCCCCGCCGCCGTGTAGCCCGTCGCGCACGTCACCTTCGCGGTGAGGGCCTCGCCCTCCAGCACCCAGCGCGTGTCACCCGCGGTGGGCGCGCAGGTCAGCGGCGCGGTGCCCGCGTCCGTGCTCCCTGCGTCCGGCGTCCCGGTGCCCGCGTCGGACGGCGAGCCCGTGCCCGCGTCGGAGGACGGCTGCGTGCCCCCATCCACCGTGCCCGCGTCGGGCCGGGACTCCGTGCCCGTGTCGTCGGTGGCCGTGCCGGAAGGAGTTCCGGGCGTGGGCGCCTGGGTGTCACCCCCGCCACCGCACGCCACCAGGGCGAGGCATGCCACCCCCGCCAGTCCCCGCCTCCACCATTGCCT
>NZ_RAVW01000558.1 GCF_003611585.1 Corallococcus exercitus | reverse complement strand
GGAGACAGGTGCCGCGTCCGGGCCGCCCTGCTCGCGCTCGAGCTTGCGGTAGATGGTGCGCGCGGCGATGCCCAGCAGGCGGGCGGCGAGCGTCTTGTCCCCCCGGGTGTGGCGCAGGGTCTCGTGGATGACGCGCCTCTCGATCTCCTCCATGGGCGTGCCAATGGGGATGACGAGCTGACCGGCGGAGCCCAGCGGCCCCTTGCGCACGGACTCCGGCAGGTCGGTGGCCTCCAGCACGTCCGTGCGGGCCAGCACCACGGCGCGCTCCACGGCGTGCTCCAGCTCGCGCACGTTGCCGGGCCACGCGTAGTTCTCCAGCACGTTCAGCGCGTCCGGGGAGAAGCCGCGCAGCACCTTGCCGTTCTTCGCGGAGAAGCGGCGCAGGAAGGCCTCCGCCAGGAGCGGGATGTCCTCGCGGCGCGAGGCGAGCGCGGGCACGCGGATCTCCACCACGTGCAGGCGGTAGTAGAGGTCCTCGCGGAAGCGGCCCTCCGCGACCTCCTTCTGCAGGTCCTTGTTGGTGGCGGCGACGAGCCGCACGTCCACCTTCACCGTCTGCGTGCCGCCCAGCCGCTCCAGCTCACCCTCCTGGAGCACGCGCAGGAGCTTCACCTGCGCGGAGAGGGGCATCTCGCCCACCTCGTCCAGGAAGAGGGTGCCGCCGTGGGCGCGCTCGAAGCGGCCCTCGCGCCGGGTGACGGCGCCGGTGTACGCGCCGCGCTCCACGCCGAAGAGTTCCGCCTCCAGGATGCTCTCCGGGATGGCGCCGCAGTTGACGGCGATGAAGGCCTGCTTCGCCCGGGCGGAGTGCTCATGCAGCGCGCGGGCGGCCAGCTCCTTGCCGGTGCCGGATTCGCCCAGGAGGAGCACCGTGGCGGTGGAGGGCGCCGCCTGGCGGATGGTGTCCAGCATGGCGCGGAAGGCGGGGGACTGGCCCACCATGGCGCGGCCGCCGGAGGGGTTGATCTCCGCGAGCTTCGCCTTGAGGGAGGTGTTCTCCTGGACGAGCGCCTGCTTCTCCAGCGCCTTCTGCACGGCCTTCACCAGGGCGTGGCGCTTGAGGGGCTTGGTGATGAAGTCGTAGGCGCCGTCCTTCATGGCCGCCACGGCCGTCTCCACCGTGCCGTAGGCGGTCATCAGCACCACCTCCACGTCCGGGCGGATGGCGCGGCTGGCCTTGAGCAGCTCCTGGCCGTCCATGCCGGGCATCATCAGGTCGGTGACCATGACGCTGACTTCGGGGCGCCGGAGCAGCTCCAGCGCCTCCGTGCCCTGCGCGGCGGACAACGTGGCGAAGCCTTCCCGCTGGAAGATGCGGGCGACGGAATCAAGGTTGGCGCGGTCGTCGTCGACGACCAGGACCGTGGGAGATGTCATGGGAGTACGGGGCCTCTCTCAACACGGCCCTGCAATCCCCATTCCCTTCAGGCCTGCTCTTCGTCCGGTTCCATGGGGCCGCCGCCCATGCGGCCAATGTCCTCGCGGCGCACCTTGTCCACGTTGAAGCGCCGGGCGCTGGCCAGCATGCGGCTCACGGTGGAGTCGAAGGTGGGAGGCGGGCCGTCCTTGCGGAAGCGCAGGAAGTTGAGCCGGGCGACGACGAAGTTCTTGAGGTAGGGGCTCTGGAGGCCGCGCTCCTTGAGGGCGGCCACGATGCCCACCACCGCGTCGTCCAGTTCCAGCAGCTTTTCCGCCTGGGCATCGCGCACGGCAATGGCCTCCGGCAGCGGCACGTCCTGGAAGCCGTCCACCACCTTGACGAAGGGGTGGTAGGCGCCCGCGGAGAAGCGGGGGCGCTTCTCGTAGGCGGCGCCCAGGGTGAGGAAGGACGGCTCCTCGAAGAGGTGGGCGAAGGCGGACTCCTTGCCCGGGCGGTTCGCGCCCACGAGTCCGCGTGCCATGCGGATGACCTCCAGCGAGCGCTCCTTCAGGTTGTGGGCCTTCTCCGTGTTGAGGGCGAGGATTTGAAAGGCCACGTCCTCTTCGGGCAGCAGCAGCGCGACGATGGACTTCGCGCCCAGCATGCGGCTGGCGTTGAGGCGGTGGTTGCCGTTGGGCGTCCAGTAGCGCCCCTCCACGCGCACGGCGATGACGGGGTCCAGGAAGCGATCCAACCGCTCCATCGCGGTGGCGAGCCGCTTGACGTGGGGCTCGGACAGGTCGCGCTGGTAGGGCGTGGGCTCCACCTTGTCGATGGGGAGCACCGCGAAGACGACGGGGTGGCCGCCCAGCGGATCGCGGTAGACGGACAGCACCTCGCCGCCGTCCTCGCGCACCGCCTGGAGGAGGGCGTCGGGGAAGGCCACGGCCTCGCTCGCCACCTCGTGGGGGCCCAGGCCTCGCGACTTCGGTTCGGCCTTCTTGCGGCGCGGCTTGCGCGGCGTGGCCGACTTCGACTTCGCGGGGGCGGACTTGCGGGCGGACTTCGCGGCCATGCGGACGGACCTCGTACCGTGAGGAAGAGGCCCGCCAGCGTAGGCGACCGGATGGGGCTGACTACGCGCCCGATACGGTGAGCTGTCGGAAGCGGACAGTGGGCGCGCCCACGCTGCCGCCGCGGAACTGGAGGTCGCTGCCCACCGCGTCCACGTCCTTCAACATCTGGAGGAGGTGGCCCGCGACGGTGACCTCCTGCACCGGGTGCGTCAGCTCACCGTTTTCAATCCAAAGGCCGTTGGCCCCGCAGGACATGTCCCCGGACACCGGATCCGCGCCGTGGCCCAGGAGGGCGGTGACGTAGAGGCCCTGGGGCACCTCGCGGATGAGCTCCTCCGGCGTCTTGGTGCCCTTCTCCAGGTAGAGGTTGGTGGTGCCGATGTGCGGCAGCGCGCTGTAGCCGCGCGACGCGTTGCCCGTCGTGCGCGCCTTGGCCTTGCGCGCGGTGAAGGCGTCGTAGAGGAAGCCGGACAGCACGCCCTGATCAATGATGGGCGTGCGGCGGGTGGGGACACCTTCTCCGTCGAAGGGCGCGGTGGCCAGGCCCCGGGGCAGGAGGCCGTCGTCCACCAGCGAGACATGCTTGCCCGCGAGCCGCTTGCCCACGTGGGGCGCGAGCACGCTGGACTGCTGGTAGACGGCGTTGCCGTCCGCGGCCTGGGACAGGTTGTTCACGAAGCTCGCGGCCACCAGCGGGTCGAACACCACCGGCACCTGCTGCGTCTTCACCGGCTTCGCGCCCAGCATGCGCACGGCGCGCTTCGTGGCCTCGCGGCCGATGGACTCGGGCGACTCCAGGTCGTCCAGGAAGCGCTTGTAGTCCAGCCAGTAGCCCGTCTGGAGCTGCCCGTCCTGCGACGCCACCGGCACCGCCACGAGGTACACGTACGTGCCGGAGTAGCCACCCGAGGCGCCCTCGCTGGACGCGAGGTAGACCTCCGACACGAAGTCGCCCGCGGACACGGAGTCGAACGTGGCCACGCGCTTGTCCTGCGCCCGGCCCGCGCGCTCCGCCTCCAGGGCGGCGTTGATCTTCCAGTCGCCGGGCAGGCCCGCGACCTTCGGGTCGAAGAGGGCGCCGGTGTCCCCGCGCTTGCCCAGGTCCTTCGCGCCGGGCAGGCCGTTCAGCTTGTTGGGCGCGGCGGCCTCCGCCAGCTGCACGGCCAGGTCCACCACGCGCTCCAGGCCGGAGGTCGTGAAGTCGGATGTGTACGCGAAGCCCAGCCGGTCCTTCACGATGACCCGCACGCCCACGCCCTTGCTGGTGGCCTCCGTGAGGTCTTCAATCTGGCCTTCGCGGACGCGCACGCTGCTCTGGCGGCCCACCTCCAGGTACGCCTCCGCCTGCTTCGCGCCCTTCTTCACGGCGCGCTGGACGATCTTCTTCGCGAGCTGTTCGTAGTTCACGGTGTCCTCAGCCGACCCTGGTTCCGCCCACGGTGACGTTGTCGATGCGCACGGTGGGCAGGCCCACCCCCACGGGCATCATCTGCCCGTCCTTCACGCAGACGCCCATGCCGGGGTCCGGCATCGGGTCGCAGCCCACGCGGCTGATGTTCTTCAGTGCCTCCGGCCCCACGCCGATGAGGATGGCGTTCTTCACCGGGCGGCCCAGCCTGCCGTCTTCAATCTGGTAGGCCTCGCTGACCTCGAAGACGAAGTTGCCGTTGCTGATGTCCACCTGACCGCCGCCGAAGGTGGCGCAGTACAGCCCGCGCTTCACCTCCTTGAGGATGTCCTCCGGCGCGTGGTCCCCGGGCGCCAGGAAGGTGTTCGTCATGCGTGGCAGGGGCAGGCTCTTGAACGACTCCCGCCGGCCGCTGCCCGTGGAGCGCTGGTTCATCAGCTTCGCGTTGAGCTGATCATAGAGGTAGCCCTTGAGGACGCCGTTCTCGATGAGGACCTTGCGCTCGCCGGGCACGCCCTCGTCGTCGATGTTGATGGAGCCGCGCGCGCTGGACACCGTGCCGTCGTCGATGACCGTCACCAGGTCGGAGGCCACCTTCTCCCCCAGCTTGCCCGCGAACAGCGACGTGCCCTTGCGGATGAAGTCCGCCTCCAGCCCGTGGCCCACCGCCTCGTGCAGGAGGATGCCGCTCCAGCCCGGCGCCAGCACCACCGTCTGCGGCCCCGCCACGCAGTCCACCGCGCCCAGCGTGGCGATGGCCTGGCGCGCGGCCTCCTCCGCCACGGACTCCGGCGTCACGCCGTCCCAGTAGCTGAAGGACACCCGGCCACCGCTGCCGTACATGCCGGTGCGCCGCTCGCCGTTCTTGCCCAGCGCCACCACGTGCACGCTCATGCGGGACTGATCCTGGATGTCCTCGCTGAAGCGGCCGGTGGTGTTGGCCACGGCGATGCGCCGCGTCTGATCCACGTAGGACGCGTTCACCTGCTGGATGCGCGAGTCGAAGGCGCGCGCGGCGGTGTTGGCGCGGGTGAGCAGCGCCGTCTTGCGCGCCACCGCCACGTCCTCCAGGGGCTGGGCCACGCGGTAGTGGCTGGGCACCGGCACGCGCTTGATGGGATAGGCGCGCTCGGAGCCGCCGCCCTGGGCAATCATCGCCGCGGTGCGCGCGGCTCGGACGAGCGCGGCGTCCTCCCAGTCGTCGGACCAGGCGTAGCCCACCTTGGCCCCGGCGATGACCCGCACGCCCACGCCCTGCACCAGGCCCACCTGCGCGCTGCGGATGCGCTCCTCCTCCAGCACCACGGCGGTGGTGGACGTGCGCTCCACGTACACCTCCGCGAAGTCTGCGCCCCGGCCCATGGCTTCCGCCAGCAGACGTTCCAACAGACCCGGGGGCAGGAGCGGGGAGGCGGCCGCCTGCCGCGCGGCCGGAGGGGCGAGCTGGGCGGGAC
>NZ_RAVW01000557.1 GCF_003611585.1 Corallococcus exercitus | reverse complement strand
GTGCTGGGGCTGGTGGCGGGCGAGGGCAAGCGGGACGCCATGCGGCGGGTGCTCGCGGGCGATATGTCCCTGCCCGCGGCGCACGTGACGAACACGCAGTGGATGCTGGATCCCGCCGCCCACGGGTGAGGCGGGCCCTCTGGAGGGAACGATGAGCACACAGACGAAGCCGGCGCAGTTCGGCGTGGCGGGCATGGGCGTCATGGGCGCCAGCCTGGCCCTCAACATCGCGGACCACGGCTTCCGCGTCGCCGTATGGGACCGCCACCCGGAGAAGCTCCAGCAGGTCCAGAAGGACAACCCGAAGCAGGCCCTGCAAGGCTTCCCGGAGCTGGAGCAGTTCGTCGCCGGACTGGAGCGTCCGCGCCGCATCCTCCTGATGATCACCGCGGGCGCGGCCGTGGACGAGATGATGGAGCGGCTGTTCCCGCTGCTGTCGCCCGGCGACGTCATCATGGACGCGGGCAACTCCTGGTACCTGGACACGCGCCGCCGTGAGGCCCTGTGCAAGGAGAAGGGCTTCCACTTCCTGGGCATCGGCGTGTCCGGCGGTGAGGAGGGCGCGCGCCACGGCCCGTCCATCATGCCGGGCGGCCCCAAGGACGCGTACGCGCTGGTGCAGCCGGTGCTGGAGGCCATCGCCGCGCGCAGCGAAGAGGGCCTGTGCGTCACCCACGTGGGCCCGGAGGGCGCGGGCCACTTCGTGAAGATGGTGCACAACGGCATCGAGTACGCGGACATGCAGCTGCTCGCGGAGACGTACGACGTGCTCCGCCGCGGCCTGGGCCTGGACACCGCGGCGCTCGCGGACCTGTTCAGCAAGTGGAACGAGGGCATCGCGGAGTCGTTCCTCCTGGAGACCACCATCAAGGTGCTGCGCAAGCGCGACCCGGAGACAGGCAAGCCGCTGGTGGACCTGGTGCTGGACAAGGCCGGCCAGAAGGGCACGGGCAAGTGGACGGTGCAGGTGGCGCTGGACCTGGGCGTGCCGGTGCCCTCCATCGCGTCCGCGCTGGACGCGCGCAACCTGTCCGCGCGCAAGGATGAGCGCGTGGCCGCGAGCAAGAAGCTCCAGGGCCCCGCCATCTCCCTCTCTTCGGGAGAGCAGAAGGAGCTGGCGCAGTGGGCGCACGACGCGCTCTACGCGGCGCGCGTGGTGACGTACGCGCAGGGCATGCGGCTCATCCAGGCGGCGTCGGACGAGTACAAGTGGGGCGTGTCGCTGGCGGAGATGGCGCGCATCTGGCGGGGCGGCTGCATCATCCGCGCGAAGCTGCTCACCCCGCTGCGCGAGTCCTTCCAGCAGCAGCCCACGCTGCCCAACCTGATGGTGTCGGAAGCCTTCGCGCCGGTGCTGAACAAGATGGCCCCGGCGTGGCGCAAGCTCGTGGGCGCCGCGACGGCGGCGGGCATCCCCGTGCCGGTGTTCAGCAGCAGCCTGGCGTACATGGACAGCTACCGCAGCCCGGAGCTGCCGCAGAACCTCACCCAGGCCCAGCGTGACGCGTTCGGCGCGCACACGTACCAGCGCCGGGACAAGCCCGACGCCGGCTTCGTGCACTCGGACTGGCTGAAGTAGTCCCCTGCCCCCACTGCGCGCCGCTCACTTCTTCTGGGTGGCGCGCAGCTCCGCGCGGCGGATCTTCCCGCTCACCGTCTTGGGCAGTTCCGTGACGAACTCGATCTCGCGCGGGTACTTGTAGGGCGCCGTGGTCTTCTTCACGAAGTCCTGCAGCTCCTGCGCGAGCTCCGGTGACGGCGTGTGGCCCGGCGTGAGCAGCACGTACGCCTTGATGCGCTGGCCAATCTTGTCGTCCGGCACGCCGATGACGGCGGACTCGGCCACCGCCGGGTGTTCAATCAGCGCGGACTCCACCTCGAAGGGGCCCACGCGGTAGCCGGACGTCTTGATGACGTCGTCGGAGCGCCCCACGAACCACAGGTAGCCGTCCGCGTCGCGCACCGCGCGGTCGCCGGTGACGTACCAGTCCCCCCGGCTGCTGGCGGCGTTGGCCGCGTCGTCGTTGAGGTAGCCCGCGAACAGGCCCACCGGCCGCTCCGGCTTCACGCGCACGGCGATGTCGCCCTCCTGTCCGTCCGCGACTTCATTGCCGTGCTCGTCGATGACGCCCACGGTGAAGCCCGGGGATGGCTTGCCCATGGAGCCCACGCGCGGCTCCATCCCGGGGAAGATGCCCACGATGACCACCGTCTCCGTCTGGCCGTAGCCCTCGCGGATGTGCAGCCCGGTGGCCTCCTTCCACGTCTGGATGACCTCCGGGTTGAGCGGCTCGCCCGCGCTCAGCGAATGGCGCAGCGAGGACAGGTCCACGGCCTTCAAATCCTGGAGCACCAGCGCGCGCCACGCGGTGGGCGGCGCGCAGAAGGTGGTGACCTGCTCCCGCTCCAGCACCTTCAGGAAGGCCATGGGGTCGAAGCGGCCGCGGAAGTCGTAGACGACGTTGCACGCGCCCACGCTCCACGGGCCGAAGAGCTTGCCCCACGCGCACTTCGCCCAGCCGGTGTCGCTGAGCGTGAGGTGCCGGTCCTCCGGCTTCAAATCCAACCAGTAGCGGCCGGTGATGAGGTGCCCCTGGCCGTAGCTGGACTGGGTGTGCAGCACCATCTTCGGCATGCCCGTGGTGCCGGACGTGAAGTAGATGAGCAGCGGATCATCCGAGCGCGTGGGCGGGAACGCCGTGGCCTGGCCTTCCGCCAGGGCCTCGGACACGTAGCGCGTCCACGGAGAAGGCGCGTCGCCGGTGGACACCCACGTCGTCACGCCGGGGGCCTGGCCCAGCACGCCCTCGAAGCGGTCCAGGCAGCTGCCGTCGGTGAGGACCGCCTTCGCGCCGGACACCTCCAGCCGGTAGCGGATGTCCTTCGCGGTGAGCATGGGCGTGCCGGGCATGAAGACGATGCCCGCGCGGATGCAGCCCAGCACCAGGAACCACCACTCCGGCACGCGCGGCATCAGGATGAAGACCCGGTCGCCGCGCTTCAGGCCCAGCCCGGTGAGGAAGCGCGCCGCGTGCAGCGAGCGCTCCTTCAGCTCCTGGAAGCTGAAGCGCTGCGAGCGCCCGGACTCGTCGGACCACTGGAGCGCGGGGGCCTGGGGCCGCTCGGCCGCGTGCCGGTCGATGACGTCCGTGGCGAAGTTGAAGTGCGCCGGCCGCTCCCACCGGAAGTCACGGCGGGTGGACGCGTAGTCGGCGGAAGCGCGGGGCGGGGACTCGGGCATGGGCGGCTCCTGGAGTGTTCCGACAACCCCAGCAGCCTGTCACGTCATCCCGAGCGGTGAGGCGGGAACCCCGCGCGGAGCGCCCGGTGGTGGACGCTCGTGACGCGCGGGGGAAGCCGGGGTGCTTCAGTGGGCGGCTTCGTCGTGCGGGTCCTTCAGCTTGCGCGCTTCCTCGCGCAGCCCCTTCGCCAGGTCGCGCGCCTCGTCGCTCCAGCCGGGCTCCTTCCCCTCCGCCACCTTTTCGAAGGCGGCCGCGGCATCCTCCTTCTGGCCCAGGGCGCGCAGCGCGAGTCCGCGGTTCCACAGCGCCTGGGGGTTGCCCGGATCCTCGAGCAGCACCGACTCCAGCTGCTTCAGCGCGTCCTGGTAGCGGCCGTCCTGCAGCGCCACCACCGACAGGTCGATGTTGCGCTTGTGCGACGCGGGCTCGCGCGCCAGCACCGCCTGCGCCTGCTGCCACTGGCCGTGCAGCACGTAGGCCGCGACGATGCCGCGGAAGTCCTTGCGCTCCTCCATCTCCGCCAGCGGACGCAGGGGCAGCGTGACCTTCCCCGCCTCCGCGCCGTCCGCGCCACCGCGCATGGGGCTGTAGGGACGGTGCTTGTCCGCGCGCGGATCAGACAGGCGGGCCTCCAGCTCGCGGGTGGTCTGGTTGTCCAGGAAGACGACCGCCGGCACCTCCGCGGCGGGCATCATGCGCGGCACGAAGATGGCGCACAGGCTGGCGGCCATGGCCAGCGGGGCCACCACGCGCGCGTTGCGGCGCACCCACGCGCCCAGCGCCACCACGTTGCCCTCCGGCTTCGCGGCCGGCTGCTCCACCACGCCCGTGCCCAGGGCCCGCGCCGCCAGCAGCTCCAGCTGGAGCAGGTCTCGCAGGCCGCCCTCGCAGGCGGCACAGCGTGGCAGGTGGTTCCGGAACCCTTCGGCGTCGGACTCGGACAGCTCGCCGTCCATGAAGAGATGCAGCCGGGTGCAATGCGCGTTCATGACTGGACTCCCCGCTCCCGGGCCACCGCGACGCTCGGAAGCAGCAGTTCCCTCAGGTCCCGGCGCGCCAGCGTCAGCCAGCTGCCCACGGTTCCCACGGGAACGTTGAAATGTTCGGCGATCGCCTGGTAGCGGCGACCCTCGGCGTGAAGCTTGTAAGCGTCCCGCAGGTGCGGCTTGAGCTGCTCGATGGCCGCCTGGAACGCGTCGTTGCCCACCAGCTCCCAGTTCTCCCGGTCCCCGTCCCCCGTCGCCGGCAGGTCATGCACCAGCGCCAGGTGCGGCAGCCCCCGGCTCTCCGTGCGCTGCCGGCGGCAGTGGTCCAGGAACCGGTTGGTCATGGTCGTGCACAGCCACGCCGCGCACGCCGCTTCCGTCCGGTCCTTCAGGTGGCCGTACTCCGGCAACGCCCGCTCGAAGGCCTCCTGGACCAGGTCTTCCGGGTCCAGGATGCCGCGGGCGCACAACCGCCGCGCCACCGCCAGCAGGCTGGGCCGGTGTCGCTGGATGAACGCCTCGAAGTGGCGTCGTTCCCGGTTGAAGAGGTTGGCCATGACACAAGGCCCCGAAGTGACTGGTGGGCTTTCCTGACTAAAGACGCCGAGCGGTTCGTTTCTTGAGAGAAAAATGCCCGGAAGGGCAGACAGGCCCGCCGGGCCCGGCTGCTCAGCGAGCGGCCTGCGCCCCGTCCAGCAGGGGAGGCACCGACGGCGGCGGCAGCGGCCGGCGGCGGCGCGGCGCCCGGTTCTCACAATTCACATACGAGCCCTTCACGTGTGGGGCGCTGTGGTCCGGTTCGAAAGTGCCAGAGCGGGGAGAGGACAGGTCTCCGGGGGTCATGAATGGCTTCTCCTGGTACGACGGAAGTCCTGCGTAAGCATGGGATGGGTGGAAAAAGACGGACGGGGCTGTCCATACCACGCTCCGCCGCACCGGCAGGAGGGGCCCCCCCGGGCCAATCCTTCAAGGATTTCAAGGAGTTCCGAATGAACGAGGACAAGTCCCTGCTGCGTCCGGAGTGGCGTCAGTGGCTGGCGGAGAACCTGGCCCTGGGGGTGGGTGTGGAGGAGGTGGAG
>NZ_RAVW01000556.1 GCF_003611585.1 Corallococcus exercitus | reverse complement strand
AGGGGTCACACCCGTTCCCATCCCGAACACGGAAGTTAAGCCCTCCAGAGCCGATGGTACTCCGCGGGAAACCGCGTGGGAGAGTAGGTCGCTGCCGGATTCTTTTTGAAAGCCCCTGTCGCCGCAAAGGCGACAGGGGCTTTGTCTTTGCGGGCTTCGGTACTGCCCGCTGGCCCCCTCTGGCTTGAGTGCTGATCGGCGCTCGCTGATGGCTGCCTTTGCGAATCAGCCCAGCAGGCGGACCGCGAGAAAGACGGGCAGGGCGACGTAGTAGAGCGCCCGGCAGCTCCATTCAGCGCCGATGCGGACGTTGCGTGCCCAGCGCGGGCCCAGCCAGGCGGCGCTGAAACACAGTGCTTCCGCGAGGGCCCTCCAGAAGCAGCCAAATAACAACAGCGCGAGGAACACAGGCAGCCAGGTTCGCACGAAGGACATGAGGTACGCCGTCCATCCGTACATCTGGAGCTCTCCGAACGGACCTCCGAAGGAGATGTACTGGTGCGCCCGGAAGAAGATGCCCGCGAGCACTCCGGGTACCAGGCCGTACTTCAATGCCTGGTCGTACCAACGCCTACGCCACTTCTCGCTTCGGGCCTGCGCATACCTCACCCGCGGATCGTTCAGCGCTTCTCCCCGGGTTCCCATCGCCGCGAGCAGCGGCATGGGCGCCTGGATCTCCAGGCCATGGTCGAAGGCCCGCCCTGTGCGCAGCCGCAGCGTGAGGCCCGGGCCCGGAATGGGCAGACGCCACGGGCGGATGGACTCCAGGGCTTCGAATGGAATCTCGAAGTGCGCTCCCCCTTGCTGGGTGAGCACCAGTCCCTCTGGGCGCACCGTGACCGTGGCCCTGGTGCCCAGGCGCAGCAGGCGCAGCGCGATGAGCGGCAACACGCCTCCGACCGCCAGGCCCGCCGCCAGTGGCTCGGGGAGCAGCGACTGCGTGCCCGCGAGCACGTCCTTGAAGAGCAGCGCGGTGAAGTAGCAAAGCGTGCCCAGCACCATGGCGTGCAGGAGCGCTCCTACTGCGCGCAGCCGAGGCGTGAAGGCGTGGACGGGGAAGGGGCCGGACGCGTCGACGGTCATGGTAGGGGCATGGCCGCGCGCGCATTGCCTCGCTGCGAGCGGCTTCCGTAGCATACGCACCCTGGAGGCCCCCCGAGAACATGCGTTCCCCGCAGCCTGGCCCTGAGCGTCGCACCAATTCCGATGGCGTGACGCGGGTGACGCCCTCGCGCGAGGCCCCTGGCGGCGTGGGTCCCTGGCTCATCGGTGGGGCCCTGGCCATCACCGGTCTGTGCGTGGGGCTCTGTCTCTGGTGGCTCTCCCGCCCCGTTCCCGTGGAGGACCTGCCTCCCATCGTGGTGGCCTCGCGCCCCGCACCGGCGGCTCCCTCCCTGGAGCCGACGCGTCCCTCTGTGCGCCCTGCCGCAGTCCCTGTCGCCGCGCCCACGCCCGTGGAGGAGCCCGCTCCCATGCCCGTTGATGAGCCGCCCCCTCCGGAGGGCAAGAGCGGGACGGCCCTGTACCAGCGCGGCACCAAGCCATTGAAGCGGGGGCTCGTCGTGCCCGACGACTTCGAGCTGCCCCCTGGCTTCATGCGCCACTACCAGACGACGGATAACGGCCAGCCGCTCGCCGCCATCCTGATGTTCCATCCCGACTTCACGCCAAAGGACGCCAACGGGCAGCCCATCCCCATCCCCGAGAACCGAGTGGTGCCCGAGGAGCTGGCGCCCCCCGGCTTGCCTCATCGGCTGCTGGAGATTCCTGTCGAGGATGGGGACTCGCAGTGACGTCTGTGAAGGGGTGGGCCGGGGCGCTCCTGGGCGTCGCGGCGACCACCGTGCTGTTCGCGGCGTTCGGACAGCTTCAGCCGGGTTGGGTGTGGCTGGGCGCGGTGGCCATGGCGCCGTGGCTGGCGGCGGTGGATCGGGCTCCGTCCGCTCGGGGTGCCATGGGCCTGGGAGTCCTGCTGTCGGTGACGTTCACCGCGGCGGTGTTCGGCTGGTTCCCGGGCGCCATCGCGGCGTACTCGCGTGCGCCGGTGTGGCTGTGCTGGGGCGTGTTCCTGCTCATCGCTCCCGTGCTGGAGCTCCAGTTCCTCACCGCTGCCTGGGTGCGGTGGTACTCGCGCCGGCAGGTGGAGGAGGCGCCGCGTCTTGCTTGGGTGCCGCCCGTGCTCACCGCGCTCGCGTACGTGGGCACCGAGTGGTTCACGCCCAAGCTGTTCGCCGAGACGCTGGGGCACGGGCTCTATGCCTCGGAGACGCTGCGCCAGGGCGCGGACGTGGCCGGCGCTCCGGGCCTTACGCTGGTCCTGCTGCTCGTCAACGAGTGTGTCGTCTCGGTGGCGCAGGGGCTGGCCTCCCGGCGGGCCTTGCGGCTGGGACCGGTGGTCCTGGCGGCCGTGCTGGCTGTGTCTGGCTGGGGCTACGGACGGGTGCGGCTTGGACAGGTGCGTGCGGCGGTGCGCTCGGCTCCGTCGCTGGTGGTGGGCGCGGTGCAGGCGAACATCACCAACATCGAGAAGCTGGCCGCGGAGCAGGGGACTTACGAGGTCGTTCGCAACATCCTGGATACGCATTACGCGATGTCGGATGCATTGCTGCGCTCGGCGCCGCTGGACCTGCTGGTGTGGCCGGAGACGGTGTATCCGACGACGTTCGGGACTCCGAAGAGCGAGGACGGCGGCGCTCTGGATGATGAAATTCGTGCGTGGGTCGCGGAGCGTGGTGTGCCATTGGTGTTCGGCACGTATGACCTGGACGGCGAACGCGAGTTCAACGCCGCCATGTTCCTGGGGCCCTCCGCGACGGGCGAGCTGGCGCAGGCCGCCTACCGCAAGACGATGCTGTTCCCCCTCACGGAGTGGGTTCCGGACGCGGTGGATACGCCTGCGCTCCGCGCCTGGCTGCCTTGGACCGGCCGATGGAAGCGCGGTCCTGGTCCCCGGCTGGTGGACTTCCGGCTGAACGGCGGCCGTGTGCTCAAGGTTGCTCCACTCATCTGCTACGAGGCGCTCTTTCCCAACTACGTCGCGGCGGAGGTGCGCCAGGGGGCGGACCTGCTCCTCACGCTGTCGAATGACTCGTGGTTCTCCGGCACTCCCGCGCCCCGGTTGCACCTGATGCATGCGGCCTTCCGCAGCATCGAGACGCGCACGGCTCAGGTGCGGGTGACCAACTCAGGCATCTCCGCGTTCATTGATCCCGCAGGTAAATGGACCTCCGAGCTGGAGGACAACCAGCGCGCCAGCACCGTGATGCGTGTGCCTGCGGCGGATCGGCTGAGCTCGCTCGCGGGGGCGTGGGGTGACTGGTTGGGGCCCGTGACGCTCGTGCTGGCCATGGTGCTGGGTGTGTGGATCCGGCGTCGCGGTTTGGAACGGTCGGGGCGCGTCCCGGTGTGACGGATGCTCAGGCTGATTCTGCTTGCGAAGCAGGGAACTGGGCGTCTGCCTTTGGCTTCTGCGCGATGACCTGTCTCTCTCTTCGCAGGTGCGTCAGCCGGCACACCTGGACCCAGGCTCAGAGGAAGGCGAAGCGGCCGTACTCGTAGGGGGCCCGGCGCTCGCGGCAAAGGTTCACCGAGAACTGCGGCAAGTATTGCGGGTCGCACCATCGGGTGCCCCGTTCCGGGGGGCAATCCCGCTCGGGACGCAGGTCGTGCGGGTCAGGGCTTCGGTGCTCGCTTCGCCAGGCCGAGCGCTCCCAGGGCGAGCAGTGCGGCGATGGCGACTCCCAGGGCCATGGGCCTGGCCGTGCCGTCGTGGCTCGCGCTTACCGCCGCGGAGGCTCCGGCCGCCAGCATGAACTGGAGTGCTCCCAGCACTGCCGAGGCGATGCCTGCCTGCTTCGCGTGCTGCTCCATCGCCAGCGCCGTCGCGTTGGGCGTGATGGCTCCCAGGCTGGAGACGAAGACAAACAGCGACAGCGCGATGCCCCACAGCCCTCCGAAGCCCGTCGACGCCACCGTCACCAGCGCCAGCCCCGCGAGCGCGGCGATGCGCACCGCCTGCTTCAACACCTGCTCCGGTGAGGAGCGCGCCAGGAGCCAGTGGTTGAGCTGCGACACCGCCACGAGCCCCGCCGCGTTCGCTCCGAAGAACCAGCCGAAGTGCTCCGGCTTCACGCCGTGCAGCGTGATGAACACGAAGGGCGAGCCGCTGATGTACGCGAACATCCCTGCCTGCGAGAGCCCCGCCGCCAGCGCGGGCCCCAGGAAGTCTGGCGCCTTCGTGATGCTCCACATGGCCTGGAAGGGGCTGGACCGGGGCGCTCCGCCGCTCGGCGGTGCGGTCTCCGGCAGGATGGCGAAGGCCGCTCCCAGCGCGATGACACCGATGACCGCGTGGCTTCCGAAGATGGCTCGCCAGCCCGCGGCTCTCAGCACCCAGCCGCCCAGCAGCGGTGCAAGAACGGGAGCGAGGCCCATCACCAGCACCAGGCGCGACATCATGCGCGCCGCCGCTGCCCCCGAGTGCAGGTCCCTCACGACGGCTCGCGAGGTCACCATTCCCACCGAACCGCCCAGCGCCTGCACGAACCGGCAGGCCGCGAGCACCTCCGCCGAGGGCGCGGTCGCGCAGCCGATGGAGCCCAGCACGTACAGCAGCAGGCCCGCGTAGAGCGGCTTCGTACGGCCGAACCGATCGCTCACCGGACCGGAGAGGAGCTGCCCTACCGCGAGCCCCGCGAAGAACGTGGCCAGGGTTCGCTCCACTTCGCCGGCGGTCGCGTGCAGCGACTCGCCGATGGAGGGGAACGCCGGCAGGTACATGTCGATGGACAGCGGCCCGAAGCCGATGAGCGCTCCCAGGAGGATGATCAGCCCGGGGCCCTCCGTGGAACGGGACAGCTTGGGCGTGGCGGTCGTCATCCTGGCTTCCTCTTCAGCGGCTTCTTCCGGGCTCGTGCCGGCGCTTCTCGTGGCGGCAGCAGCACCCGGATGAGCTGGCGCAGCACGGCTTCGTCCTCGCCCGGGGCGTAGGTGGCTCCTCCCACGTGGGCGTTGAAGCAGCGCGCCTCCAGGGCTCCACAGAGCGCTTCCGCGATGGCCTTGGGCTCGGCCAGGTCCACCCTTCCGGCACGCTTCGCCCGGGTGAGCCACTTCGTCAGGCCCTCTCGCAGCGCGACAGGAGGAGGCGTCTCCAACTGCATGGCCCTGGCTCCGCCGAGCCCCGAGTAGTGCAACACGAACAGCCAGGGCACCAACTGGCGCAGGAAGTCCCGGTGGTGCAGGAGCGCTTCCAGGAGCTGGGCCTCGAGGGACGCGTCTGCTCTCGGCCCTGGCTCCAGGAGTGCCAGGGCGGTGGGGGGCACGGGGC
>NZ_RAVW01000555.1 GCF_003611585.1 Corallococcus exercitus | reverse complement strand
GAAGCGACC
This sequence comes from Corallococcus exercitus, assembly GCF_003611585.1. GTDB lineage: Bacteria > Myxococcota > Myxococcia > Myxococcales > Myxococcaceae > Corallococcus > Corallococcus exercitus. The sequence goes on along the minus strand of NZ_RAVW01000555.1, from coordinate 5,318 downwards.
AGCAGGTGAAGGTGAGAGGCTTCCGGATTGAGCTGGGAGAGATTGAGGCGGCGCTGGGGCTCAAGGCGGGGGTGAAGGCGGCGGTGGTGGTGGCGCGCAAGGACGCGCATGGAGAGACGGCGCTGGTGGGGTATGTGGTGCCGGAGGGCAGTGGACCTTCGGCGGCGGAGATGCGCGAGCACCTGAAGACGCGGCTGCCGGAGTACATGGTGCCGGCGCAGTTCGTGATGCTGGGGGCGCTGCCGCTGACGGAGAACGGCAAGCTCGACCGCCGCGCCCTTCCGGCGCCCGTGGCGGACATGGCGGACGGATCCGGGCACACGCCTCCGCACGATGACGTCGAGGCCCGCCTGTGCGGCATCTTCCAGAAGGTGCTGGGCACCCCCGTGGGGATCCACGACGACTTCTTCCAGCGCGGGGGCCACTCGCTGATGGCCACGCGCGCGGTCGCGGCCATCCGCGAGACGTTCGGGGTCGAGTTCCCCGTGAGCCGCCTCTTCGAATCACCCACGGTGGCGGGCGTGGCCCAGGCGCTGGGGGAGGTGAAGGTCCGGACGCCCCTGAAGCCGCTGGTGCCCGTGCCGCATGACGACGGCGCTCCGCTCACGTCCTCGCAAGAGCGCCTCTGGTTCCTGCACCAGCTGGATCCGTCCTCCAGTGCGTACCACTGTCCCGGAGCGCTGCGGCTCACCGGAGCGCTGGACGTGGCAGCGCTGGAGTGGGCCTTCGAGCGCATCGTCCAGCGGCATGAGTCGCTGCGCACGCGGCTGGTGTCGCGGGACGGACGCGCGGTGCAGCTCGTGGAGCCCACCCTGGCGGTGCCGCTCACGCAGGTGGACCTGACGCACGTTCCCGTGGCCGCGCGCGAGGAGGAGCTGTCGCGACGGGCTCGCGCGGAGGCGGAGCGCCCGTTCGACCTGGAGCAGGGCCCGCTGGTGCGTCTGTCATTGATGCGGATGGCGCCGGAGGACCACCTGCTGGTGGCGGTGATGCACCACTGCGTCTCCGACGGCGGCTCCGTGGGCCTGCTCCTGCGCGAACTGGCTTCGCTCTATCGCTCCCGTGTGAGCGGGCAGACGCCAGTGCTTCCGCCGCTGACCGTGCAGTACGCGGACTTCGCCGTGTGGCAGCGGGAGACCCGGACGGACGCGGCGCTCGGGCCCGCGCTGGAGCACTTCCGTTCGCGGCTGGAGGGGGCTCCGCCGCTCCTGGAGCTTCCCACCGACCGGCCGCGTCCGGCGGTGCAGAGCTACCGGGGCGCGGAAGTCACCTTCACGCTGCCCCCGGCGCTGGTGTCCTCGCTCCAGTCGCTGTGCCGCGAGGAGGAGGCCACCCTCTTCATGGCCGGCCTCACCGCGTTCCAGGTGCTGATGCACCGCTACTCGCGCCAGGACGACGTGGTGGTGGGCATGCCCGTCGCGGGCCGCACGCACGGCGAGGTGCAGGACCTCATCGGCTTCTTCGCCAACACGCTCGTGCTGCGAAGCCGCGTCCTGGACGCACCGTCCTTCCGCGTCCTCCTGCGGCGCACGCGCGAGGAGGTGCTGGGCGCGCTCGACCATCAGGACCTGCCCTTCGAGACGCTGGTGGACGCGCTCCGGCCGGAGCGCAGCCTGAGCCGCACGCCGCTCTTCCAGGTGATGTTCGACCTGAACGAGGAGCCGGTGTCCCCCCCGTCGCTTCCCGGCCTTCGCGCCGAGCTGGTCCCGCTGCAACGGGGCTCGGCCCACTTCGATCTGGCGCTCACGCTGGACGTGCGGGACGGAGGCCTCACGGGCGTCGCCGAGTACGCCACGGACCTGTTCGACGCCGGGACGGTGCGGCGGATGATGGAGCACTTCCGCACGCTGCTCGAAGGCCTGGTGGCCCGGCCGGAGGAGCCCGTGTCGCGCGTCGCGCTGCTGTCCCCGGCCGCGCGCGAGCAGGTACTGGCGCTGGCGGGTGGACCTTCCCTGCCGCTTCGCGACGTCTGCGCGCACGAGCTGTTCCTCGAACAAGCGCTGGCGGCGCCGGACGCGGTCGCGGTCGGGATGGGGGAGGACACCCTCTCCTACGCACAGCTCGCGGAGCGCGCGGACTCGCTCGCGAGGGTGCTGGTGTCCTCGGGCGTGCGGCAGGGCGAGCGCGTGGGCGTGGTGTGCGAACGCTCTCTGGAGCGGGTGGTCGCGCTCCTCGCCGTTCTTCGCGCGGGCGCGGTGTACGTCCCGTTCGATCCGGCACAGCCCCGGGAGCGCCTGGCGCGGCTGGGCGAGCAGGCGCGGTGGCGGATGGTGCTGACCCAGCGTGCGCTGGCGCCGGAGCTGGAAGGCCTGGCGCCGCTCGTGCTCTTGGACGCGCCGCCGCCGTCCGTGGACGTGCCGCTGCCCCGGGCCTCGCTGGACGCGCCCGCGTACCTCCTGTTCACGTCCGGTTCGACGGGCGTGCCCAAGGGCGTGCTCGTGGGCCACCGCTCCCTCACCAACTACCTGCAGTGGCTGGGCGCGGAGTTCCGGCTGTCGCCGGAGGACCGGATGCTCGCCTTCGCATCGCCGGGCTTCGACGTGTCGGTGGCGGAGCTGCTGGCCCCGCTGAGCCGGGGCGCTCGCGTGGTGATGGCATCCCCCGGGGCGGTGGATCCGGACAGCCTGGCGCGGCTCATCGCCGGGCAGGGCGTGACGGTGCTGGAGTCGGTGCCGTCCCTGCTGGCGCTGCTGCTGGAGGTCCCGGCATTCACGGAGGCCTCGGCCCTGCGGCTGGTGTTCTGCGGCGGCGAGGCCCTGTCCCTGGAGCTGGCCGAGCGGTTCCACGCGCGGCTCGGCGCGACGTTGATCAACGCGTACGGCCCCACGGAGGCCACGGTGGATGCCGCGATGGCGGTGTGCCCGCGCGGTGCGCTCCGCACGCCCATTGGCAGGCCCGTGGCGAACACGTGGGTGCACGTGCTGGACAGCCACCTGGAGCCGCTGCCGGTGGGCATGGTGGGGGAGCTGGCCATCGAGGGCGCGGCGTTGGCGCTCGGGTACCTCGACAGCCCGGAGCTGACGTCGGAGCGGTTCGTGGCCTCGCCGTTCTCCCGGAACGGCGCGCGGCTGTATCGCACGGGGGACCTGGGTCGCAGGCTCGAGGACGGCCAGGTGGAGTTCATGGGCCGCGCGGATGATCAGGTGAAGGTCCGCGGCTTCCGCATCGAGCCCGCGGAGGTGGAGGCCGTGCTGCGCGCCCACGCGGACGTGCGTGAGGCAGCGGTCGTGCTGCGGGAGGACCGCGCGGGAGTGCGGCGGCTGGTGGCCTATGTCGTCCCGGCCGCGGGCGCGAACCCGGGCGCGGCCGTGCTGCGCCGTCATCTGTCGCGCTCGCTGCCGGAGTACATGGTCCCGCATGCGTTCGTTGCGCTCGATGCGCTCCCGCGTTCGGCGGCCGGGAAGGTCGACCGGCGGGCCCTGCCCGCGCCGGACCGGATGCGGCCCGAGCTGGGCGAGGACTACGCGGCGCCGGCCACCGCGACGGAGCGCAAGCTGGCCTCCCTCTTCGCGGGCGTGGTGGGGCTGGACCGGGTGGGCGTCCGGGACAACTTCTTCGAGCTGGGTGGAGACTCCATCCTGGCCGTCCAGGTGGCGTCGCGCGCCCGGAGCGCGGGCATCGCGTTCGAGGTACGCCAGCTCTTCCAGCACCCGAACGTCGCGGAGCTGGCGGCGCTCATCGATCGCGAGTCGCCGTCCCGCCAGGACGCACCGGCGTTGCCAGTGGAAGTCCAGGCGGAGCGCGCGCGGCTGCTGGAGGCACGCCCGGAGCTGGAGGACGCGTATCCGCTGGCGCCCATGCAGGTGGGCATGCTGTTCCGCACCCTGCTGGAGCCCAGGTCCGGGGCCTACGTGGAGCAGTTCCACTGCGTCCTGGAGGGAGCGCTGGACGCGGCGGCGTTCGAGGCGGCCTGGCGCCACGTGCTGGCGCGCAATCCGCTCCTGCGGACGTCCTTCCTCTGGGAGGGCGTGGCGGATCCCCTCCAGGTCGTCCACCGCGAGGTGCCCCTCCAGGTGGCGCAGGAGGACTGGAGCACCGTCGCCCCGGAGGCGGGGGCCGGGCGGCTGGAAGCCTTCCTCCTCGCGGACCGGGAGCAGGGCTTCGACCTCTCGCGGCCTCCGGCGATGCGGCTGATGCTCCAGCGGCTGGGCCCCGCGCGGCACCGGTTCGTCTGGACGCAGCACCACATCCTGCTGGACGGCTGGTGCATGGCGCTGCTGTTCCGCGAGCTGCTCGACACCTACGCGTCGCTGTCGCGTGGGGCGGACGCGCCGGGCTTCGACGCGGGCCGGCCCTACCGCGACTTCATCGCGTGGCTCGCGTCCAGGCCCGCCGCCGCGGATGAGGCGTACTGGAAGACGTCGCTGCGGGGCTTCCACACCCCCACGCCGTTGGCCATTGACCGGCCGCCGCGGACGCAGGACGCGCGCAAGGTGTATCGCACGCGGGAGCTCGTGCTCGACGCGGCGGCGGCCGCAAGCCTCCAGGAGCGCATCCGCCGCAACCGGCTGACGCTGTCCGCGGTGGTCCAGGGGGCCTGGGCGCTGCTGCTGCACCGCTACACGGGCGAGGACGACGTCGTCTTCGGCGCGACGTTCTCCGGACGCTCCGCGCCGCTCGCGGGCGTCGAGTCGATGCTGGGCCTCTTCATCAACACGCTCCCGGTCCGCGTCCATGTCCGTGACGACCTGCGCGTGGGGGAGTGGCTCGCGGGCCTGCTCCAGGCGCACGCGGAGCGGCAGCGCCACGAGCACACGTCGCTCCTGCAGATCCAGGCGTGGAGCGGACTGCCGCGCCGCACGGCGCTCTTCGAGAGCATCGTCGCGGTGGAGAACTACCCGATGGATCCCGCGCTCCTGTCCGGAGCGGGAGGCTTCCGGGTCCGCGACGTGCACATGGCCGAGCACAACGAGTATCCGCTCACGCTCTTCGTGCGTCCCGGTGACGGCTTGAAGCTGGAGTGGGTCTACGACACCGCGCGCTTCGACGACGTGGCCATCGAGCGGATGGCGAGCCACCTGCGCACGGCCCTCGAGGAGCTCCTGGGCAAGCTGGACCGCCCGCTGCGCGACGTGGGCATCCTCGCGCCTGGGGAGCGGAGCGCGCTCCTGGGACGCACCGTGCAGCGCTCCTTCCCCAGCGACGCGCTCCTTCACCAGTGGTTCGAGAGACAGGTGGAGAAGACGCCAGACGCAGTGGCGGTGAAGTACGGGCGGGAGGCGGTGAGCTACGGGGAGCTGAACCGGCGGGCGAACCGGCTGGCGCACGCGCTGAGGAAGAAGGGCGTGGGGCCGGAGGTGGTGGTGGGGTTGGTGGCG
>NZ_RAVW01000554.1 GCF_003611585.1 Corallococcus exercitus | reverse complement strand
TGTATAAGAGCCACCCCCCACCCCCCTCCAAGGCCCTGGCCCCGCCTACCCGAGCACGTCGAGCAGCATCGAGCCCCTGCGCTGCCGCGGCAGCAGCCGGAAGTGCTTCAGCTCCTTGCGCTTCACCCGCCGCTCCAGCGCGCTGTGCAGCGACACCCGCCCCGGCCCGCGCATCAACGTCCCCAACGCGATGGCGATGAGCGCCAGGTTGAACTCGTAGCCGCCCTTCGTCATGTCAAAGCCGTTCTTCCTGTGCACCTTCGCGATGGCCATCGCCTGCGTCACGATGACCGACACCGCCGTGAAGCGCGTCGCGATGCCCAGGATGGAGCTCACCCCGGCCACCAGCTCCGTGATGCCCGTGGCCAGCAGCCACGGCTTGCCGGGCTTGATGCCCAGCTGCTCGAACATGCCCACTTGCTGCTCCATGCCTTCCTTCTTCAGCTTCGCCAGGCCGTGGTGGATCATCGTCGCGCCCAACGACAGACGCGGCGGCAGCAGCGCGGCCGACTTCAGCAACGAAGGTTGTTCGTTCAGCATCGCCACGTTCATGGGGCTCTCCTCGTCGGGACGCACGCGTCCGGTGGGTGAAGTGCCCCATACGTTGTGACGCATCCGCGCATCCGGCCCCGACGCTCGCAGGCTCCGACGCTCAGCGGCCGGGCACTCAACCCCCATCCCGCTCCGCCAGCGGCACGTCCATCAACGCCGCCACCTCCGCGCTGTAGCCGCCGGGTCCCTCTCCATGAACGATGAGCGGCGCACGCACCGACAAGCCCCGGTCCTGGTCCCTCAGCGCCTGCACCAGGAAGCGCGTCGCGGGCGCGTCCACCCGTGCGTGCACCGACCGGAGCACCCGGGGGAACAACCGCGCGCCCACAAGCACCCCCAGCACCTCCGCCAGCCGCGCCGCCGGATACACCAGGCTCACGCCGCCACCGGGCCGCAGGGCATGCCGCGCCGCCGCGACCACCGACGGCGCGTCGCACGCCACCTCCGACTTGGACACGGCCCGCTCCGCGTCCGGGCTCACCACGCCCGCCTCGGCCCGGCGGAACGGCGGGTTGGACACCACCTGCCCGTAGGCCCCAGGCGTGAACAACATCCGCGCCTGCCGCAGGTCCCCGAGCACCGGCCGCACCCGGCCCTCGCACCCGTTGAGCGCCACCGCGCGCGTCAGCCGCGTGTGCACCGCGGGCTGCAACTCCAGCGCATCCACCGGGCCCGCGACGCCGAACTGCTTCACCAGGAGCAGCGACACCACGCCGCTGCCCGCGCCCAGCTCCAGCACCGGTCCGGGCAGGTCGCCGCCTTCGGTGGCCGCGAAGTGCGCCAGCAGCACCGCGTCCAGCGTGAAGCGGTAGCCCGTCCGGCGCTGGAACACGCGCACGTCCGCGGTGCCAATGGAGTCCAGCGTCTCGCCGTCCTCCAGCACGTTCAGCGCGCGCCGTGCATCCGCTCGGCGACGTCCAGCACGCGCGCCTCGCAGGAGACGCCGTCCAGGTGGCTGGCCTCCACGAGGCCCGTGGGGCTGGTGACGTTCACCTCCGTGAGGTAGTCGCCCAGCACGTCGATGCCCACCAGCGTCAGCCCCTTCTCCTGGAGCGCGGGCTTGAGGCGCTTGCAGATGTAGAGGTCGCGCTCGGTGATCTCCGCCTTCATCGGCGTGCCGCCCGCGGCCATGTTGCCCCGGTGGTCCGCGTCCGACGGCACGCGCAGCACCGCGCCCACCGGGTCTCCATCCACCAGGATGATGCGCTTGTCGCCCAGGCGGCTCTCCGGCACGTACGCCTGCGCGAGGATGGGCTCCTTGCCGCCCTGCGTGAGCAGCTCCACCATGGAGCGCGCGTTGCGGTCCCCCGGCGCGAGGAAGAGGATGCCCTTGCCGCCGAAGCCGTCGATGGGCTTCAGGATGGTGCCCTGCGCGTTCTTCGCCGCGAACTCCAGCACCACGGACAGCTCACGCGTCACGCGCGTGTCCGGCATCAGGTCCGGGAAGTTCAGCGTGAAGAGCTTCTCGTTCGCGTCGCGGATGCCGGACGGGTTGTTGATGAAGATGGGCGAGCGGTCCGGACACAGCTCCACCAGCTGCGTGGCGTGCAGATAGTCCGCGTCCACCGGCGGGTCCTTGCGAAGGAAGAGCACGTCCAGCTTCGACAGGGGCCGCACGTCCTCCGCCAGCACGTCGAAGTGGTGGCCTGGCTCGCGCCGCACCCGGACCCTGCGCATGCGCGCCTCCGAGCACCGGCCGTTGAAGCGCAGCCACCCCTGTTCGAAGTAGTAGACGTCGTGCCCCCGCCGCTGGGCCTCCAGCATCAGCGAGAACGTCGTGTCGTGGTCCACCCGCACGCTCTCGAGCGGGTCCATCAGGAAGCCAAGGGAGAGGGCCATGAGGGGGCGGAAGATAGCGGACCCCTTCCGCCCGTGCCGCTCCTTCGCGCACCCCTTCGTCCAACCCGGAACTCAGCGGCCCGGCAGCTCCCTCAGCTTGAGGTTGAGGCGCACGGGCTTGCCCGCCTCCACCGGCACCGCGAGCACCCGGCGCTTCTTGTCCTCGCCCACCAGGATGAGCTCCGCCTGTCCCACCGGCAGCGAGCGCTTCACCAGCGGCGTGCGGCCCAGGGACTTGTTCTTGAGGAAGACCTCCGCGGGCTCGTCCAGGAAGAGCGTCACCTCGCCCTTGGTCTTCCGGCTCCGGGCGCCGCCCCGGTTGGAGTCGTCCCGGTCGGGGTCCCGGTCCTTCGTGCCCCGGTCCTTGTCCCGGGTGTCCTTGTCCTTGTCCTTGTCCTTGTCCGCCTCCGCGAGGGCCACGCCCGCGTCGGGCACGGGGGCCTGGGGCGGCCGGATGGGGACCATGGGTCCCATGCCCATCGGAGTGGGTGGGGAGGCCTTCTCCTCGTCCTCCAGCAGCTTCGTGAGCCGGAACGCGCCGTAGGCCAGCCCCAGGAACAGCGACAGCGACAGGAGCGCCCAGACGACGCCCAGCCTGGAGCGCTTCACCGGGGGCGCGGTCTCGTCGCTGCCGGACTCCTCCGCGCGCAGCTTCGCGATCTCCGCCTTCTTGCGCGCCTCCACGACGCTGAGCGCGTTGGCCTTGCGCTCCGGCAGGTAGGGGCCGTCATCCTTCTGGAGCGCCCGCTTCGCCGACGCCAGCACCTGGCTGCTCGTCGTGACGTCCGCGCTCTCCAGCAGCGAGCGCGTGGCCGCCATGCGCTCCGCGAACAGGCCCTTCATGAGGGCGGCGCGCTGCTCGGCGTCCATCAGCTTGCCGCCGGCCGCCTTTTCGATGGCGCGCGCCATGTCCCGCCCGGACGGATAGCGGCGGTCCACGTTGCGCTCCAGCGCGCGCATCACCACGCGGGAGATGTCCTCGGAGATGTGCGGCAGCAGCACGGACGGCCACGGGATGGCGTCCTCGAGGATCTTCACCATCTCATCGCGCTCGGTCTTGCCCGCGAAGAGGCGCTCGCCGGTGATGAGCTCGTGCATCACCACGCCCACGGAGAACAGGTCGCTCCTGCCATCCAGCGGATCGCCGCGCACCTGCTCCGGGGACATGTACCCGGTGGTGCCCTTCACCGTGCCGACGTTGGTGCGCTCCAGGCTGTTCTTCGCCTTGGCGATGCCGAAGTCGAGCAGCTTCACGGTGCCGTCGTACGTCACCATGATGTTCTTCTGCGCTACGTCGCGGTGGATGACGGGGCTCGCCTCGCCGCCGGGGGTCGTGAAGGTGTGCGCGTAGTGCAGCGCCAGGCACACGTCGCGGGCCACGGACAGGGTGAAGGCCAGCGGCACCGGCTGGCGCTTCTTCAGGCACGCGCTCGTGACCTGGTTGAGGTTCTGCCCGCCGATGAACTCCATGGCCAGGTAGAGCCCGTCGTCCTCCTCCCCCAGGTCGAACACCTGCGCGATGTTCGGGTGGTTGAAGGCCGCGGTGATGCGCGCCTCGTCCAGGAACATGCGGACGAACTGATCATTGGAGCGCGCGTCCGGGAGGATGCGCTTGATGACCACGTACTTGCGGAAGCCGCCCGGGCCCGACGTGTAGCCCAGGAACAGCTCCGCCATGCCGCCCACGGTCAGCTGCGTGAGCACCTCGTACTTCCCGATGCGCTCGCCCCGATGGAAGTCGATGAGCCCATCCTCCAGCGCCATGAAGGATGGCGCCCGCGTCGTGAAGAAAGCCGGGCCGGACCATAACAGGGCTGTTGCATCCGGGGTCCTTCGTTACCGGCGGAGCATCAGAAGGAGGGGTCCGCATGCCGGCTCGCAAGCCGGATCCAGACCCTGGGGTCCCTGTGGATCACCTGTGGATGGTGTGGATGGACCTGTGGACAACCCGTGGCACCGAAGCGACGCTGTGGATGCCCGGGGGAAACCGGCAACTTGCCCACATGTAGCGGATCGCCGATTCGTGAATGAATCCGGAGGTTTGCTGACTTTTCCCCAACTCCGTTGCCCCTACTGCTTCCACCAGTTGATCAATACTCCAATTAGACTGGTGAAAAGCAGCAGGGCCCGTGCACAAGTCGGAAACCGACAGGGCTTTCCGTCAGGGACACGCTGCTACAGGAGCGTGGCGCGCAGCCGCTCCAGCAGGCCGGGCAGGTCCTGGAGCAGCTGCCGGTCCATGTCCTCCAGCGCGGCGCGGAGCATGACCAGGTCCTCCGGCTCCCGCTCCGCGGACACCATGCGGTGCAGGGCGCGCAGGCGTTGGTTGCGCATGACCAGGCGGGCCAGGGTGTCGTCCAGCTCCTCGGCGAGCTCGGCGTCCAGGCGCAGCTCCTGGCCCACCAGCTCCCGGAGCTGTTCCACGCGGTAGGTGAGCTCCCAGCTCTCCTCGTAGCCCGCGCGCCGGGGCACCATCGGTCCGTACGTCCACCGCTCGTTCACGGTTCCTCTAGTGCGGCCGGGGCCGGGTGAGGCCCGTCAGGGACAGCCGGGTGCGTGTCGGGTCCAGCTCCACGTGCATCCGGCAGTCCGCCACGTCCAGGCGCAGGGTGTAGGGAGGACAGGGCGTGTGCCCCGAGTGCTCCTCGGAGGCGCGCGCGCCCATGCGGAACAGCTCGGCCAGCACCGCCTGTCGTACTTCCGCCGACAGGCCGTTCACGGTGGACTGCACGCCCCGGGCGATGAGCACCGTGAAGGCCTGCAATCCTGGAGAATCGTGCGAAGGGCCGGCCAGGGTCATCCCCGCGCCCGTTGCCAGAACCGTACCCTGCGACAGGCCTGTCGTTCCGGGGGGTTGGAGCGACTCAGGACCCTTGGGGCTGAAAAAAACTCAGGCATCAAAGTGCCCAATCCTGAAACCTCGGGGGGTGGGGTGCCGTGGGACATGGGC
>NZ_RAVW01000553.1 GCF_003611585.1 Corallococcus exercitus | reverse complement strand
TTCCTTCCCTGCCTCCAGACACCCCAGGCGCGAAAAAGAGAAAGTCCCGGGGCCAACGGAATTCCCGAGCCCGTGTTCCTCCTGACAACAGGTCTGTTGTGCACCCGCGCACGTCCGGGACGTCCTCCGGGCCCGGGGACGATGCCAGTCCGCCCGGGGATGCGTTCCCTCAGAGCAGCACGCCGCTTCCTTCGCACGTGAGGGGGGCGGGCACCTCCCGGTCCTCCGCCATGCGGGGGGCCACCCTCGGGAGGGGCGTCCTGCTTGGAAGGAGTCGCACCATGAGGCGTTGGGTTTTCGTCGGGTTGCTGGCGCTGGCCGCGTGTGCGCCGGAGTCGTCCACGCGCGCCTCCGCGCAGGGACAGGTGTGCCCGGGTGTCCTCGCGGGAGGCGTCGTGGGAGAGACGGCGACCCGCCAGGGACTGGACGGAACGCAGCCCTCCCGGACGCAGGACGACGGGCGCGAGCCGGTCATCATCCGCTTCCGCCGGGGAGGAGACCCCACCCACGCCTCGGCCGTCACCGCCTCCGGCGCCAGCTTCACCGCGAGCACCGGCGCGAAGGTGAGCGCCGTGTACCGCAACATCCCCGCCGTGGCCGCGCGCGTGTCGCCCACGGAGCGCTTCCTCCTGGAGCGCAGCGAGCTGGTGGAGAGCATCGAGGTGGACCAGCTCTGGAGCGCCCAGGGCCTGACGCCCGCGCTGTTCGCGCCGCTGCCGCGCCAGGTGACGGCCGCCGCCCTCCCGCCCTCCGACGAGTACACCGAAGGGCTGCGCCTGGTGCAGGCCCCGGAGGTGTGGGACGCGAACGGGGACGGCGTGCTGGACGTGGGCGCGCCCACGGGCCAGGGCGTGAAGGTGTGCATCATCGACAGCGGGCTGGACATGGAGCACCCGGAGTTCGAGGGCGCCGTGGCGGCCAGCCACGACTTCCTGGACAACGACGACGACGCGAACGACCGCGGCGACAGGGGCCAGTGGGGCCAGGGCCACGGCACGCACGTGGCGGGCATCGTCGCGGCGCGCATGGGCCAGGGCGGCGTCACCGGTCCCCGGGGCAGCCCCGGCGGCATGGTGGGCGTGGCGCCCAACGCGTCGCTGCTCATCGCGCGCGTGCTGGACCTGCAGGGGCACACGCAGATGAGCGTGGTCCTCTCCGCCATGGAGTGGTGCGAGTCCCAGGGCGCGCGCGTCGTGTCGCTGTCGCTGGGCGGCGGCACCGCCACGCGCAGCACGGTGGAGGCGTTCGAGGCGCTCCTGGACCACGGCCTGCTGGTGGTGGCGGCCTCCGGCAACCAGGGCGGCCCGGTGATGTACCCGGCGTCCGACCCGTCCGTGCTCGCGGTGGGCGCGGTGGACTCGCGCGAGCGTCGCGCGGGCTTCTCCAACGCGGGCGCGGAGCTCTCGCTCGTGGCGCCCGGCGTGGACGTGCTGTCCACCTTCCCCCGGGGGCTGGGCGCCTACGCGGAGATGTCCGTGGACGACGCGTCCCCGCTGTCGCGCTCGCTCCTGTACTCGCCCACGGGTGACACCTCCGGGCGGCTGGTGGACTGCGGCCTGGGGGATTCGCTGGACGCGTGCCTGGACGCCACCTGCGACGGCTTCGTCGCCTACGTGCGGCCGGGCGCGGTGCCCGTGGATCAGGCCATGTCCAACGTGATGCGGCAGGGCGCGCGCGCCGTCATCTTCGCGGCGGAAGACGCCCCCGCGGGCGGCGCGGTGGACATCCTCTCCCTGCCCCGCAGCGGCCACTGGGCCCCGGCCGTCAGCGTCAACCAGGCCGCCAGCACCATGCTGCGCCAGCGGCTGGGCGCGGACGCGCGGCTGTCCCTGCTGCCGGTGGACTACACCCACGTGTCCGGCACCTCCATGGCCGCGCCCTACGTGAGCGGCGTGGCCGCGCTCCTGTGGAGCGCCCGGCCGGAGCTCACGCCCCAGCAGGTGCGTGAGGCGCTGGAGTCCTCCGCGCGCGACCTGGGCGTCCAGGGCCGCGACCCCGTCTTCGGTCATGGCCTGGTGCGCGCGCGCGACGCCTTGCAGCGGCTGCCGTGAGGCGTGCGTTTCTCAAGAACCGGGAGGCGCGAGTGCGCGCGGCCCGGACGCGGAGCGCGGCTGTCGGGCAGCGGAAAAATGCTCCGCGTAACGAAATGGAGAACTCACTTCTGCGTGGAATGAAAGCGCGCCGGGATTGTACGTGGCGCGCGCCGAAGGCTGCCGGGAAGGCAGCCAACCTGGCGCAAAAACCCTTTCATTCTTGAATTGAGGATCTCCATGTTGCGAATTGCTGTTGCCGCCCTGGTCGTTGCCGCCACGGGTTGCGCCTCTTCGAGTGGCGCGGCGGCCGCGGGTCGTGCGGGCAACGCCACGGTCACGGGCAGCGTCGCGTACCCCGCGACGGGCCTGCAGGGTGACCCGTGCTCGGCGGTGCGGGTGAAGGTGACGGAGGACAACTCCCCGGCCCTGGGCTGGGGCGAGGTGAAGCAGAGCCGCAACAACCGCTGCAGCTTCAACGTGAGCGGGCTGCCTGAGGACAAGGACCTGAACGTGGAGCTGGGGGTGGACGCGGGCCTCAAGTGCGCCAACGGCGCGGCGCCCACGGTCACCCCGGGCCCCACGAAGATGAAGATCGCCAAGTTCGCGGCGCCGGTGGTGAGCTTCAAGCTGGCCTGCGAGTAGCGCTCCGGAAGTCCTGTTGAAGTGCCTCACGGCGTGAAGGCCGGGTGCGCCCGAAAGGGGCCCCGGCCTTCGTGCGTGGATGGCCGCATGCCCGGCGGGGGGACAGGGACCATTGATTGCTGAACACAAGGGCGCGAAGCTGCCCCGGCCCATGACTGGTTTCCGTCCGCGTACCGCCGTGCTCGCCCTGGCCCTCCTGGGGGCCGGCTGCGAATCCGAAGTGCCCTTCCCCACCGACGACGAGTTGGACCAGCTGAGCGCCCTGCACACGCAGAGCGCGAAGCCGGAGGTGGACCCCACCAACAAGTGGGGCGACAACGCGGACGCGGCGGCGCTGGGCCAGCGCCTGTTCGAGGACAAGGGGCTGTCGCGCTGCGGGACGGTGTCCTGCAAGAGCTGCCACGCCGGGGAGTCCTACACGGTGGAGACGGCGACGGCGGAGGGCTGCGGGGGCCACCCGTCGCAACGCAACCCGCCCAGCCTCCTCAACATCGGCTACAGCCGGTGGTTCATGTGGGACGGGCGCGCGGACCGGCTCTGGTCGCAGGCGCTGCTGCCGCTGACGAACCCCATCGAGATGGACTCGGACGCGACGGTGGTGCGCGCGCGGCTGTCCGCGGAGCCCACGTACACGGCGGCGTACACGCAGCTGTTCGGCAAGGCGCCCGCGGACGAGTCCGACCCGGACCGGCTGATGGCGAACGTGGGCAAGGTGCTGGCGGCGTACCAGCGCACGCTCAACCGCACCGACGCGCCCTTCGACGCGGACGTGCGGCGCTTCCTCCAGGCGGTGGAGGCGGGGACGCAGGAGAAGGACCCGGCGTACCTGGGCCTGAAGACGTTCATGCGCAAGGGCCAGTGCGTGGTGTGCCACAAGGGCCGCTCGCTGACGGACGACAAGTTCCACAACCTGGGGCTGAAGGACTCCGGCCCGGGGCGGCGCGGGCAGGCGGACGCGGTGGACGCGCTGCTGTCCTGGCCGTTCAACGCGTCGGGCGCCTACAGCGACGCGCCTTCGGGCACGGACGCGGCGCGGCTGTCCACGCTCAAGGCGCAGGCGCAGTCGAAGCCCACGGAGGTGGAGGGCGCGTTCCGCACGCCGTCCCTGCGCAACGTGGCGCTGAGCGCGCCGTACATGCACACCGGCGCGGAGAAGACGCTGGAGGACGTGGTCGACTTCTACAACAAGGGCGGCGACCCGGACGACACCTTCGCCGGCGTGCGCACGGAGACCATCGTCAAGCTGGACCTGAGCAGCGAGGAGAAGCAGGCGCTGGTGACGCTGCTCAAGTCCATGACGGGCGCGGCGAAGTAGGCCTCAGCGCACCAGGTGGAAGGACGTCTGACGCTGGAGGGCCCAGTGCACGGCGCCTTCCGCGTCCACCACGACGTCCTCCTCCTGGGCGGAGCGCACGGGCTGGCCCTTCCATTCCGGCACGGGGCTGGTGGCCTGCAGCTCGATGGAGAACCAGGAGTTGGGCATCACCTTGTGCTCGCCGTTGCCGGGCACGCCCTCCTGGCGGTCCCACATGCCAATCATGGGGCCCGCGCCGTGGCCGTGCAGGCCAATGGGGTGTGAGTACACGCTGCCGTTGATGCCCTCGGACTTCATCTTCGCGAGCGAGGCGCGCAGCACCTCGTTGCCGGTGCGGCCCGGCTTGATTTCACCGGTGACGATGTCCTGGAGCCGGTTGGACGCCTGGAGCGCGGCCTTGAGGCCCGCGGGGGCGTCCGTCTCCCCGTCGCGCAGCACGTAGCCCATGTGCTGGGTGTCGGTGTTGAGGCGCAGCGCGGTGACGCCGAAGTCGCAGTGGAGCACGTCGCCGCGCTGGATGACGGGGTTGTCGCCCAGCTGTTCGTCGGTGGCGCCCTGGCGCTGCACGTCCACGTCGGGCTGGAACCAGGTGTCCAGGCCTTCGTCGGACAGACGCTGGCGCATCCACCACTCCACGTCCTGGGTGGTGGTGGTGCCGGGGGTGATGACGGCGCTGGAGAAGGCGGTCTGGATGAGGTTCCAGGCGTACTTCTGGAGGTCGGCGTAGAAGCGCACCTCGTCGGCGCCGCGCCAGCCGAGCACGTCCAGGGGCAGGCCGCCCGCGGGCTTGAGGCGCTTGGTCCAGGTGGGGCCCAGGGCCTGGGTCATGCCTTCGTATTCGCCGTGGGTGAGGCCGTCCGCGAAGGCGATGGCGGGGGACACGTTGATGGCGATGGAGTCCGGCTTGCGCTCCTCCACGACCTGCTTGAGGAGCTGCCACTGCTCGGGGCCCAGGAGCTCCGCGGCGCGCTGCGAGCCGCCCCGGTCCACCATCATCGCCGCGCGGCGGGCTTCATAGAGGCCGCCCTGGGTGCTGCCGCCCAGCGCCAGCCGCTCCACGCCCTTGTCCGCGCCGCGGTCGAAGAAGACGTAGATGGTGCGGCGGCGGGCGGAGAAGGTGGTGGGGGAGACGAGCGCCTTGAAGACGGGGTCCTCGTTGTACTCGCGCATGGGGACGACCCACATGCGCACGCCGTACTTGCGCATGAGCTGGGGCACGCCGGTCTCCAACCGCTCCTGGAGCCACGCCTGCTGGCGCACGGCCTGTTCGCGCAGCGTGCCGAACTGTCTCTTATACCCATCT
>NZ_RAVW01000552.1 GCF_003611585.1 Corallococcus exercitus | reverse complement strand
GTCCTGCTGGCGTCGTTGGTGGCGGGGACGATGGCGTGTCACGAGGAGGACCAGACGCGCGGGGTGAAGGCCACGGCGGTGCTGGACGTGGACGCGCTCGACTTCGGCGAGGTGCCGGTGGGCGAGTGGCGTGAGAAGGAAGTGCGCATCCGCAACGTCGGCTACGTGCCGTTCTCCGCGCTGGAGGCGCTGGGGATTGGCAACAACCCGTCGTACCAGGTGGAGCTGACGGACGGTGGCGGCCGCGTGCCGCCGGGCGAGTCGCACGTCGTCAAGGTGCGCTTCCACCCCCTCAAGGAGGGGCCCGTGGAGGAGACCTTGCGCGTGACGACGGACGCCAACGTGGGCGCCCTTCAGCAGCTGCCCGTGCAGGGCCTGGGCACGCCCACGCGCATCGGCGTGAACCCGCCGGTGCTGGACTACGAGACGCTGGAGGTGGACAGCGACCGCACGCTGGAGGTCACCGTCACCAACCCGGTGGACCTGCCGCTGACCCTGAAGGTCGCGGGCGACCAGGCGGATCCGTTCACGCCGGACACCATCACGGTGCCGCCCCTCAGCACGCAGGTGGTGAAGACGAAGTACCTGCCCCGCTCGCTGGGGCAGATGGGCGCGCGGCTGGAGGTCGTCTCCTGCGAGACGTGCACCCCGTCCGTCGTGGACCTCAAGGGCAACTCCGTGGTGAGCGCCTTCGTGTTCGACCCGGCGCCCGTGCCCTTCGACGAGATCCCGGTGCACGAGCGCACCGAATCCTTCACCCGCGCTCGCAACATCACCTGGCGCCCGGTGACCATCTCCGCGCTGGCCACCAGCGACCGGGCCTTCTCTCCGCTGAGCAAACCGGAGGGCGCCACGGTGCAGCCGGGCGAGGTGGTGGAGATGCGCATGGAGTTCGCCGCGCGCTTCTCCGGCCCCAACGTGGGCAACCTCACGGTGGCGTACGCGTCCGACAAGGCGCGTGAGGCGCGCGTGATGCTGGATGCGCGCGGTGGCCGGCCCACGCTGGCCGTGGCCCCGGTGGCGCTGGACTTCGGCGAGCTGCCGGTGGGCGGCAAGCTGGAGCAGGTCATCCGCATCACCAACGCGGGCAGCAACGGCCCCCTCACCTTCACCGGCGTGCGCGCCGACGGCGCCGCGGTCCAGTTCGACGTGGGCACGCCCACGCGCGGCACGCAGAACTACACCTGGAAGGGCGGCACCTGGCCCGCGCTGGAGGCCAACGGCCTGCAGATCCAGCCGGGCGACGACGCGCTGGAGCTGAAGGTCTACTTCGAGCCCAAGAACGAGGGCACCTTCAGCGCGACGCTCTACGTGCAATCCAACGACCTCTTCACGCCCGAGCGCGCCATCACCCTGACGGGCCGTGCCCGCGCCTCCGGCCCCTGCGTCTACGAGCTGCTGCCGCAGCCGAAGCTGGAGTTCGCCAACGTGGTGCCGGGCCGCGGCGCGGTGCTGGGCTTCTACTTCCGCAACCCGGGCCGGGCCGAGTGCGCCATCAAGGACGTGCACCTGTCCAATGACGGCGGCGGCGTGTTCTCCATGCCCGGCGGTCCCATCACGGGCGGCGTGGTGCTCTACGACACGGCCTTCAGCTCCATGATTGCCTTCAAGGCGCCCACCACGGGCGGCGAGTTCAACGGCGAGCTGATGCTCACCGTCAACAACCCGGCCTACCCCACGGTGACGCTGCCCATCCACGCGGTGTCCAACCCGTCCTGCCTCGTGGCCACGCCGTCCTTCGTGGACTTCGGGCCCATCCGCTACGACTGCCCGGCGAAGCCGCGCAAGACGTTCCTGTCCAACCGGTGCAGCGAGCCGCTCACCGTGGCGGATGCCACCATCGGCAACGGCACGTCGAAGCAGTTCTCGCTGCTCACGCCGGTGACGGCGCCCATCACGCTCCAGCCCGGCGAGGGCTTCGAGATGGAGGTGGACTACGCCCGCAACGTGCTGGGCCAGCACTACAGCCCGCTGTACTTCCAGGCCGACACGGAGCCCAACCGCTTCCTGGTCCCGCTGCTCGCGGAGACCAACCACGAGGGCATCCAGGTGGACCGCTTCACGCAGGGCACCGACAGCCAGCTGGACGTGCTCTTCGTGGTCTCCAACACCACCACCATGGAGACCTACCAGCAGCGCCTGCGCAACGCGATTCCCGGCTGGCTGCAGCGCGCCAAGGAGCTGAACGTGGACGTGCGCGTGGGCGTCACCAGCACGGGCCTGGTGCAGCGCCAGGGGCTGTGCGGCGGCGGCGCCAACGGCGGTGAGGCCGGCCGGCTCTTCCCGGTGGACGGCAGCCGCGCCCGCGTGGTGTCCGGCAACAGCGCCAACGCGGCGGCCACCATCCAGGCCAACCTGGGCGTGGGCCTCTGCCACAACCTGGTGCAGGGCCTGGAGACGACGCGTCAGGCCCTGTCCGCCCCGCTGTCCGAGCAGGCCGACGACGTCCGCACCCCGCAGCCCAACGACGGCAACCTGGGCTTCACCCGCGCCGCGGCCCGCATGGCGGTGGTGGTGCTGGCGGACGAGGACGACCACTCCGGCTTCACGCCCGACAGCTACATCCAGTTCCTCCAGACGCTGAAGGGCACGGGCATGTCCCAGCGCAGCAACCTGCACGCGCTCATCCCCAACGGCGCCTGCTCCACCGCGAGCAGCAGCGCGGACCGCTTCGCCGCGGTCGCCAGGGGCACGGGCGGCACGGTGGGCTCCATCTGCGAGGGCGACTACCGCGGGTTCCTGGACCCCATCATCCAGCAGGCCGGTGAGCCGCAGGCGGACTTCACGCTCACCGCGACGCCGGACGGCACGCAGGAGATGAGCGTGCGCGTGAACGGCCGCACCCTGCGTGCGGACCAGTGGACCTACGACGCGGGCCGCAACGCGGTCATCTTCGCCCAGGGCTCGGTGCCCACCCCGGGCCAGTCCGTGGAGATCCGCTACCGCAGCGTCTGCGCCCCCACGCCGTAGCCGGGGTCGCGGAGCCGGTACGGAGTCGTGACGCAGCGCGGCCGGGTCGGTCCCTCCAGGGGGGCCGGCCCGGTTCGCGTTTTTGGGGGTGCTCGGGCTTTTGAGATCCGCGCTGACGCGGCTATCGTCACTGCCGGAGTGGAAACGTTCGGCCGCTATGAATTGCTGCGCAAGCTGGCCACCGGCGGCATGGGGGCCGTCTACCTTGCCCGGCAGAAGGGCCCGGTGGGCTTCCAGAAGCTGCTGGTGGTGAAGCGGCTGTTGCCCCACCTGTCGGAGGACGACGAGTTCCTCCAGATGTTCCTGGACGAGGCGCGCATCGCGGCGCTGCTCAACCACCCCAACATCGCGCAGATCTACGAGATGGGGGACGTGGACGGGCAGTACTACATCGCGATGGAGTACGTGCACGGCGAGCCGTTGGGCTCGCTGGTGCCGCGCGCGTCGGCGCACCCGGGCGGCTTTCCGCTGGGCTTGCGGTGCCGGATCATCGCGGAGGCGGCGGCGGGGCTGGACGCGGCGCACAACGCGCGCAGTCCGTCCGGCCGGAAGCTGTCGCTCATCCACCGGGACGTGTCGCCGCAGAACGTGCTGGTGGGCTTCAACGGCGGCGTGAAGCTCATCGACTTCGGGGTGGCGAAGGCGCAGGGGAAGCTGTCGCAGACGGTGGTGGGCACCATCAAGGGCAAGCACGCGTACATGTCCCCGGAGCAGGCGCGGGGCGAGCCGCTGGATGCGCGCTCGGACGTGTTCGGGCTGGGGACGGTGTTCTACGAGCTGCTGACCAACGGGCGCCTGTTCAAGCGCGAGACGGAGATGGCCACGCTCAAGGCCGTCGTGGGGCACAAGATCGTCCCCCCCTCGGAGGCGGTGCCCGGGATTCCGAAGTCGTTGGATCCGATTGTCTTCAAGGCGCTGGCGCGCAAGCGCGACGACCGGTTCGCCACGGCGGGCGAGCTGCAGCTGGCGCTGGAGGAGTTCCTCCAGCAGGAGAAGCTGGCCGGCACCAGCGCGCACCTGGCGGCGTTCATGCGGGACGTCTACGCGGACGAACTGGAGGAGGAGCGCTTCGCGGCCGAGCCGACGATGATCTACTTCGACCCGCGCCTGATGGCCCGGCCGGGCAGTGCCGCCTCCGCGAAGGCACCGGCCGCCGGGACGACGCCGTCCGCGGGCAAGGCGCAGCAGGCCCCGGCGAAGACGCCGCCCCGTGCACCGGAGCCGTCAGTGAGCCAGTCGTCGACGAAGGCCGCCGCGTCACCGGAGAACTCCGGCGTGGGGAATCCGTCGCGCACGAAGGAGAACTCCGGCCTGAGCCGCCCGGACGCCCGGCCCGTGAGGACGCGGGAGAACACCGGCGTGAGCCTCGCGGACACCCGGCCCCTGAGCGATGAGGACGCGGGCCGCTCCACCGCGAAGCACGACGCCGTGCGCGCGGAGGCCGCTCGTTCGTCCACCGCGAAGCACGAAGCCGTTCGCGCCGACGCGGAGGCAGGACGGTCGTCCACCGCGAAGTTCGGCGCCGTGCGCGAGGACGCCGCGAAGCCGTCGCGCGCGCCGGAGGGTTCCACCGGAGGCCGTGCCGCGGGCAAGACCGCGCGCGGACCGGAGGACGCCGACAGCCGTCCCGCCGCGAAGGCCGTGAAGGCCCCCGGGGACACGACCGGCAGCCGTTCGGCCGCGAAGGCCGTGCGTGCACCGGAGGACTCCGTCGGTGGCAAGGTGCCCGCGAAGACGCCTCGTCCCACCGAGGGCTCCGTCTCCTCCGCCCGGCGCCCCGCGCGCGGCGGCGGCCCCGACTCCGACAAGTAGGCCGCTGCTCCGTCGCGACAGGCCGCCCACGACGTGCGGGCAGGGCCTCACGCCCGGAAAGGCCGCGCGGCTACAGGCTGGCCAGGGCCACGCGGTACAGCGCGCGGTAGCCCATGCGCGGCGCCACTTCGAACCGCTCCGCGTTGAAGATGTCGCGCAGGAGCGACTGCCCGTCCGGCGTGGCCGTCAGCCCCAGCAGCGCCGCCTCCAGCGCCGTCACCAGCGGCGCGGGCAGCCCCATCGCCACCGGCACACCGTCATTGGGGGCCTCGTCCGTGTACGCCAACAGCTCGAACTTCGCGCCCATCCCCCGCCCCAGCACGTCCTCCACGCCCGTGGTGAACGTGAGCCCCGTGGAAGCGGGCGGACAGAAGACGCTCGTCACCTGCGCGCGGCCCTCCAGCACCGCCTCCAGCGCGCCCTGGTACGAGCCCGTGAACTGCTGCGCCACGAACGCCCGCGACGGCTCCAGCCCCTGCGTCTTGAGGTACGCGCTGGGCAGGAGGTAGCCCGCCACCGAATCGCGGTCCACCCACGCCGCCGTGGAGCCCTTCAGCTTCTCCAGCGTCAGCCC
>NZ_RAVW01000551.1 GCF_003611585.1 Corallococcus exercitus | reverse complement strand
CAGACCTTCACCCCTCCGGATGAAGTGGCCCCCGCGTCGGACGCGCCCGTGGCGCCCAAGGCGGCCACCCAGGCCCCGGTCGCCCCGGCCACGCCCAGCCTCCCGAAGATGGCCGACGTTCCGGCCGCGGTGGTGCGCTCGGCGCCGTCCAACGCCGTCGCCATCTTCGGCGTGGCCCGCCAGTCTGCCGCGACGGACTCCGCGGCGAAGCTGGAGGACACGCTCACCCGGAAGCTGGGCAGCGCGGGTGACATCCAGTTCGTGGACCTGGCCAGCGCCTTCCCGCCGCCGGAGCCGCAGGCCAACCCCAAGGCGGACGCCCTCTTCGACGAAGGCCGCGCGGCGTACGACAACCTGGACCCGGACACCGCGGCGGTGAAGTTCAAGGCGGCCGCGGAGGCCTACGTGCAGCGCCCCGGCGACCTGCGCCCGGAGAAGCTGGGTGAGACGTACCTCTTCCAGGGCGCGGCGCAGCTGCTCAACGGCGACGTGGCGGGCGCGAAGGCGGCCTTCACGAACGCGCTGCTGGCGGAGCCGTCGCTGCGCCCGGACGCGGGCCTGTTCGGCCAGGACGTGCAGCGGGTGTTCGCGGAGGCCCAGACGGAGCTGAACGCGCAGCCGCAGGGCACGCTGGCGGTGACGTCCCAGCCGCAGGGCGCGCGCGTGCTGGTGCGCGGCCGCGAGGTGGGCGTGACGCCGCTGTCCGGCGCGAAGCTGGCCCCGGGCCACTACCCCGTGCAGGTGGTGCTGCCGGGCTACGCCCCGTTCGCGACGTACGCGGAGGTGAAGCCGTCCGCCCCCACGGAGCTGAAGACGAAGCTGGCCTCCGCGCCGGGCCTGTCCGCGCTGCGTGACGCGGCGGCGAAGGCCGGCACTGAAGCCGCCTTCGATGCGGACGGCGTGCCGCCGGAAGTGGGCGCCATCGGCGAGCGGCTCAACGCCCGCTACGTGGTGCTGGCCGCGTCCTTCCAGGACAAGAAGGGCCGCCTGCACGGCGAGGTGCAGGCGTGGGACCTGCGCACGAAGAACCGCCTGCGCGGCGTGGAGGTGGACTTCACCAGGCGCGACGGCAAGGGCAGCCCCGACGCCGCCGCGGACCAGCTGCACACCTTCCTCGCGGGCGCGGCCCTGCCCCAGAACCGCAAGGACGAGAAGGACTCCGTGTCCTCCAGCGACTCCGTGCTGCGCAAGCCCTGGTTCTGGGCGGCGGCGGCGGGCGTGGCGGCCGTGACGGCGGGCGTGGTGTACGTGGCCACGACGGACCGCGGCTCCGGCTTCAACCCGGTGAATGGTCTGCCCGGTGGAATTTCCTTCTAGGCCGGGCGTCAAGCGCACAGGACTCCTCATGAAAGCCCTTCCGCTCGCGCTCGTGCTGTTGCCCGCCCTGGCGCTGTCCGCCTCGCCTCCGGCGGGCCGCATCTCCGCGCTGCTCATCCCCATGGACCCGACGTCCGAGTCCTCCGGGGTGCAGATGGAGAGCTACATGAACGAGGCGCTCGGCAACTTCGCCAGCTACTCCGTGCGAAAGCCGCGCGACCTCTTCGGCCTGCCGGACGACCCTGCGGCGCAGGCGTCCTTCCAGCGCGCGAAGAAGGGCTACGAGGAGAGCCTCAAGGCCTTCGAGGCGCGCGACTACGAGGACGCGGAGCGCAAGGTGCGCGCCACCCTCAAGGAGCTGGAGGGCTCCGTCGCGTCCATGACGTCCTGCTTCCCGCTGTGCGACGCGCTGGCGCTGCACGGCGCCATCCTCCAGCTGCGGGGGGACGTGGAGGAGGCGAAGCTGCTGCTCATCGACCTGATGGCGCTCAATCCCACCTTCGAGCTGAACCCCAAGCGCTTCAGCCGGGACTTCATGACCCTGCGCGTGCAGGTGGCCACGAGCCGCACCTCGCAGCTGCGCGGCAGCGCCACCTTCAAGTCCCGGCCCGCGGGCGCCCGCGTCTACGTGGACGGCGAGGCGGTGGGCTACACGCCGGTGACGCTGCCCACGCTGCCGGTGGGCAAGCACCTGGTGCGCATGGAGCGGCCGGGCTTCCGCCAGTTCGGGCAGATCGCGGAGGTGACGCCGGACGACGTGGAGGTCAGCACCACGCTTTCGCCGACGGCCACCTACAAGGCCTATGACGCGCAGCTGGACAAGGTGGTGCCGGACGTGGCGCGCCCCAGCGACAAGCCGGCCAACGCCGTCGTCGCGCTGGGCAAGTCGCTGAGCCTGGACCGCGCGATGGTGGGCACCGTGCGCGTCATCCCGGAGCGCGGCACGGAGCTGGCGGTGGGCCTCTTCGACGTGAAGAGCGGCAAGCGCCTGGGCTCGCGCAAGCTGGTGCTCCAGGGCGACGAGTACGGTCAGCTCAAGATGGAGATGGAGCGGGTGGTCAACCAGCTCATCAACAGCGAGGGCGAACAGGTCATCAAGAAGCGCGACCCCTTGGACAACCGCAGCGGCGCGGAGGACTGGGGTTCGGAGGACCGGGGCGGCAACTCCCGACAGTCCGTCAAGAAGCACTCCGGGGATGATCCGCTGGATAACGTGTCGGGTACCGAGGACTGGTAGCACGCGGCGCTTGTCCCGGGACGGCTCCCCTCTAGAGTCCCGGGCCGTATGCGCCACCTGCCGCTGCTCGCCCTCCTCCCCAGCCTCGCGCTTGCCCAGACGGGCGCCGTCGACCGCGCCCCCGCCCCGCCCCTGGGCGTCACGCTGCCGCCCACCAACGCGGCGCTCATCGACGAGGCGCCCGCCCTGTCCCTCAACCCCGCGGGCCTGGGCTTCCAGGACGCGGGGCAGCTCTTCTACCTCCACGAGCGCAACCTCGAATCCGACTCCGTCGGAGACGCCGTGTTCCTGGGCACGCGCATCCTGGGGCTTGGCGCAGGCTTCTCCCTGGAGTGGATCCGCGGGGAGAACGCGCCGGACTACCGCAAGACGTCCTTCGGCCTGTCGCTGGGGCCTCGCACGCTGCAACTGGGCGCCTCGCTGCACGACTTCAGCTCGGATGACCGCCGCATCGGCGGATTGACGAGCTGGGACGTGGGCCTCACCGCGCGCCCCTTCCGCGCCCTGTCGCTGGCCGCGGTGGCGAAGGACGTGAACGCGCCGGAGCAGGACGGCCTCAAGCTGCCGCGCCGCTACAACTTCGGCCTGGGCCTGCGCCCGCTGGGCGAGCGCTACACGCTGGGCGTGGACTGGCTCTTCGCGGAAGGCGGCTTCCGGGAAGGACTGGCCACGTACACGCTCCAGGCGGAGGTGGTGCGCGGCCTGAGGCTGAGCGGCGGCCTGTCCCACGGCTTCGTCAGCGGCATCCCGCTGGCGCTCCAGGTCGCGGCCACGGTGGACCTGGGCCACGCGGGCCTGACGTACGCGGCGGGCGGCGCGGGGGACGGCCTGGACCACGTGCTGCAGCTTCGCCTGTCGTCGGAGCGCTACCGCTCCGTGCATGGCGGCGGCGGCGTGGTGGCGCTCGTGGACCTGGACGACATGCTGGCGGGCGGCGTGAGCCCCGCGCTGGCGCTCCTGGGCGTGAGCGAGACGGACCCGTACCTGCGCCTGATGAAGTTCCTGGACCTGGCCACGCGCGACGAGCGGCTCAAGGGCGTGGTGCTGAAGATGGAGGGCCTGCCTGGCGTGGGCTGGGGCACGGCGGAGGAGCTGCGCCAGTCGCTGCTCAAGCTGCGCGAGGCGGGCAAGAAGGTCGTGGTGGTGATGCTGTCCGGGGATGACCGCAGCTACCTGGTGGCGTCCGCGGCGGACAGCGTCTACGCGCTGACGGAGGCGTCGCTGCCCATCAACGGCCTGGCCGCCACGGTGACGTCGCTGGGCGGCACCATGGAGAAGCTGGGCGTGCACTGGGACGTGGCGCGCGTGGGTGAGTACAAGACGGCGATGGAGCAGTTCACCCGCTCCGACATGAGCCCCGCGGAGCGCGAGACGCTGGACGCGTACCTGGACGCGCAGGTGGCGCACTACGAGAAGGCCGTGGAGGCGGGACGCAAGCTGCCCCCGGAGAAGCTGCGCGCCGCGTGGGCCCAGGGCATCCTGTCCTCGAAGCGGGCGCAGGCGGCGGGCCTGCTGGACGGCGTGGTGTCCGCGACGGAGCTGGACGCGCGCGTGGCGGAGTGGTTCCCCGGCCTGCGCTTCCATTCGTCTTACTCGCCGCGCGACGAGCGCGAGGACCGCTGGGGCCTGCGCCGCCGCATCGCGGTGGTGCCGGTGCTGGGCGACATCACCGGGGGCCGCAGCCGCGAGGATCCGCTGGGCTTCGCGCAGCTGGCGGGCGCGGAGACGGTGGTGCGCGCGCTGCAGGAGGCGCAGGAGGACCCGTCCGTGGTGGCCATCGTCCTGCGCGTCGACTCCGGCGGCGGCGACGTGCTGGCGTCGGACCTGATGTACCGCGCGGTGCTGGAGGCGAAGAAGCACAAGCCCGTCGTCGCCTCCATGGGCGACGCGGCGGCCTCCGGCGGCTACTACGCGGCGGTGGCGGCGGACGAGGTGCTGGCGGAGCCCACGACGCTCACGGGCAGCATCGGCGTCTTCTACCCGAAGCCCGCGCTGGAGGGCCTGGGCATGAAGCTGGGGGTGAACCAGGAGACGCTCAAGCGCGGCGACCTGGCGGACCTCCTGGAGTGGTGGAAGCCGTGGACGCCCGAGCAGCAGGCCGCGGTGCAGACCTGGGTGGACGACTCCTACGACACGTTCATCACGGAGGTCGCCCGCAACCGGAAGATGGACAAGGCGAAGGTGGACGCCGTGGCCCGGGGCCGCGTGTGGAGCGGCACGGACGCGCTCGCCCGGGGGCTGGTGGACGGGCTGGGCGGCCTGCCGGAGGCCGTCGCGTCGGCGCGCAAGCGCGCGAAGGTGCCCCCCGCGGAGGAGCTGGACCTGGACGTCATGGGAGACGCGCGCGGCTTCTTCTCCGGCCTGGGCGGAGAGCCCGGCGTGCACGCGCTGGCGGGGCTGCTCCTGCCTGAGCTGCCGGAGCGTCCGCCGGAGGCGCTGTCCGTGCTCGCCCGGGAGGTGGGGCTGGGGTCGCCCGAGCTCCTGCGCCCCGGGCTGAAGGCCATGATGCCCTTCCGCGTGCGCATCCGCTGAAGGGCGGCGGGAGCCCCTGGGGAGGTCGTCGGGTGGACAGCTTGGGCACACCGGCGGCGAAATTGCGGGCGCCCCATCCGGGCGCTCTGTTAGGGTGGTGAGTGCCTCCCGGCCGGCGCTAGGGCCGTCGGGGGGTTTCAGGAACCGGCGGTTTCGGCCTTCTCGCAGGCCCCGCGTCCGGCTTCCTGTCCCAAAACCTGCTTCCTGACGTCCCCGGCGGCCCCCTGAGGTCGCCGCCCTCAAGGGCCGTCACGCGTGGAGCCCCATGAGCGAGAATTCCGACCTGTCTCTTATACCCATCTCCGAGCCCACGAGACATGCGCAG
Organism: Corallococcus exercitus; assembly: GCF_003611585.1. Lineage (GTDB taxonomy): Bacteria > Myxococcota > Myxococcia > Myxococcales > Myxococcaceae > Corallococcus > Corallococcus exercitus. The sequence continues at coordinate 1 of NZ_RAVW01000551.1, read as the reverse complement.
T
>NZ_RAVW01000550.1 GCF_003611585.1 Corallococcus exercitus | reverse complement strand
ATTCCGGAGGGGGCCATCGGGGCGGCGGCCGCCCCCTGAGAACCTGGAAACCCCGAGCCCCTTCGTGGGAGCGGACGGGGTGCCCCCGTCGCGCGCATCGTGTGTAGACTGGGGGCTTCATGGGTGGCGGGAGACACGGCAAGGGCCCAGGGACGCCGGAGCCCTCCCCTCGAGGACCAGGGACGGGTTCGCGAGGCGAGGACGTGCGAGGCGCGGTGGCCCAGGTCTGCCGGGATGCCGCTCGGTTGCTCCGGGAGGGACAGGCGGCGCGGGCGTATTCCGGCCTGGTGTCCGCCAGCCGTTCCCTGCCGATGACGCCCCGGCTCGCGGCGGTGCTGGTCCGCTGCGCGCTGCGAGCGGGCACGGAGCGCGCCGTCATCACCCTGCTGGACGCCGCGATGGTGACGGAGCGGGGCGAAGTGCGCCGTGAGGTCCGCCGGCAGCTGTCGCGGGTGTTGCGGCGCACGGGGCAGGAGGCGCGCGCCGCGGCGGTGCTCAACGGCTTGTTGATGGACGCGCCCGACGACGCCAGGGCCCGCTTCGTGCTGGACGTGCTGCGCGAGCGGGTGGCGAAGGCGAAGGAAGCGCCGTCGCGGAGGCCGCCCGCGGAGGACGAGGAGTCCCGGACGAAGACCGTGGAGGTGTCCGCGCTGGCGCTGTCGGATCCGGAGCTGGGCAACACGGTGGTGGAGATGCCGGTGGTGCAGGTGCCGCCAGCCAGGGCTCCGCGAGCCGACACGGTGCAGGTCCCGCTGGGAGAGTGGGCCGGGCTGGGACGTACGGCGTCGCGAGGACCCGAGTTCCCCTGGGAGGACGAAGGACCGGGAAAGGCCCGGGTGGTGACGCCGCCGCAGGGGGCGAGGTCTGTTCAGGCTCCTGTGCCGTACGTGATGGGGACGGAGCAGGCGTTGGCGGGAGCTTCCGGTGCCAGGGCTTCCGAGGCACGTGGACTCGTGGTTGGAATCTCCGCTGAGAAGCCGGAGGGCGTGTCACAGGGGACTGGCGAGAAGGCACCGGACACGGCGCGTCCTGACGAGGTAGCGCAGGCGCTGCGCGACAAGAGCGCCGAGGCATCGGATGAGTCGCCGCTGAGGGATGGGGGGCAGGGGGCGGTTGGTACGTCGAAGGGGTTGCCCTCCGGCTATGCGACGTCGACGACCGATGCGGCCTTGAGCACGTTGTCGCCCGTGGACGCGGCGCCGAAGTCCGAGAGCGTCACTGCGGCGTCGGATACGGCGCAGGCCCCTGCAAGTGCTGTCGTGGCGTCGACTGGGGCATCGGCATCGGATGCGGCACAGGCACCTGAAAGCGCTGTGGACGTATCAAGCGCATCGTCGTCCCCGGAGAGGACACAAACTCCGGAGCGCGGCGTAGCGGTGTCGAGCGATTCGTCGTCCGTGAATGCTGCGCATGTGCCTGCGAGTGGCGTCGCGGTATCGAGTGATTCGTCGTCCGTGAATGCTGCGCATGTGCCTGCGAGTGGCATCGCGGTATCGAGCGATTCGTCGTCAGTAGATGCGGCCAAGGCGTCTCAGCGCGGCGTCACGGTGTCGAGCGCTCCGTCCGCAAATGCTGTGGATGTGTCTGCGAGTGCCGTAGCGGTGTCGAGCGCTTCGTCGTCCGCAAACGCTGCGGATGTGTCTGCGAGTGGCGTCGCGGCGTCGAGCGCTTCGTCCGCAAACGCTACGGATGTGCCTGCGAACGTCATCGCGGCATTGGGTGCATCGCCATCCGCTGACGTGCCCGAACACGTCCTCGCGGCGTTGAGCGCATTGCTGCTGACAGACGAGACACGGGCTCCTGCGCGCGCCGAAACGGCATCGGACGCACCGTCTTCAGTAGAAGTGCCAGAGTCACCTGAGCACGGCGTCGCGGTACCGAGCGTATCTCCGGCCGTGGATGTGCCACGGACGTCGGAGCGTGTTGAAGCCGCATCAAGCGCGTCGTCGTCACCGGATGCGGCACAAGCGCCTGAGCACATCGCGTCGCCAACCAACGCGGCACAGGCGCCTGAGCACGTGGCCGCGACGTCGAACGCATCGTCACCGCCCGCGGACACGGCGGTAGCGCCCGAAGCGAAGGCCGTCGAAGCAACGTCGTCGGATGCAACGCAAACGCCCGACGAGAAGTCCGTCGCCGCACCGAGTGCATCGTCGGCCGCGCGGACGCCTGAAGAAAAGGCTGTGACACCGACTGCCGAAGTGCGTGGCGTCACGGCGTCGAGCACATCGCCCGTTGATACCGCCTCCGCGGTCGAAAAGCCGCCTGCTGCCGCGCCGAGCGCCCCTCCGGTGTTCGAGTCGACGCAGGTCTTCGGCAAGAAGCTCGAAGAGGCATCGCCAGCCGATACCTCACAAGCTCTCGAAGAGAAGCCCGCGACGGCGTCGCGGAAGCCATCCGAGGAAGCACCCTCCGTCGTGACGGGAGCATCCTCGAAGACTTCGGGTCACGACGAGTCCGCATCAGAGCGGATGCCGCCGCGTCCGCTCGTATCGGTGCTGGTACCGGGAGCGCCCTCCACGGCTTTCGACGAAGACGAATCAACGTCGGAGATGCTCCTTCCGCGTCCGGCCGGACCGGCAGCGGACGCTCCGGCGAAAACCTCCGGCGAGAACGCAGCGGCGACGGAGCACCTCCACCCGCGTCAGTCCGAGCCGGCCGGGACGCAAGCAAAGCCATCCAGCGAAAACGCATCGACGTCGAAGAAGACGCCTCCACGCCAGCCGGATGCGGTGCTGGTGCCGGGTGGTCCCTCGAAGGGCTTCGACGCGGACGAAGCGACGTCGGAAGTCATCCTCCCGCGTCCGGCCGACGCATCCGCGAAGACCCCGGATGCACGTGCGTCGGCGGAGCGGAGTTCTTCCAGCGCGGTCCTGGTGCCAGGCGCGCCAGCAATGGCGTTCGACGAGGAAGAGTCGACCTCGGAAATCATCCCGCCCGAGCGTGTGGAAGCAGAGAAGGGCGCTTCCGCGGCAACGCAGTCCCGTGCCGAGAAGCCAGCTGCTCCGCGACGGGCCTCCGTGCTGGTTCCCTCCACCGCGAAGCCCGCGTTCGACGAAGAGGAATCGACGTCGGAGGTGGTCTTCCCGCAGCCAGACTCATCCGCGCCACGCGCACCGGCGCAGGCAACCTCCGCTGCCCCCAAGCGCGACTCCACGCGCCTCCCATCGGTGAAGCCCTCCGAGCCCGGCACGAGCCCGGCTCCGGACGCGGCTTCCTCCGCGCGCGGCTCGGACGAGGGCTCGGAGCGGGCTCAGTCACAGCGCCAGGAGGCCCAACTCATCGCGCGCCGAGCGTGGCGCGAACTGGCGCAGCTGTACCTCAAGCGCGCGGACCGCGCGAAGGACGCCCCTGAGCGCGCTGAAGCGCTCACGCGGCTCGCGGAGGTGATGGAGAACGAACTCCAGGACTCCGCGGGCGCCGCGCGCATGTACCGGGAGATCGTCGAGCTGACCGGTGAGCGCACCGCGTTGCGTGAGCAGGTCCGCCTCTTGTCCCAGCGCGAGGACGCCTCGCTTGTACGCCGTGCGCTCGATGACGCGATCGCGCGCGCGAGGACCTCACGGGCTCGGGCCGTGGCCCTGCTGACGCGCGGCGAGCGGCAGTTGAACATGGGCAATCCCGCGAAGGCTCGAGAGGACTTCGACGCGGCGGATGCGCTCGTGCCCGGAATGCTGCCCGTGCTCGCGGGGCTGGTGCGCAGTGTCTCCGACGAGGAGCGCTTCGCCCAGGTCGAGCGGCTGCGCGCCGCCTGTGCCGCCGCGCCTCGCCGCGCACCGGATCGCCTGGAGGCGCTGCGGGTGCTCGCGCAGACCGCGGAGGAGTCGCTGGGCGACCTGCGCATCGCGCAGTGGGCCTGGGCCGAGGTGCTCGCGGAGAGCCCCGACAACGAGCAGCCCCGGGAGCACCTGTTGGCGCTCGCGCGCCGCCTGGGGGATCTGCCCGCGCTGAGCCAGTTGCTGCACGCGCAGCTGGCCCGTGAGCCTCGGGGACCGGCCGCGCGCAAGGCGCACCTGGAGCGGGTCGCCACGCTGGAGGCGATGGGCGACGCGGGCGCGGCCCTGGCGGAGCTGCGCCAGGCCGTGCGCTTCGAACCGGGGCACAAGGAAGCCTGGCTGCTGCTCGCGGACCGCTGCACCGAGCGCGAGCAGTTCGGCGAGGCCGCCTGGGCGCTGGAGAACGCGGCCACCGCGACGGAGGACGACGAGGAGCGCCAGCACACCTGGGAGCGGCTCGCGCTCTTCTGTCGCGAGGTGCTGCACAACACCGAGAAGGCCCGCCTCTACGCACGCCGCGCCGAGAGCCTGCGAAAGTCCCGCGAGCAGCGCGCCCGTCCGCCTGCGCCCGAACTCGCGCGCACGGCGCCGCCGCAGACCGTCGGCGTGCCGCCGCCATCGGTGCTCGTGGCGCCGCCGTCGGTGCTCGTGCCCTCGAAGCGCAAGGACCTGTCGGACGAGGTGACGTCCAACACGGATGTCCCATCGCTGCTCAAGGCGGAGGAGGCCTCGTCCGACGATGCACCGGCGAAGCGTTCGCCCCGTGCGAAGGACGGCACTGCCCGAAAGGCCAAGGCCTCACCCGCTGGGGCTCAACCGAAGGCCCCCTCGGGACGTCACGCTCCGGTGGGCGCAGCATCGTCCTCCACGGAAGCACCTCGGCAGCCGAAGACCCCGGCTGGAAGTCATTCGCCGGTAGGCTCCGCATCGTCCTCCAACGATGCACTCCGCAAGCCGAAGGCACCGTCGGGAAGTCATTCGCCAGTAGGCTCCGCATCGTCCTCCAACGATGCACTCCGCAAGCCGAAGGCACCGTCGGGAAGTCATTCGCCGGTAGGCCCCGCATCGTCCTCCACGGAAGCGCTCCGCCAACCGAAGGCACCATCCGGCCGTCACGCTGCCGCAAGTGCTCCCGCCCCGAACACGGAAGCTTCGCGCCAACCGAAGGCCCCGTCCGACCGTCACGCATCCGCGGGCGCCACGGCACCGAACACGGACGCCGCTCACCCACCGGAGGCCTCGCCCGGACGTCACGCGCCCGCAGGTGCCACGGCACCGGGCGCGGACGCCCCCCGCCAACCGAAGGCCCCCTCCGGCCGTCACGCGTCGGTCGCGAGCACGTCGCCGGAAGCAGAGCCACCCCGTCGCTCCGCGTCCTCGAAGGCTTCAGCGGAAGGCCCTGCCTCGCTCGCGGAATCCGCACCCGCGCCCAGCGGCATGGCCCGGGCCATGAGGCCCTCTCGCGGTGCCGCGAGCGAACCGGCACTCCCGCCGGACGACGGCTCCTCCGCGCCTGACCGCAAGCAGCGAGCCCCCTCCGCACCGCCCCGCGAAAGCACCACGGCCTTCGGAGCACCGCTCCCTCCGGACGTGGAACTCGAAGCCGCCGTGTCTCGCAAGGCCGCCCCCTCCGCGCC
>NZ_RAVW01000054.1 GCF_003611585.1 Corallococcus exercitus | reverse complement strand
GGCCTTCCCCTCCTCCGCCTCGTCCCGCTTCAGGCGGGCACGGGCGGTGTCCCGGCCGAGGACGCCACCTCCCCCCGGCCGAGGCTCCGGCTCGGCCCTTCGCTCCCGCTGGAGCACCGGCGCGCGGAAGCGGACGCCACCGCCGACAGGGGCACCGCGAGCTCCGCGCGCCCCGGCCAGGGCGCGGCGCTCCCCATGGCTCCCGCCGACCCCATGGGCCGGCCGAACGCCGTCCGCCCGAACACGGCTCAGGGCGTGCTCGATGTGGAGGGGCTCTCCCGTAACGACGTGCGCAAGCTCGCGGACCGCATCCTGGTGGAGATGAACCGCCGCACTCGCGTGCGCGATGCTCGAAAGGCGCCTCGATGACGCTGCGCAAGGCCATCATCCAGAACCTCGACACCCGCGAGCAGCTCGAGGTCATGTACAACCCGACCGAGTACACGAGCAGCACGCAGCTCGTCACCTCGCGCGTGGGCGCCACGCTCCAGTTCCTGCGGATGGAGAGCCCCACCTTCACCGTCAGCCTGTTCTTCGACACCTACGAGCAGGGCACCGACGTGCGTGCCCTCACCCGGCGCCTCGTCTCCTTCCAGGAGCCCTCCGTCGGCGCCAAAGAGCCCCGCGAGCCCCCCACGTGCCTCTTCAGCTGGGGCGGCTTCCAGTACACCGGCGTCATCCGCAAGCTCGACCAGCGCTTCACCATGTTCCTGCCGTCCGGCACCCCCGTCCGCGCGGAGCTGACGGTGACGTTCGAGCAGGTGCTGACGCCCCGTCAGGCCATCGAGAACGCCGGGCTCGACAACTGCCGCAAGATCCACATCGTCAGCCAGGGGGACCGGCTGGACCTCATCGCGTTCCGCGAGCTGGGCGACGCGGGCGCCTGGACGCGCATCGCCAGCCTCAACGGCATCACCGACCCCTTGAACTTCCCCACCACGCAGCAAGTCGGCACCGCGCTCATCATCCCGGACCGGGGTGAGTCGCCCGAGCCCCGCGCGGCGTCGCAGGCCGGCCGGTTGGACCGGCCGAGGTCGGCATGATCACCCTCCGGCTCGCCGGCGCCCCCCTCCCCGACAACATGCTCGCGGCGCTCCGGCGCGCGGAGGTGGAGCAGGAGCTGAACCTCCCCGCCACCTGTGTCGTGGAGGTCGGCAGCGTCAATCCCAGCAAGGAGGACTGGCAGGGCATCGACCTGTCGCTGGCCCGCATTGGCGCGTCCATGGAGGTGTCCTTCGGGGAGGGCAGCACGCCCCTCTTCACCGGCGAGGTGGGTGAAATCCTGGCGGACTTCTCCACCGAGAGTACCGTCGAGTTCCGCGGCTTCGACGCCCTGTACCGGCTCCAGTTCGGGACGGCGCAGGCCGTCTATGAGGGGCAGAGTGACTCGGGCATGGCGATCCGCATCGCGAGGAAGAACCAGCTGGAGCCCTCCGTCGACGAGTCGCCCGTGAAGTACCCGTACGTGCTCCAGGCCAACCAGAGCGACTTCGCCTTCCTGGCCTCGCGCGCGGCCCGCATCCACTACGAGCTGTTCGTCACCGGCAACACGCTGCACTTCCGGCGCAGCCGCGCCGGCCAGTCCGCGGTGATGACGCTCCAGTGGAAGGAGCAGATCATCGAGCTGTCGGTCCGGCTGCGGGCCGTCAAGCAGGGCTCCACCGTGCAGGCCGTGGGGTGGGATCCGAAGAACAAGCGCCCCATCGTGGCCAACGTCAACTCCGGCCCCGCGACGCTGCGGATGGGCGGCCGGGAGACCGGCTACCAGATCTCCACGGAGCTGGCGCCGTCCCCCGTGTCGGCCATGGACCCTGAAATCAACGACCCCGAGGGCGCGCGCGCCGTGGCGGAGGCGGCCTACGTGACGGGGCTCGACACCTTCATCGAGGCGGAGGCGGTCCTCGTGGGCGAGCCGCGCATTCAGCCCGGGGTCAACGTGCAGCTGGCGGGCATCGGCAGCCGGCTCAGCGGCCCCTACTACGTGACGTCGGCGAAGCACCTGTACTCGCAGGACAGCGGCTACCGGACGGAGTGCGTGCTTCGGAGGACGGGCGCATGAGTGGTTCCTGGGACGAGGGTTCTGGCTACGAGCGCTCCATGCCGGGCGTGGTGGTGGGGCTGGTGGAGCAGACCACGGGCGACCCGGAGAAGCTGGGCCGCATCAAGGTGCGCTACCCGTGGCTGGGCAACACCCTCCTGTCCAACTGGTGCCGCGTGGCGTCCTTCTTCGCCGGCAGCGGCGTGGGGGCCTACTTCCTCCCGGCCGCGGGCGACGAGGTGCTCGTCGCCTTCGAGGCGGGCAACGTCAACGTGCCCTACGTCATCGGCGCGCTGTGGAACGGGAAGGACCTGCCCCCCGTCGCGGGCGAGGAGAAGCAGCAGAGCGTGCGGATGCTCAAGACGCGCGGCGGCAGCACCATCCGCATCGACGACACCTCCGGCGCCGAGCAGATCGAGATCGTGGACAAGAGCGGGGACAAAATTCTCCTCGACGCCACCAAGAAGAGCATGACCGTCACCGTCACCGGGAGCATCGAGCTGTCGGCGGGCGGGGGCAGCATCAAGCTGAGCGCCGGGCAGATTGAGATTTCCGCCACCCAGACGCTGAAGCTCTCCGGCCCGACCGAGGTCTCCATCGAGTCGGGCGGCGGCGTGAGCGTCAAGGGCTCCACCATCCGGCTCAACTGAGGGAGCGTGCATGGGATTCCCCGCGGCGAAGCAAGGCGATCGCGTCGTCTCCATCGACAAGCACATCGTCCTCGTCCCCTCGCCGACCGGGACGGTGCCGGTGACGCAGACACTCCCCTTCAGCGGCATCATCAACGGCGCGCTGTGCGAGAACGTGAAGGTGCAAGGGCTGAGCGCCGCGGTCGTCGGCTCGACGGCGGCGAACACCCCGCCCCACGTGCCCATTGGGGGCACCTTCGCGGTGCCGCCCAGCAACCAGGGGCAGATCGTCACGGGCAGCGCCACCGTCTTCTTCGGAGGCCGGCCGGCGGCGCGCGCGTCGGACAAGGCGGTGACGTGCAATGATCCTCCGGTCCCCCAGCCCACGGGGACCGTGGTCGCGGAGAGCACGGTGCTCATCGGAGGCTGAAGATGGCGGGCAACGTGAAAGACTTCCTGGGCTCCGGCTGGGCGTTCCCGGTGGAGCTGCAGGGCGGCAAGGTCCGGATGGTGGCGGCGGAGGTGGACGTGCGCCAGGCCATCGAGCTCATCCTCGGCACGTCCCCCGGGGAGCGGGTGATGGAGCCGGACTTCGGCTCCGCCCTCCAGGAGCTGGTCTTCAGCGCGCAGAACACGTCCAACCAGCAGCTGGCGGCCTTCTACGTGCGCCAGGCGCTGGAGCGCTGGGAGCCGCGCATCCGCGTGGAGGACGTCCGCGCCTCCGTGTCCCCGGACAAGCCGGAGGTGCTCCTCATCTCCATCGACTATGTTATCCGCACGCGGAACCAGCGGCAGAACCTAGTGTACCCGTTCTACGTCAACCAGGGCCGCTAGCCCGCGCAAGGAGCCCCGAAGTGAAAGACTACGTGGAGCAGCGGCTCGCGGAGCTGCGCGGTGAGCTCGACCTGGGACAGAAGCAACTGGCCATGCTGGAGGCCCGCAGCGCCGAGCTGAAGCAGACGCTGCTGCGCATCAGCGGCGCCATCCAGGTGCTGGAGGACGTGATGGCGCACGGCCAGCACGCGGCGCAGTCCAACGGCCACGCCCAGCCGGAGACGCCGCCCGCGCGCTGACGGCTTCCGCATGACACGCCCCCCGTACATCCTCGACGCGCGCACCAGCGACGACGTGTACGCCGACGCCCTCCGGCTGGCGCGCCAGTACCTGCCGGAGTGGGCGGGCTTCTGGCCCCCGTCCACCCCCGACTACTTCTCCACGGACGACCCCGGGCTGGTCCTCCTCAAGCTGATGGCCCGGCTGCACTCGTCGCTGTCCACCCAGCTCAACCGCGCCCCGGACAAGCACTTCCTCACGTTCCTCGACTTCTTCGGGGTGGAGCTGCGCGGGCCCCAGGCGGCACGCGTTCCCCTGACCTTCACCCTCACCGCGGGCAGCGGCCCGGTGGAGCTGCCCGCCAACACCCAGGTGGCGTCCGCCAACGACGCCAACCTCCTCTTCGAGACCACCCAGCCGCTCCTGGCGCTCCCCGCGCGGCTGGTGGCGGGCTACGTCCTCTCCCCTGCGGCGGACACGTACGCCACGGCCCCCTCCCTGCTGGGCCAGCCCGACGCGGGCGCCCCGGCGCTGGTGCCGCTGGAGCACGCGCTCTCCCTGGGGAGCTCCACCTTGTTCCAGCAGTCCACCCCCGTGGAGGAGCTGAGCGTCACGCTGCAAGGGGTGAACCTCTTCCAGAGCTACTTCGCGCGGTGGACGGACGGCACCGGCACCGTGCTGCGCCCGCAGTTCACCCCCGAGCGCTACGACATCCTGACGGTGTCCTTCACCGGCTTCTCCCAGACGGAGGCCACGGAGGTCGCGGGCCGCTCGTCCTTCTGGCTCACCGTGAGACCCTCCGAGGACGTCCGCATCCGCGGCGCCGACGCGGAGGTGCTCCCGCAGCTCACCGCCCTCTCCGCCACCGTGCGCTCGCCCCGCCTCCAGGCGGAGGCCACCTTCACCAACGGCACCGCGGTGGACATGACCAAGGGCGGCAACCCCTTCGGGCAGATGCCGGCGGTGGAGGACGCCTTCTACATCGCGTCCACCGACGTGTTCTCCCGCGTGGGCGCGAGCATCTCGATCGACATCGATGCCACCCCCATCGACCCGCCGACGTCCGTGGTGCTGGCGTGGGAATACTGGGACGAGGGCTGGCTGGCACTGGACGTGCTCGACGGCACCGCCGCCTTCACCCGTCCGGGGCGCGTGACGTTCACGTGCCCGCCCATGGCGATGGCGCGGATCAACGGCCGCGACAGCCGCTGGGTGCGCGCGCGCATCGCCTCCGGAGGCTACGGCCTGCCCGGGGGCATCGTCGTGGTGAGGTCGGCGGAGTACGTCGTCGACGACCTGATTGGCTCCTTCGTCACGGACCGGGGCGAGGTGCTGGACATCCTGAACGAGCACCAGCTCAACTTCGGCTACGAGTACCAGCCGCCCAGCTACGTCCCCCCGTACGTGGCGGCGCTCTGGCTGCGCTACGAGCTGACCGAGCGCCCCGAGCTGGCAATCACCCGCAACGGGTTCGCCGACGCGCCGCTGGACCTGCTGCCGTACCAGCCCGTGCCCGAGCAGCAGTCGGCCTACTACCTGGGCTTCGAGCCCACGAGCTTCCTGGCGCACGTGCGCGGGCGGACGCTGTCGCTGCTCGCGCTGCTGCCCTCCGGCCGGCAATGGACCTCCACCCTGCCGCCAGTGTGGTCCGCCTTCGATGGGAGCACCTGGCGCGTCCTCAAGGTGCAGGACGGCACCAACGACTTCACCACCTCCGGCATCGTGAAGGTGGAGGTGCCCGCCTGGGTGACGAGCAGCTCCGCCTTCGGCCAGGAGCTGGCGTGGCTGCGGCTGTCCGCGCCCGAGGACACGCCCACGGCGCTGCCGCCGCTCCAGGCCGTAGTGCCGAACGCGGCGGACGCGGTGAACGGCGTGCGCTGGACGGACGAGGTGCTCGGCTCCGGCACGGGCGGCCCGGGCCTCACGGTGGAGTTCCCCCGCACGCCGGTGCTGGAGGGCCAGGGGGTGGAGGTGTTCGAGGCCCTGCCCATCGCCGCGCAGGCGCTGCCCGGAGGCCAGCCGCTCGCCGGGGCCGCGGGCGCGCAGACGTGGGTGACGTGGGAGGAGGTGTCCAGCTTCTCCTTCTCCAGCGCCACCGACCGGCACTACGTGCTGGACCACGCCAGCGGGGTGCTGACGTTCGGGGACGGCGTGCGCGGCATGGCCCCGCCCCCGGGGGAGAACAACATCCGCGCCAGCCAGTACCGCAGCGGCGGCGGACTGGTGGGAAACCAGCCCGCCGGCTCGCTGACGATGCTCCAGCGCGCGTTGCCCGGCGTGGACTCCGTCACCAACGTCATTGCCTCCCGGGGTGGCACCGACGCGGACACGCTCGACGCGCTGCGGACGCTCGGCCCGCGGCGGCTGAAGGCGCGGGACAGGGCCGTGAGCGCCGAGGACTTCGCCACCCTCGCCCTCACCTGCTCCCAGCGGGTGGGCCGCGCCACCGCCTACGCGGAGCTGGACGGGCGACTGTCCGTCGCCGTCGTCCCGCGAGAGTTCGACCCGCGGCCCACCGTCACGTCGGACCTGGTGGACGAGGTGGAGGCGTACCTGAGGCCCCGCGCCCCCTTCGTCGTGGTGGACGCCCTGTCCGTCGTGGGACCGGAGTACCTGCCCATCGACGTCTTCGTCCGCGCGGTGCTCCAGCCGGACGCGCAGAAGGCCGTCGTCCGGACGCGGATGGAGGCCTTCCTCACGCGCTTCTTCGCTCCGCTGGGCGGCCCGGGACGGGAGGGCGGCTGGGACTTCGGGGCCACGGTGCTCGCGGCGGACGTGGCGCAGGCGCTGGAGGACGTGCAGGGTGTGGCGATCATCGACGGCGTCGCGCTCAATGGCGGCAGCGCCTCCGTCCCGCTCGTGCGCGCCCAGCTGCCGTGCGCCGGCGCCCTGAGCCTGGAGGTGAGCCATGGCGGATGAGCTGCGCCTGCCCGACCTGGCGCCGGAGAGCTACGAGGACATCTTCACGGCGCTGCGCAACGCCATCCCCACCTTCAGCTCCAACTGGACGGACTACAACGCGTCCGACCCGGGCATCACCCTGCTCCAGTTGCTGTCGTGGGTGGCGGAGACCACGTACTACCGCATCGACCGCGTCCCGGACGCGTCGTACCGGAACTTCCTGCTGCTGGCCGCGGGCGTGCCCGAGCAGGGCGTCGCCCAGGCGCTGCTGACGGCGCAGCGCGACATCGTGAGGCGCGCTCAGGTGGCCATCAGCCTGGGCGGGCAGTCCGTCCTGATGGACCCGGCGTACGTGGAACTCTTGCGCTACCTCTGGGCCACCGCCGGGCGCGACGTGGACGCGGCCGAGCTGCACGCCGTGGCCCAGCGCTTCTGGGCGAGCCCCGACCGCGCGGTGACGGAGGACGACTTCCAGAAGCTGGCCTTCCTGTGCACCGCGAGCGTGCCCGACAGCGCCCCCCTGGAGAAGGTGCGGCGCGTGGTCATCCGGCGCCAGGAGGCGGGCGTGCGGGTGACGCTCGTCTCCGGCTACATCCCCCAGTACACGGCCCAGTACACAGAGGCCGACAACCTGGAGGACTCCACGCAGCCCAACCCCGCGCTCGTCGGCACGCTGGCGGTGACCTCGCTGCCGATGAGCTTCTCGGCGCTCAACGGGTACGACAAGCTGGTGTACGCCGTCGGGCAGTTCCTGGCCCCGCGCCAGCTCATCGGCACCGCGGTCCGGGTGGACACCACCCGCTTCACCCCCCTGCTGGCCAGCGTGGACCTCGTCGTCGCGCGGGGGTACGACCCGAAGACGGTGCTGCGGGCGGCGATGGCGCGCATCACCGCGCTGGCGGACCCGCTCACGGGAGGCAGCGCGGGGGAGGGCTGGCCCCACGGGCGTCCCCTGCTGGCGCATGACCTCCTCGGCGCGCTCGGGGGGATGGAGGGCATCGACCCGAGCTTTCCGCTGGAGGTCCACGTGCAGTGGCTCCAGGGGACGCGCGTGGGCGAGGCGGCGCTCGGCGTGGGGACGGTGGTGGAGGCGCCGCCCTACGAGTACGGCATGCCCTGGTTCGTGTCCCTGACGCTCCAGGCGCTGCAGAGCACGTGGAGCATCCAGGTGGGCGTGCACGGCCGCATCGCCACGGACTCGCGGATTGCGCGCGCGGAGGACCCATGAGCGACGAGCTGTCCGGCTACCTGCGCTTCCTTCCCGTCCTGCTCACGCGGCGGGGGCCCGGCAACACGCCCTCGTTCATCGAGAAGTACCTGCAGATTCCCGAGAGCATCCTGGGGCAGCGCGATGGGACGCTGGCGAACGTGCAGCGGGGCATGGCGGCGGTGCTCGACATCCTCCCCTCCCTGCTCTACCCCCGGCTGTCCTTCCTGTTCCCGGGCTCGACCGCGGTCATGCCGCCCGTGGAGGCGACCAACGCCGTCGGCGACCCCAACGACGCGGCCACCGCCCGCACCCTGCGGACCCTGAACGCGCTGCTGGGCATCGTCCCCATCGACACCACCCTGGCCAAGGACAAGGACCCGTGGCGGGACGCGGTGCTGGACTGGCTCACCGGCTACCTGGACTGGCTGGGGAGCTGGCTCGCCTTCACCGCCAACCCCGAGTGGAGCGTGGACCGGCGGCGCAGCGTGCTGGCGGGCCTGATGCCCCTGTACCGCAAGCGCGGGACGCGCGACGGGCTGGAGGGGCTGCTGCGCCTGTTCATCGCCCCGGACATCCGCGTCATCGACCTGGTCCACGCGCCGCCGCTCCTGCTGGGGGAGAACTCGACGCTGGCGGACACCTACAGCAAGGGCGACGGCGTGCTCGACGGCACGCGGCCCCTGAGCTTCGCGGTGGACCTTCCCCTGCCCACGTACGACCTCGACTCGGTTGCGACACGGGCGCTCATCACCAGCGTGCGGACGCTCGTGGACGCGGAGAAGCCCTTGCAGACCCGCTACGAGGTGCGCCCGCGCACCGTGACCTTCACCATCGGCCAGTATTCGCATGTCGGGGTCGATACCCTCATCCCGCTCCGGAGAACCCGTGGCTCCCGCACCGCCCAATAAGTCGCTTGAACGGACGTTCTATTTCGAGGGAGAGCTGCTCCAGCTCGGAGACTTCGTCCGGGACCAGCAATACGTCCGGGACCTGGTCGCCTACCAGAACCGGTTCCTCTTCGCGCCCGGAGTCGTCCAGGGCCTGACGCTCAGCGGCCAGAACACGTCGATGCTCGCAGTGGGCCCGGGCGTGGCCTTCAACGCCAACGGCGTTCCCCTGTACGTGGTGCAGAGCACGAACATGTCCGTCCAGGGGCAGACCGCGGACGGGACGTATCAGGCCATCCTCGACTACGGCGACAACAAAACCGCCGACCAGCAGTCGTCCCTCAAGACCACCCATGCCATCATCGAGAACCCCAGGCTGACGCTGGCGCAGAACTACCCAGGCCCCGGCATCATCCTGGGCACCGCCGTGTTCGCGGGCGGGAAGATTACCAGCATCGACTCGAGCGCCGCGAGCGGGCGGCAGCAGAGCTGGCTGACGCTGCCCACCACGCAGCCCGCCGCGCCGAAGAACGACGCGACGACCCCCACCGCGATGCTATCGGTGGGAGCCGGGGACGCGCAGCCCCAGGCATTCAGCGGCCCGCTGAGCGTGGGGCCGGGCCCGGCCAGCACCGACGCGATGCTGTCCGTCACGCAGGCGATGGACGGCCTCCCCGCGGGGACGAGCACGGCCCGCTTCGACTTCACGGACGGCACCGTGAAGGACTCGGGCGTGCGGCTCAACCTGAAGAGGGCGGACGGCAGCCATGCACTCCTGTCCGCGCGCTTCGCGGGCAGCGACGTCTGGGAGCTGGACCAGGACGGCACGCCGCGCACGCTGAGCGACGCCTCCCTCAAGGTGGACGTCCGCCCGCTCACCGGGGTGCTGGAGCGCGTGGCCGCGCTGCGCCCCGTGTCGTTCGCGTGGCGCGCCGACCCGTCCGGCCCGCGCCGGCTGGGACTGCTGGCGCAGGAGACGGCCCGGGTGCTCCCGGAGGTCGTCGGCACCAACGCGCAGGGCCAGGCGACCATCTCCTACCAGGAGCTGGTGCCGCTGCTGCTCCAGTGCGTGCGGGAGCTGACGGAGCGGGTGGCCGGGCTGGAAAAGCGCCTGGAGGCGGGGGACAGGGAGCGATGACGCCGGACGGCGCCGAGCGCCCGCTGTTCCATGACGGTCAGTCGCTGACCGCGGCGGACCTGCGCACGGAGCAGCGGTACTTCGAGACGCTGTTCACCGGGCTCAACCAGGCGCTGCACCTGTCCGGCATCGCGAAGGGGCTGGAGGTGACACAGGGCCAGCGGCCGGGCTCGCTGGTGGTGTCCCCCGGGGTGGCCATCGACGAGGCGGGCCGGGCGCTCATCCTCACGGAGGCGCGGCTCGTCGACGCGGCGGGGCAGCCGGGCCAGGCGCTCTTCGTCCTGCTCACCGCGGACGAGCGGCCGGCCTCGCCCACGTCCGAGAGCGGCGCCGTGGGCTACAAGCGCTTCCTGCTGGAGCCGCGCATCGAGCTGTCCGCCCTGGGCGTGGCGCAGGGGGCGTCCCCGGTCGTGCTTGGCAAGGTGTTCCTGGACGAGCGCGGGGCCGTGGCGCGGGTGGACCCGCGCGTGCGGCAGTTCTGTGGGAGCCGCGCGGGACACGTCACCTTCGCGTCCGGCGATGCCCCCGAGGACCAGAGCCCCCGGCTGGAGGCGGACCGGAGCCAGGACGCGCAGCCGGTGCTCGTGGCGTCCTTGGGCCGCGCGGCGTTCACCGGCGTCCTGCTGGTGACGGGGACGCTGCGGGTGAATCGCGACTTCGCGCACGCACAGCTCGACGTGGAGAGCACGCGCGAGCGCATCCTCACCGTGCGCGGCGACCAGCCGGCGCTCGTCCTGGACGGCGAGGGGCAGGTGGGGGTGGGCGTCGCCGCGCCCGAGGCCCGGCTGGACATCGCGGGCGCACTGCGGCTCGACGCGGGCCAGGCGCTCGTCTTCGAGGGGGCAGGCACCCTGCGGACCCGGGAGGGCACCAGCAGCCTGTCCTTCCAGGTCAGCCCCCCGCGGATGGAGCTGAGCGGCGCGACGCTCCAGTTCCAGGCGGGCACCGAGACACTGCCCCTGATGCTGTACCCGAACGGCCACGCGACCATCTGCGGGGCCCAGGACATCCCCGAGGCGACGCTCTCCGTGCTGGGGCGCGTGCGCGTGCTCCAGGGCGGGATTCGCTTCCAGGACGGGAAGGAGCAGACGACGGCGGCCATCTCCACCACCGTCCGGGTGGGCATGGTGATTGACTACTGGCTCCCCAAGGGAATGAAGCGGGACCTGCCGGACAACTTCGCCATCTGCGACGGCAGCGTGGTGAATGACCCCCACTCGCCCCTGAACGGAGTGCGACTGCCGGACCTCCGCGGCCTCTTCGTCCGGGGCACCGGGGACTACCTGAACATCGGGCAGACCGGGGGGGCACTGAACCACACCCACCTGCTCACGCAGGTGCCCGTGCACACGCACGGCGTGGGCCACAACCATGGGTGGTACCGGGGAAGCTCCAGCGAGTCGCTCGGGGAACCGGACTCCGACGCCACCGACGACAAACTCACCGGCTTCCATCACCAGCACAGCGTCGAGATCCGGGTCGACGAGACGGACACGACCACCTCCAAGGAGAACTCGGGGCTGGTGAACCCCGGCATGCCCTTGCAGAGCGCCGACAACCTGCCGCCCTACTACGGGCTGGTGAAGCTCATGCGCATCCGGTGAAGGGGGACGGCCCGCGATGACGACGCTCGAGAAGCCGCGCTACTTCCCCGGAGAGTTCCTGGCGGTGGACGACTACACCGCCGAGCAGGACTACCAGGCCCGCCTGCGCCACACGCACGACGGGGTGTTGCACACGGCGGGCATCGCCGACGGGCTCGAGGTCTCCCTCACGCCGGGCGCGGGGCGCGTCGCGGTGTCCCCAGGCGTGGCCGTGGACGCGCAGGGCCAGCTCGTCATCCTCGCCAAGCCGCGGGAGGTGGACCTGCCCTCCCCCTTCGTCGACAGCTACCTCGTGCTGAGCCGGACCGAGGAGGAGGTCCCCCCGCGGCAGCCCGGGGGGCTGCCGCGCATCCGCGACACCGCGACGCTGGAGTGGCACCCCTCCACCAGCCAGGTGGCGGTGGGCTCCTGGCTGGTGCTCGCCAGCGTGGTGGCGGGGCCGAAGCTGGACTTCTTCCTCCGCCGCCATGCGGGGCTGGAGGTGGGCGCGTTGCAGTTCGTCAGCCCTCGGCTGGCGCGCAAGCGCGAGCCGGCGCTCGTGGGCTGGTCCGCGGGAGACGACCACGGGGTGCGCATCAGCGCGAGCGAGCTGCGCATCACCCCCCTGACGCTGATGCCCGAGGCGGAGGCCACGGTGTCGCTCCAGGGCGGCAGGCTGGGCATCGGCACGACGCTGCCCGGCAGCCCGCTGGACGTGCGCGAGCCCAACGCCCCGCTCGCGGGCCCCGGGCTCATCTCCAGCCACGGGGCCATCGTCACCGGCACGGTCCCCCAGCTCCACCGGCTGCTGGCGGTGGGCGACCTGATTCTCACCCGGGACCGGCAGGGGCAGCAGGCCCAGAGCACCGTGACCTCCGTCCTCCCCGACGGGCGCGTGGTCACCACGCAGCCCCTGGAGGCCCAGGACGCGCCCTGGCAGTTCCGCCGCAAGGCCATTGCCCGGTTCGCCTCGCCCGACGAGCGCGCGCTGCTGACGTGCTACGCGACGGCCCAGGTCCGCATCGGGCGGAGCACGTCCCAGGTGCCCGCGCGCCTCATGGTCTCCGGAGGACAGGTCCTGCTGCGAGACGGCGCGGTGGAGTTCCAGGCGGGCGGCCGCATCCAGGACAGCTCCGGCGCCAACGAGGTCCGCTTCGACGAGCGCGAGCGCCTGCTGTCGCTGCGCACGGCGGGTTCCCTCGGCCTGCGCGCCCAGGGGCTGGTCGGGCCGGTGCTGCCCGGGCTGTTCCTCGCGACGAATGGCAACGTGGGGCTGGGCACGGAGACGCCGGGCGACGCGCTCGTCGTCGAGGGGACGGTGCGCTCCGTCGCGGACGAGGACCACGGCATCTCCGGCGGCTTCGTGTTCCCCGACGGCACGGTGCAGCGGACCGCGGAGGTGGCCATCCCGGTGGGGGGCATCATCGACTGGTGGCGGCCCAACGCCCAGGTGCAGATACCGGACGAGTACCGCATCTGCGACGGCAGCCCCGTGGACGACGAGGACAGCCCCTTCAACGGCCTGTCCCTGCCGTCGCTCACCTCGCGCTTCATCCGGGGCGTCGGCGCGGTGGAGGAGATTGACTCCGGCGGCAGCGACACCCACCAGCACCTGTACACCGTGCCCCCGCACACCCATCCCTTCACGCACACCCACCCGGACTACTCCGGGCTGAGCGGCAAGGCGAACGAGAACGACGGCCCCGCCGACCGGGCCGCGAGCATGTTCTGCGACCGGGGCCACCAGCACACCTTCCGAGCGCAGATCTTCTCGTCCGCCACGACGAACACCGCGGCCAACAGCACCGCGGGCAGTACGGCCACCTCCGAGCCCGCCTCCCTGCTTCCGCCCTTCATCGGGCTGCTGAAGCTCATCCGCATCAAGTGAGGACCCGATGAGTCCGGCCCACGTCAGACCGCTGTTCCGCCCGGGAGCGCTGCTCCAGGCGGAGGACCTGTCGCTCCAACAGGAGTACCAGCTCGACCAGGACCGGACCGCGAACCGGACGCTGCATACCTGGGGCATCACCGAGGGGCTGGAGCTGCGCGCGGCCGGCACCAACCTCGTCTCGGTGAGCGCGGGCATGGCGCTGGACTCGCTCGGCCGCCAGCTCGTGCTGGCCGCGCCGGTGCTGGTGGACCTGCAGCCCATCGCCGAGCCGGACGTCTACATCATCCTCCGCTACGAGGAGGAGCGGGTCGCGCCCACCGGGAACACCCGGGGGACCTGGTTCCAGCGGGCGCGGGCCGCCCCGCGAGTCGTGGCGCTCGCGCACCCGCCCCGGGACGCCTCGGTGGAGCTGCTGCTGGGGGGCGTGTCGCTCTCGATGTTCCGCGAGGTCATCTCCCTCCAGCTCGACGGCCGGCGCTACAGCGGCCTGCACGTGGGCACGCTGGCCTTCACCAACCCGACGACCGAGCCCGCGCGGCTGTTCGCAGGCCCCGAAGCCGGGACGCTGCGGGTGGAGGCACCGCAGGTGAACCTCCTGGGCTCGGCCGCCATCCAGGGCTCCGTGGGGGTGGGCATGGAGGTCCCCGGCGCCGCGCTCGACATCGTCGGCATGGCCGAGCGGCAGGGCCGGGGCCGTGTGATGCTCAAGGCGGCCCCCGTGCAGGGCGGAGCCGGGAGCACGCCGGCGAGCCGCCTCACCGCTTATGGCAACGGGACGGCGTTCTCCGCGGAGCTGCGCGTGGGGGACACCCTCCGCGCCGGGGGCGTGAAGGCCGTCATCGAGGACATCCACGGCGCGAACATGCTCACCCTGGGGCGGCCGAGCGGCGGCGCCATGCCCACCGGAGAGACGTCCTTCCAGGTCGAGCCCCGGCTGCTCGCGCGCATCGCCCAGGGAAATGGCCAGCCGGTGCTGGTGGTCACCGGGGAGGGGCGCGTGGGCGTAGGCACCGAGGAGCCCACCGCCGCCCTGCACGTGGCCCACGGCGACGTCCGGCTGGATGGTGGCGGCGACGTCCTCTTCGCCGGAAACGGCCAGGTGTGGAGCGGCGCTCCCGACACCCACTCCATCCAGTTCGGCCTCGCCGGCGCGCTGCGGCTCCAGGAGGCGGGAGACATCCTGCTCACGGCGGGAGCCCCGGACGGGACGCGCGCGCCGACGCTGACCGTGTCCGGCGAAAAGGGCTTCGTCGGCGTCGGCACGCGGGCCCCGGTGGACGCGCTCACCGTCAACGGCACCCTCCAGGCCACCGGAGGCCTCATCTTCCCCGACGGCTCGACGCAGGAGGAGGCGGTGGTGCCCATCCCCATCGGCACCATCGTCGACTGGTGGCGGCCGGCCACCTCCTTCCAGGTCAGCGCCGAGGGGTTCCAGATCTGCGACGGCAGCACGGTGACGCATCCGAACAGCCCCCTGCGGGGCACGCGGCTGCCGGATTTGCGCGACCAGTTCGTGCGCTCGGTGTCGAGCTTCGAGGAGATTGGCACCACGGGCGGGGCGGAGACCCACGTGCACGACGTGGTGCTGCAGCCCCACACGCACTCCATCCTCCACACGCACGACATCCAGGCCCAGTTCGACCCCACCCACCAGACGTCCGGCACCGTCCTGACCCAGAGCGCCCTGGCGCGCTCGGACCACCTCCACGAGCTGGTCAACGCGCAGACGCTCCCGCCCACGCCGGGGAACTCCTCCGAGTACCCCGGCGGCGACTCTGTGAAGACGCTGAAGGGCAGCGCCATTCCCCCGTACATGTATCTGATGAAGCTCATGCGCATCATCTGAGGAACGCATGCTGAACGTGTGCATCGTCGCGGACGAGGCGGAGCCCCTGGCCAGCGAGGCCGAGCGGCGCCTGCGCGCGGAGGGCCATGACTTCCAGCGGGTGGACGCCCGCCGCGTGAGCGGCCTGGAGCTGGCCACCACCATCGACCGCAGCCAGGCGGTGCTCGTCATCCGCCCCCGGGAGCGCGAGGCCTACCTCGCCACGGGGCTGGCGCTGGGGCGGGGCCGGCCGCTGCTGCTGCTGGACGCGGGGAGCGACTTCGCGGCGGGCCCCGGCGCGGAGCGGCTGTCCAGCCTGGACGACGTGGTCAGCGCCCTGCGCCCGCTCGCGGAGGCGTCCGTCTTCGTCCACGCGGACCAGTTCCGGGCCCAGGGCGCGTGCAACGAGGCGGTGGACTGGTTCTCGCGCTGCTACCCGGAGGGCGGCAACACGCGGGACTGGACGCGCGAGGAGCAGGTGAACGCCCTGCGCAACGGAGGGGCGCCCTGGCTGTTGCTCGCGCGGAAGCGGCGGCTGGCGCACATCTGGCCCATGGACGGCGTGGACCTGCGCAAGGCGGACCTGCGCAACGCGGACTTCCGGCGGCTCAACTTCGCGGGCGCGTGGCTGGAGGACGCGGACCTGCGCGACGCGGACCTGCTCAACACCCTGCTGAGCGGCGCGCACCTGGCCCGGGCGCGGCTGGACGGGGCCCGGCTGAAGGACGCGGAGCTGCGGGACGCGGACCTGACGGGGGCGTCCCTCGTGGGCGCCCGGCTGCTCCAGACGCGGATGGCCCGGTGCCGGCTGGTGGGGGCCAACCTGCGGGAAGCGGACCTGACCCACGCGGACCTGTCGGACGCCGACCTGCGGGGCGCCGACCTGCGGGGCGCCAACCTGTCGGGGGTGAGGGCCACCGGCGCGAACTTCGAGGGGTGTGATCTGTCCAATGCCCACCTGATGCGGGTGAGCCTGCGCGGCGCCCGGATCAAAGGGGCCCGGCTCACGGGCTCCAACCTCCACCACGCGGACCTCACCGGGGCGGATCAGGGGGAGCTCGAGCTGACCGGCGCCTATCTCGTCAACACCACGGGAGTGATGGGCTCGCGGCGGGAATAGACTAACATCCGCCGGAAGGAGCCTGGCCGAGGACGGAATGCCCATCGTGTATCGCAGCGTCCGCGTGGTGCTGCAGAACAGCACGGATGACGTGATGACCGTCGAGGGCACGGAGGTGCTCCTGGGCACGTGGAGCGCCGGCCTGGGGCTGAAGAACGGCGAGTCGCTCGACCGGCAGAGCGCGCGCGCCATTGCCACCGAGTCCACCGTGCTCCAGCGCGGCACGGAGGCCTATGCGCGGCTGGGCTCGGTGAATGGCTACCTCAACGTGCACTGGCACCTGCCGTGGATTGGCGACTTCCGCTGTGACGCGACGTGCAGCTCTCCCCTGCGGCAGGTCGACGTCCAGGTGAACGAGGACGAGCCCGCGGCCATCGCGGTGCTGGTCACCGTGACGCAGGAGGGCACGTCCCCCAGCGCCGTTCCCCCCGGGAGCTGAACATGCAGATGGTGCTCAGGAGCATGGACGTCGTCCTGCAGAACAACACCAATGAGCTGCTCACCGTGGAGAGCTTCGAGGTGCTGCGCGGGGACTGGGGGCCGCCCGCCCCGCCACGCCGCGGCGACGTGGTGGAGAAGCAGAGCTCGGCGAAGTGGCTGAACCTGTCCACGCAGGAAGGGGTCGGCGTCCAGGGCTTCCTGCGCATCGGCTGCACCAAGGGCTACATCGACATCTCCTGGAACATGCCCTTCTTCGACGTGTCCCGCCGGACGCAGCATGTCAGCGTGCCCCCACCGCTCGACTACCTCATCTCCTTCAATGACGAGAACATCGACCTGGTGGTGATGATGATCACCCTGGTGCGAAGACGTGAAGCCAGTGAAACAACCGCCACCCGCTGAGCCCATGCGCAGTCGATAACCCTAACCCTCGAGGGAACGAGCCATGCCCGTCTACCGAAGCGTCAGAGTGGTCTTCCAGAACAGCACCAACCAGGTGCTCACCGTCCAGGGACTGGCGACGCTGCGCGGGCAGTGGACGGACAAGATGGCTCCGAGGCAGGGAGACGAGGTCCCCCCGCAGTCGGCGGTGACGTGGATGACCGAGTCCACGACGATTGGCTCGGGGACGGGCGCCTTCGTGCGGCTGGGCTCGGTGCACGGCTACACCCGGTTGTCGTGGTCCCTGCCGTGGGTGGGCCGGTTCGACTTCGGGCCGGAGGGCTGCGCGGAGGGGCTGCGCAAGGAGGTCGTCATCGACGACAAGCTGCCGGACGCCGTGGTGGTGTTCTGCACGCTGCACGACATGCGGCGCGGCGAGCGCGGCGACGACTGCTGACGAAATGCCCGGCAGCGGGCGCGCTCCTCGGGCACCCCTGCAAGCACGACGGCCGCCCGGAGAAGCTCCGGACGGCCGCTGGAAGCCGAGGCTTCGTCCCGTGGGGGACTGACTACTTGTCCTTCTTGGAGCCCGAGCCCAGGAGGGCGGCGGGGGGCGGATGGCCCAGGCCGCGCAGCGCCACGGCATGCGAGTGGACGACCGCCTGGACCGGCTCCAGCTTCACCTGGAAGATGGTGTGGAAGGGGGCCTGGGTCTGGATCTGAGAGACCGTGGTGATGATCTTGTCATTCCCCACCGCGCTGACGGTGCTGTTGCCGTACAGGTCGTTGGTGAAGTCGATGGCCACCGGACCGTTCCCGTAGCCCAGGAGCGTCACGAAGCCGCTCACCGTCACCGCCGGGTTGTCCGTGGACACGCCCCAGAGCGCACCTTCGTACTGCGGGATGACATCCCCCACGTTTGGGGTCTCGTTGGTGATCCACGAGGTCTCGATGCTGCGGACCTGCGCCGCGCGCACCGTCAGGGCCGCCTGCGAGTTGTTGATAACGGAAACCTCGATGCTTCGGTAGCCTGCGTCAGCCATGATGGAACCCCCTGCTTGCATGAGGCTCGAGGTGTGTACGCCAGCGGTTTCCCCGAGTGCTCGGAATGAAAGCCAGTGAACACGAGGGTGTCAATCAATGACACACTCCGGGTTCAGCGTGCCGCGGGCGCGGCGAGCAGCTCGGCGTACTCGTTGAAGTCGCTGGGGACGAAGGCACGGCCCAGCTTTCCGTACTCGCGCCGCGCGGCGGACAGCAGCGCCCGCATGTCGATGGACGTCCCGCGGTCGGCGGCCTGGAACGCCGCGTCGAGCACGACGTTGCGCAGACTGCCGCCCGACAGCTCCAGCCGCTCCGCCAGGTAGTCCCAGTCCACCCGGCCGTCGACGGGAGCGTCCCGGGGCAGAAGCTTGCCGAGGAGCTGCCGCCGACGGCTCGCGTCGGGGAAGGGAAAGTCGATGATGAACGAGAGCCGTCGGGCGAAGGCCACGTCCAGGTTGTCACGCATGTTGCTGGCCAGCAGGGTGATGCCCTCGTGCTGCTCCATCCGTTGTAACAGGTAGCCCGTCTCCAGGTTGGCGTACCTGTCATGCGAGCCCCGGACCTCGGTGCGCTTGGCGAAGAGCGCGTCCGCCTCGTCGAAGAAGAGCACCGCCTGGGTCCGGCTGGCCTCATCGAACACCTGGGCGAGGCTCTTCTCCGTCTCGCCGATGTACTTGCTGACGACGGAGGCCAGGTCCACCGCGTACAGGGGCAGGCCCAGCTCCCCGGCGATGATGCGGGCGGCCATCGTCTTTCCGGTGCCCGGCGGCCCGCTGAACAGGGCGTGCGTGCCGCCCCCGTAGAGCAGCTTCTGGCCGAAGCCCCACCGCTCCAGCACCTGGCGGCGCTGCTGCCGGTAGACACACAGCAGCCGGAGCTGCTGGAGGGAGGACTCGGGCAACACCAGGTCCTCCCAGGTGTAGCCAGGCTCGAGCCGCCGGGCGAGCTGCCCCAGCCGGTGCTCCGTCTGCGCGAAGGCGCCCGCGACGAGGTCCGCGCGCGACAGCGTCCCCCCACCCTCCGGCCGCGCCCGCGCCCGCTCGTGCGCGGCGAGGACCGCATCCCGGAGCTGCCGGCCCGTCAGCGTCAGCCCCTCCCCCATGGCCGTGGCGTCCACCGTGTCGGGTGGCACCGCGAGCGCGTCCAGGAGCACGGTGAGCGCCCGCGCCCGCTCCTCCGGGCCGGGCAGGGCCAGCTCGACCTCCACGCTGCGCACCCCCTCGGGCAGCACGCGGCGCCGGCCCACCGACAGCGGCCGTTCGAGCAGCAGGTACGTGAAGGGCAGCTCCCCGAGTACCTCCGCGAGCACGCGGCGCGCCTCGGGGGGCGCGTCCTCCGCGAAGCACCGATCCGCCCCGCGCAGCAGCAGGGCTCCGCGCTCCAGGACCAGCGTGCGGATGAGGCGGCGAGCCCGCCGCTCCGGCGTGGAGCGGGCCTCCACCAGCCGGGCCGCGTCCAGGGTGAAGAGCTGGAGGCCGAGCTGCTCCGTCAGCGCCTCAATCCAGGGCACGGCCTCCGCGGCGGCGGGGCCGTGGACCTCCAGGGCGAAGCGGCCCCCCCGGGGGACCTCGTCCTTCAGGCGCCCGCCCAGCCGGTCCAACGCGCGCAGGGCGTCCCCGCCCAGCTCATAGCCCCCGGGAAGCTCCCGCGTGACGAGCGTGAGCCCCTCGGCGGACGGGCCCCGGTGCTCCGACTCCAGGACGAAGTGCAGCACCTCCAGGTCGATGAAGAAGGGCCGCAGGTACAGGTCGCTGGAGAGCGCTTCGCGGGCCCCCTCGATGGACAGCAACTCCCAGCGCAGCAGGGGCGCCTCCGGGTGGAAGGCGTCGAGGAGGTCGCCCACGTTGTCGAGCACGGGGGCGAGCAGCGCCCTGGCGGCGTCCACCGTGGGATAGGTGCGGCGCGGGTCCCCCAGGAACCGGGCGAAGCGCGCGCCGAAGGCCGGGTCCAGCAGCGGCGCGAGCGCGAGCAGCAGCAGATCCAGCTCCAGGCGCGACAGGTGGAAGGCGCGCGTGAGGTGGACGAGCGGCAGGCGCCGCCCCTCCGCGTCCGCGGCGTCCACGTGCTGGCGGATGCGCTCCTGGAGCGCCGCGAGGTCCACCGGCGCGGGGGCCGCGTCACCGGGGGCCTCGGGCATCGCGTGGCGGACGATGGCGCGCAGGCGCTCCAGCTCCGCCTCCAGGTGGGCGCGGGCAGGGCCCGGCGCGAGCAGGGGTTCGAAATCTGACGCGGTCATGGAGGGCTCCTGGCGGGACGGCAGCCGAGGTAACAGGGCCCGGATCGGGGCGTCAATGCGGCGAGGCGGAGGCGCACTGGCTCGGCCGGGCGGAGCACCTGCTACCCTGGCGGTGATGAGCGTCCGGATGCCGAAAGTCCCACGCCCGTTCCAGACAGGCCTTCCCGAGCGGCGGGGCGAGCCGCTGCCGGAGCCCGTGCGCACCCGGATGGAGGACGCGTTCGGGGCCGACTTCCAGGCGGTGCGAGTGGACCGGAGCCCCGGCCCCCTGCCCTTCGATGCGTACGCGTACACCCACGGCGACACCATCCGCTTCGCGCCGGGCACCTACGCGCCGGACACCCGCCGCGGGCAGGAGCTGCTCGGCCACGAGCTGGCGCACGTGGTGCAGCAGCGCCAGGGGCGCGTGGGCGGCGGCGTGTCCCTGGGACCGGTGCGGGCGAGCGTGGACGCGGGGCTGGAGCGCGAGGCGGACGCCATGGGCGCCGCGGCGAGCGATGGACGGACGGTGTCCGCCGGGCACGTCCGGGACGCCGCGGCCCTGTCGGCCGGCGTCGTCCAGATGAAGAGCCCGTACATCGTCGGCACGCCCAACTCCACCTCCGTGAAGCACCCGCTCTCCGTCCTCAACGACGCGTTCAAGAAGCAGCTCCCCGACTACCCCTACCCCATCCAGAACGGCGCGCAGGTCCGGCCGAGCGAGTTCATCAAGAGCACGAAGAAGATTGGCGACGACGTGAACCGGCCCAACTCCATCCATGCCATCGTCGAGGGGACGCGCCGCACGGCGAGCACCCGGGCGGCGAAGCCTCCGCAGACGGAGATTGGCAACCTGGGCGAGCACGAGCGGGCCATGTTCGACCGGCCGGTGACGGCCAAGTTCAACTACGCGGGCGGCCACCTGGTGAGCGACAAGATACTGGGCCTGGACAGCTACCGCGCGGACAACCTGGCGCCGCAGTTGCGGGAGTTCAACGCGCCGGCCTGGCGGGTGATGGAGGTGATGGCGGAGAAGGGGCCGTTCGACACCGTCAACAAGAAGTACGACACCAGCGTGCCCATCGACATGAAGGTGTCCGTCGAGTACCCGGACAGCTCCTACGTGGTGAATGTCGCGGACCTCGTGGCCTGGAACGTGATTCCGTCGACGGTGTCGAAGACGGACGGCGGGGCCACGTCCCTCACGATTCCGCGGCGCGTGCCCCATGTCTGGAAGGCCACGCTGGAGATCGACAGCACGAAGCACCCCAACCACGTTCTCAAGCAGGACGCCGTCCCCCCCGAGCCGCTGAAGCACTTCTCCGGCACGGATACCGCCGTCACGGACCCGTTGGTGAATCCGGCGCTGAAGAACCAGCCGGAGCAGGGGTTCGTCTTCGGCATGTCGAGCGCGACCAACCCGGGCACCGGGTTCCGGGTCGGCGGCAAGGCCAAGGAGACGGTGGTGGCCGTGCAGGCCTACCCCCAGTCCAAGGGGTCGCAGCCCCTGGTGGGAGGCAGCGTCGCGCTCAAGCCCAGCGCGCCCCCCGTCTTCCCCACCTTCCTGCCCAACAAGGTGGACGTCTCCCGCTTCTGGATTCCGAGCACGACCAGCAACAAGGCCCAGAAGCGCAAGCGGGACGATGCGTTCGACGAGTTGGAGAGCGTCACCGACTCTTCCTTCCGCGTCGCCTTCGAGAGCGCCGTCGCCTATCGGGCCCAGCCGACCACCCGCAAGGAGTTCAACTCCTTCCTGAACTGGAAGAAGGTGAAGAAGCGAAAGAAGGATCAGGAGATCGTCAAGCAGCTCCAGATCGACACCAACGTCACCGGTCTCACCTGACGGGGCGGCGGGGCTTCAAAACCGGTGAGGGGCTGCGAGAGCAGTCCCTGGCGAGTTCGATTCCCGTGCCCTACCGCCATTTGCACGGCTGCGTCACCGCAGCGCTTGATGACCTGGCCACAACATCACAAGCGAAAGCCACCCAAGGCCAGACTCAATCAGGCGAGACACTCTCAAAGAAGAGTGCGACCACCATGGCACCCCCACTCAAGAAACGAATACTCGACCACTGGCAAGAATGGCTCATCACAAGATGTATAGACTTAGGGGAGCCATGCTGTTGGGCCTGCAGGAAGCATTGGGGGGACGAGTTCGACGTAGATAAAGCAGACGCCTCTCCAACCTGTTCTTGATGTGCGCGGAGCGCCACGATCTCGCTCCGAACCTCCGTGCACGCGACCTGTTCCTGAAATGGGCCGAGAGTCAAAATTACGCAAATCGACTCGGAGAACAACTCAAGGCCGCGATGGAATCTTTCGGCTTAACAAATCAGGATGTTGCAGGGTTTGGTCGCACACTCATGTCTGAAGAATTTCAGCGCTGGTTCCGCCAGAACTCTGGACTTCACGGCACTCAACGAGGAACCCGAGGTGTCGTCCTGACAATGTCCACCACGCTGGGGGCATTGATTGAGTACCGTCGACAGTTCCGGGAACAGAAAGATTAACGCACAGCTCGTCCAGCGCGACCGTCGAGGCTTGATCTTCCTGGAGGATGAGCGCCGGTAGCACGTGCCCTACAAGCGACAACCACCCGGGCGAACAGCCTCTCCGCCCGGGTGGCCTGGACGCACTACGGGCAGCTACCCGTGCCCGTCGCTCCCACCGCCGGCAGACCGCTCGCGCGGTTGGGCAGCGGCAGCTCGGGGTGGTCGAACGGCGCGCGCTCCTTCTCCACGCGGCAGTCGGTCAGCGCGTTCGTCAGGAAGTCGATGAGCGCGGCGCGCTGGTCGGTCGTAAGGGTGAAGGGCTGCAGCAGGCTCGTGGTCTGCGGGTTCGGCACGTCACGGCCTCCCTGGGCGTAGAAGTCGATGACGTCGTTCAGCGTCGCCTTGCCTCCCTGGTGGAAGTACGGCGCCGTCAGCTTGATGTTGCGCAGCGAGGGCGTCTTGAAGGCTCCCAGGTCGAAGGGCGAACCGCTGATGGACACGGGGACTCCCTGGGCTCCCAGACGGCCGCGGCCCGGGTCCTCGTTGGGCGGCCGCAGGCCCAGGTTGTGGAAGCCCTGGTCTCCTCCGTCCGCGTTCAGCGAGCCCGCCACCTGATACGCACGCCAGCTCGCGTCCGACAGCAGGCCTCCGTTGTGGCAGGTGTTGCAGCGCGCGGGGCCCAGGAAGACGCCGAAGCCGTGCAGCTGCTTGAGCGACAGCGCCGTGATGTTTCCCTCCAGGAACTTGTCGAGCGGCGTGCGGTCCGGAATCAGCGTCGCCTGATAGGCGTAGAGCGCTTCACCGTAGATGAGCGAGAACTCCGCCTCCGCGTTGTTCGCCAGCGTGGGACCCATCGCGCGAAGGACGAGCTCCTGGTACGTGCAGGGGACACCGTCGCAGATCAGGCCCGTGCCCGACGGGTTCGCCAGTGGCCCGAGCACGCTGTCGTTGGCCGCGACGTGCTGCAGGCGCAGCGCCGCGCGCGGGAGCATCTTCGTGCCGATGCTGTTCGGCCCGTTGAACGGACGGCCCGTGCAGGTCATCTCCACGTCGTCCACCGGCGGGGCGACCGCCTGCGACGCGAGCGCCACGTTCTCGATGGTGTACGGCCCGTTGCCGTTGCCCAGGTGGCCAAACGGATCCCGGCCGTTGAAGACGTGCGTGGCCAGGCCGTCCCAGAACAGCTCGCGGAAGTACACCGCGCCAATCATCGTCGGGCTGTTGCGCGCGCCCACCCGGCGCTCGGTGTACCAGGGGAAGGCCGACACGACCTGACACATGTCGGTCGACTGCGTGAGGTCCGGGTTGATGCCAATGAACGTGGAGCGCACCGCGCCCTGTGAACCGATGCGGTCGTTGTTGGTGACGTTCGACGGCGTGAAGAGCTGGCCCGCCGCCGTGACGCCGCCGCTCGCGAAGATGCCGTCGATGCCCGGGTTCACCGTGTTCATCGTGCGGTCGTCCGCGCCACCCCGGAAGTGACAGGTCGCGCACGCGGTCTGTGAGTCCGAGCCGAGCTGCACGTCCCAGAACAGCGCCTTGCCCAGCTGCACCGCCGCCGGCATGTTGACGATGTGCAGCCCCTTCGGCGCGGGCACCTTCTCGGCGCGCAGGGGCAGGATGCGCATGAAGTCATAGCCGCCAGGAGGCAGCGTCGCCGTGCTGCGCGCCTCCACGCCCGCGGTGTTGGCTTCAATGCCCACCGTGGAGAGCGCCAGCGCCGTCGCCGCCGCGGCGGTCTCCGCCATGACGACGTCTTCCGCCTTCGCGGTCGTCGCCGCCGTCGCAGGCGCCGCAATCACGGGCGCGGGGGCCGGGGCTGCCTCCTCCCGGGCGGGTGGCGATTCAGCGCTCGGGGTACAGCCCGCGAGCGAGGCCATCAGGACTCCGAGCGTGAACCGCCGCCCGAACAACGGGGATGAGAATGGATGATCAGGCATGGTGAGACTCCTTCGTGCGAAGAGATGCGGAGACGGCCGCCCGTGAACAGGCGTTGCGACGACGACAAGACTGCCCCCCGGCCGCGCGGCACCCGCCAGCCCGGCCCCAGGGGCGCGAACTACCTGGCGCAGCGGAAACCGATGCCGCCGGTCCGGGTCTCGGGACGGTTCTTGCTGCGCGTGGCCGCGCGGAACGTCGACACGTCGTCCCGCCCTCCCCCACCGCGGTTCACCCGCAGGCCCTCGTCCCTCACGCCGTCATACGTCGCGGCGTAGCCGCTCGCGGTCCACTCCCAGACGTTGCCGGCCAGGTCCATCACCCCGTCCGCGGACTGCCCCTCCGGGAAGCTGCCGACAGGCGCCGTCTCCGGATACGCGTCGTCGGGGAAGGGGGCCGCCTTCCAACCGTCGAAGCCTTTCGCCTTGCCGTTCTGGACGCAGCCTTCGCCACACGCGTTCGCACGCCGGGCGTCCGGCGCCGCCTCCCCCCAGGGATACGTCCGGCCGTCAGGACGGCGCGCCGCGTACTCCCACTCGGCCTCCGTGGGCAGGCGCTTGCCCATGGCCCGGCAATACGCATCCGCCTCCAGCCAGGTGACGCAATTGACGGGATGCGTTTCACGCCCCTCGGGGTGCTTCCAATTGCAGAACTGCTGGAAGCCCGTTGCCGCGTTCGCCGCCGGCTCGCCGCACCTGCCCTCACGGACACAGCGGGCGTACGCCGCGACGGTCACCTCCGTCCGGTCCAACAGGAAGGCCTGCACCTCTTCCGGATGCACGGGCTTCGCGTCCGCGAGCCCGTCCTCACTGCCCATCTGGAACGTGCCGCCAACAATGCGCACCATGTCCGGCGCATCCCCTGCCCCACCCTTCGCATCCGGCGGAGGCGGAGCCCCGGCACAGCCTGAGAGCACCAGCGCCACGAGCAGCAATCCATGACACGCACCCCCCACAGCCATGGCGCGTCGTACGCCACGGAGCGCACGCGTCGCCGCAATCGATGTCGCCATGGTCCCCCTCAGGATCAGGCTGTCGAAGAGACTTCGACGGGCGGCCGGCCACCAACGGAAGAATATTCCGTCCGCCCTATAGACATACTCACTACACGTATGAGGCGTTTAAAACAAGCTGAAAAGTGACAACACCGTCATCCTGGTCAGCCCCTACGCCCTGGAAAGCACGGCGCCGCGCGTCAGGCGTTGGCGGTCCCGGTTTCTCAGTCGCCGGATTCCGGGTCGGGGTCGATGGCGGGCAGCTCGTCGATGCTCACCGCGTTGTTCTTCTTGCGGTAGTCATCCAACCAGTCCGGTCCCTTCTTGTTGACCCACTTCACGAGTTGGTCACGCTGCTCCACGAACTCGAACCGCGGCACGGAGAAGCCGCATGAGCCGGCGATGCGGACCACGTCCACCACGATGATGGCCCTGCCCCCTGGCAGGTCGGGGAAGAGCGACAGCAGCTCTCCGAACTCCGGCTGTTGCTCCGGCGTCAACACGCGCCCCCGCCCGTGCAGCCGGATGATCTTCGGCGGTCCGTCGAAGGCGCAGAACATGATGCAGATGCGGCCGTTCTCCCGCAGGTGCGCGATGGTCTCCACCCCGCTCCCGGACAGGTCCAGGTAGGCGACGCGGTGCGGGTCGAGCACCCGCAGCGTGTCGTGCCCCTTGGGGGAGAGATTGACGTGGCCCTCCGCCGACAGCGGGGCCGTGGCGACGAAGAACATTCGCTGGTTCGCGATGAAGTCGCGCAGCTTGGGGCTGATCTCCTCGTAGATGTTGTTCATCGCGTGTCCCCTCCTCCGCTACCGCTGGTAGACCCGGACCACTTCGTCCAGGGCGCTCAGCGCGTACTCGACTTCCTCGACGGTGTTGTAGAGGTAGGCCGACATCCGCAGCACCTCGCCGCTCGTGTAGTGGTCCACCAGCGGCTGCGCGCACAGGTGCCCGTTGCGGCACATGACGCCGTGCGCGTCGCTCAGCGCGCGGCTCACGTCGGAGAGGTCCTCCAGTCCCTCCACGTAGAGGCTGAAGATGGGAGCGCGGGCCTCCGCGACGTCGGGCCCCAGGAGCTTGAGCCGTGGCCGGCGCTTCAGCCCTTCGAGGAACGCTCGCGACAGTTCGTGGTCGTGCGCCTGGATCCGCTCCAGGCCCACCATGTCCAGGTAGTCGATGGCCGCCGCGAAGCCGAAGGCGGCTTCGATGGCCGGCGTTCCCGCTTCGAACTTGTGGGGGATCTTCCGGTACTGGAAGGACTCGAGCGTGGTGAAGTCCACCACGCCGCCGCCCACCAGCACCGCCTCCGCGTCCCGCAGCAGCGAAGCCCTTCCCACCAGGCAGCCGATGCCGGACGGCCCCAGCATCTTGTGCGCCGACAGCGCGAGGAAGTCGATGTTGGACTCGGTGAACCGCAGGCGGCAGTGCGCCACGGACTGGGCCGCGTCCACCACGACCAGCGCCCCGGCGTCGTGCGCCATCTTCGAGATCGTCTCCAGCGGCAGGTAGCCGCCCGTGACGTTCGAGCAATGCGTCACCACCACGGCCTTGGGCTTGCGCCGCAGCAGCTCCGCGTAGTGCTCCAGGTCGGGCTGCCAGTTCGGGCCCTGGCGGACCACCTGGTAGTTCCCGCCCCGCATCCACGGCAGCAGCTGTGAGTGGTGCGCGTCCAGGAACCCGACGACCAGGTCGTCCTTCTTCAGCCCCATGCAGGAGGCCGCCAGGTTCAGGCCCTCCGTGGTGTTGCGCACGAAGATGACCTCGTTGCTCGCGCAGCCCACCATCAGCGCCACCTTGCCGCGCGCCTCCTCGTAGAGGTCGGACGCCTCCTCCGACAGGCGGTGGCGCCCGCGGTGGATGTTCGCCGTGCACTCCGTGTAGTAGCGCGTCACCGCGTCAATCACCGACTGCGGCTTCAGCGCCGTCGCGGCGCTGTCCAGGTAGACGAACCGCTCGCCGTCCACCTGTCGCGTGAGGATGGGAAAGTCCTCCCGCACCGCGCCGGAGGTGATCAAGTCATTGGAGCCGAAAGCCATCATCGCATCTCACCCTGGTGTGGAATCACGCCGGTCACCCTGCCCTCACCCCGTCCTGACCAACTGGAACTTGCCCCCGCGCTCGAACGGGAAGTAGTGGACCGCCTCCATCCGGAGCGACTTCGACTCCAGCAGGTCCTCCAGCTTCGAGCGCAGCGCGGCCAATTCCTCCGCGTTGGGTTCGGCTTCCCCGCTGTAGCGGAAGATGAAGTTGCCGGCCTTCTGGAAGGTGAGCTGGAAGATGTCGATCCACCTGGGCGCGCCCACCAGCGCATCCAGCTCGCCGGGCGTGACGTAGCGGCCGCTCGGCAGCCGCACCAGGTCCTTCACGCGCCCCTGGAAGGCCACGGCGGGCATGGCGCTGCCGCACTTGCACGGCCCCAGGAGCCGGTAGATGTCATTGGTGCGGTAGCGGATGTGCGGGCACAGCTTGTCCCCCACGCTCGTGATGACCAGCTCCCAGAGGTCGTCGCGGTCGTCGGGCGCCTCCATCTTGATGAACTCGAGGTAGTAGTCCTTGTCGTTGAGGTGGAGGTTGCCCTCCTCGCAGGCGAGCCCCACGAAGCCGAACTCGGACATCGCCATGACGGAGGCCACCGGGAAGTGGCCCTCGCACAGCGTGGCCAGCTGCCGCAGCAGCGCCTGCGTCGCGAAGGTGTAGGTCAGGAGCACCGACACCTTGCGGCCCATGTCGAACTTCCAGCCTGACGCGCGCGCCTTCTTGATCAGCACCGACAGGTGCATCGGGTCCACGTACCAGACGTTCGGTTCGTACGAGTGGAGCTCGTCGAACGCACGCTTGAGCATGGGCTCCGGGGTCGTGAGCAGGTCGTGATAGACGGGCAGCACCAGCGTGCCGTCCTGGAGGATGCGGTCCTCCATGGACGTGTTCGGGTTGCTGCACTCGACGTCCGAGCAGTTGGGCGCCGCGTAGCGGCACATCCGGATCTTCGGCTCGTCCAGGAGGAAGCCCAGGCGCTTGTTCACGGACAGGCAGTTCGCCATCCGGTCCGCCAGCTTGAACGCGTGGATGACGCTCACCAGCCGGTCACCGCTGGTCCCCGAGCTCTGGTACCGCTGCACGTAGGGGTCGTTGACCGAGCGGCCATCCGCCAGGACTCCCGCCGGAAAGTTCTTCCGGTAGTCCGGCTTGCTCGTCATCGGGATGTCGAGAAAGCCCGCGGCGGGCGATGCCGCGGGGGGCAGGGAGGGCCGGTTCCGGAAGAACGGAACGCTCTTGTACGCGAAGGAGGCTTCCTTCCAGGCCGCATCGAGGTTTCCAAAGGATTTGTGCATGGCCTAGGCCCGCTGCTGGGGAAGGGAGTGCTGGACGCGCGCGCGCACCGTGGCGAGGAGCTCGCCCACCGTCACGCTGGAGTCGGTCAGGAGCCGTTCGAGGACGGCCTGGTAGTGGGAGACGAAGGCGGCGGCCTCCTCCTCGGAGAAGAGCGCGGTGGTGTACTCCGCCTTGCAGTCGAGCCTGTCCCCGGTGCGGGTGACGAACAGGCTCAGGTCGTACTTGCTCGTGCCGCGCGGCAGCTCGATCTCCGTCACCGCGAGCTTCGTCTGGTCGCAGACCACGTCCACGACGGTGTTCTCGTAGTAGCTGAAGAGGTGGTCGTAGAGCGGGGCCCGGTTGAAGCGCGTCGGCAGCTTGAGCTGGCGCATCAGCCGGAACGACGGATAGCGCCCGTGACGGAAGGCCTCCAGCAGCTCGCCGTGACACGCGCGGATGTAGTCGGCGGCGGCGACTCCGTGCTCCGCCTTCATGCGCACCGGCAGGCTGTTGACGAACAGGCCCACCGTGTCCTGCACGTCGGCGTGCTGGCGGTTGAGGAACGGCACGCCCACCGTCACGTCGTCCTCGCCGCTCAGCGCCGCGAGCAGCAGGGAGAACGCCGCGTAGGTGAGGCTGGACATCGTGACGGCCAGGCGCTCGCGCAGGCCCTCCATCCGGCTGGCGGAGATGCCCTGGAGCTCCTGGAGGTACATCTCACCGGCGTAGCTCTTGATCAGCGGCCGGGGACGGCTGGACAGGGTCAGCGGACGCGGCGGCGTCTGGAACTTCGCGAGCCACCAGGCCTCGTCCTCCGCCGTGAAGCGCGTGCCGGCGTGCGGAGCCTGCGGCACCGCGGGCGGGCGCGACTCCGGGGCTCCCGCCATCAGCGCGCGGTACAGCTTCGCGGCGCCGCGGCGCAGGACGTCCACCGCCCACCAGTCCGTGACGATGTGGTACACGACCCACGACACCACCCAGCGCCGCTCGCCCACCTTCCACACGGCGACGCGGAAGCACGGCGGCGCGGACAGGTCGAAGCGGGTCGCGTACATGGCCCGGTGCTGCGCGGCGCACTCGGCCATCGGATCCGGATGCCCCGACAGGTCCGTCACCTCCAGCTTGAGGGACGGTTCGATCTCCGCCATGGGGACCTCGCGCTGCACCGCGACGCCGTCCACCTCCAGGTAGGCGTTGCGCAGCGCGGGCTGGAGCGCGACCAGCTCCACCAGGACCTTCTTGCAGACGGCCAGGTCCAGGTCGCCCTTCACCAGGTGGCTGACGCCCTCGTTGTAGGCGCACATCGCCGGCGCGTAGCGGCGCATCTCCCAGAAGGCGAGCTGGAGTTCGCTGAGGGGCACGGCCGCCCCCGCGGGACGCGGGGCCTCCTCCGCGAGGGCCGGCATGGGCGCCGCACCGCCGCCGTCCGCCGCACGGCGCTCCTCGACCATGGCGGCGATCCAATCCAGCGTCACCTCGCCCATGACCTCGCTGAGGTCCACGATGACGTCGAAGTCCTCGTAGAGCCGCGCGACCAGCTGCATCAGGCGCATGGAGGACGCGCCCTGCAACACCAGGGATGCCTCCGGCCGGACGTGGTCGATCCTCAGAATCTCTTTGCAAAGCGTTGCAAGACGTTGCGCTGTGTCGGTGGACAAGGCGTGCTCCAGGAGATTTAGAAAAGTGACGCGATCTGCTTGCGGTCGACCTTGCCGTTCGTCAGCAGCGGCAGCTCGCCCATGCGCCTGACATTCGTGGGGACCATGTACTTGGGAAGGTGCTGGAGCAGGTGCGCGCGGACCTGGTCCTCGGCGAGGTCGCCGTCGCTCGCGTAGACGCAGGACAGGATGGGATCCGCGCCCTGACGCGCGTCGCTGGCGACGACCACCGCGCCGCTGACGCCGGGCATGCGCCGGAGGCAGTGCTCGACCTCGCCCAGCTCCACGCGGTTGCCGTTGACCTTGATCTGATGGTCCTTGCGCCCGGTGAAGTGGAGCAGGCCCTGACCATCGCGGTAGCCCAGGTCTCCCGTGCGGTACGCCCGCAGCCTGGGGGCGTCCGGCCGCGCCACGCTGGAGAACTTCGCCGCCGTCAGCTCCGGGTTCCGGTAGTAGCCCTTCGCGAGGAACTCCGACTCCAGGACGAGCTCGCCGGACAGGGCATCCGGGCCGCCGTCCAGCCGGACCTCGCAGCCTTCGATGGGCCGGCCCAGTGGCACGACGTCGCCCTCCAGGCCAGCGCAGTCCCGGGGCACGACGAAGCACGTCTTGATGAGCGTGCACTCGCTGGGCCCGTAGAAGTTGATCAGCTGCGCGTCCGGGGAGAGGTGCGCCTGGAGCTGCCGGGCGTCCTCCACGTAGAGCCGCTCGCCGGACAGGAACAGCTTGCGGAGGGAGTCGAACGAGCCCTTCAGCTTCGCGTTCGTCCAGCTGACCTCCGACGCCAGCTTGAACACCGACGGCACGGAGTGCATCAGGTTGATGCGGTGCTCGGCCACCCAGCGCGGAAAGAGGATGGGATGGTAGCGGGTGCCCGCGGCCGGGATGTAGAGCGTGCCGCCCGTGCACAGCGGCAGGAAGAAGTCCCGCAGGCTCACGTCGAACGTGGTGGGCGCGAGCTGGGAGACGCGGCACTCCGGACCGACCTCGAAGGTGCGCGCCTGCCACTCGATGAAGACGGCGAGCGACAGGTGGGAGCCCTCGACGGCGTTCGGCGTGCCCGTGGAGCCGGAGGTGTAGACGAGGTAGAGCGAGTCCTCCGTCCACGGCGCCGTGAGGTCGTTGTGCCGCTGGGGCGCCTCCGTTGCCGCCCTCACGGTGTTGAAGCGGAAGCCCTCCGCCGCCCGCCCCTCCAC
>NZ_RAVW01000549.1 GCF_003611585.1 Corallococcus exercitus | reverse complement strand
GTGGGGGCAGCAGTGGTGGGGGCCTGCGTGAGCAGCGTGAAGAGCAGGGATTCCAGCAACATGGCGTGCGCCTCCGGAGCGGGCACCTGGGGCGCCCGCAGGGTCCATCTACCGCATCCGGACGGCCCCCGGGGGGCCAGCATTCACCGCTGTGTGGCTTTGACCAGACGCTTCCGCTGCTTCACGCCCAGCAGGTAGAAGCGCTCGCGCAACTCCTGGGCCTCCTCGGGGGACAGGTCCCCGGAGCTCCCCAGGTGCTCGTCCCGCCAGGCGATCGCCCGGGTGATGCTGGCGGACGCCGCGGCGGAGATGTTCAGGCTCTGGCTGAAGCCCTTCATGGGCACCCAGAAGGTGCCGTCCACGCCGTTGAGCACGTCGTCGCTCACGCCGTAGCGCTCGTTGCCGAACACCATGGCGAACTTCGTGTCGAAGCGCAGGCTGTAGAGGTTGGTGGCCCCCTCGCGCAGCGCCGACGCGTAGAGGCTGAAGCCCCGCCCCTTCAGGTGCTCGCGGCACTCCGCGAACGTCTTGTAGAGGTGCACGTCCAACCACTTGTCGCAGCCCTGGGCCACCCGCAGGTTGGGGATGAAGGGCGCTTCCGGGTTGACGACGACGTGCACCTCCTGCACGCCCATGGACTCGCAGGTGCGCAGCACCGCGGCCATGTTGAAGTTGTCCTCCAGCCGGTCGAGCACCACCACGAAGTTGCGCGTGCGCTGGCTGACGACGCGGTCGATCTTCTCCTTCCGCACGTCGAGCAGGAACTGCTCCGGCTCGACGACGTCGCGCTCGAACTTCTCGTAGCGGGGGCCTCCACCAGCCATCGGCTCAGCGCCTCCCGCCGGACTTCTTCACCGGAGCCTTCCGGGCAGCCTTCTTCGCCGGGGCCTTACGCACCGTCTTCTTCGCCAGAGCCTTCCGGGCCGCCTTCTTCGCCGGAGCCTTGCGCACGGCCTTCTTCGCCACGGGCTTGCGCGAGGACTTCTTCGCGGCGGCCTTCTTCGCCGGAGCCTTCTTCGCCGGAGCCTTCTTCGCGGCGGCCTTCTTCGCCGGAGCCTTCTTCGCGGCGCCCTTGCGCGCCGCCTGCGTCGCGGCCTTCTTCGCCAGGGCCTTGGAGGCGGCCTTCTTCGCCGGAGCCTTCTTCGCAGGCATCTCCACGTGGAGCTTGTCGGTGCGGCTGGTGAAGAGCACCTCCGCCACCGCGTCCATCAGGGCCTGCATGCCCTCGCCCGTGGCGCAGGACACCGGGTACACGCGGATGCCCTTGCGGCGCAGCGCCTCCGTGAAGGGCCCCAGGCGCTCGCGGGCCTCCGTCAGGTCCAGCTTGTTGGCGGCCACCACCTGCGGCTTGCTGGCCAGCTCCGCGCTGTACTTCTTCAACTCCGCGTTGAGGATGTTGAAGTCGTCCAGCGGCTTGCGGCCCTCGCCCTCGGCGCCCATGTCGATGAGGTGCACCAGCACCTTGCAGCGCTCCACGTGGCGCAGGAACTGGTGGCCCAGGCCCACGCCCTCGCTGGCGCCCTCGATGATGCCGGGGATGTCCGCCATGACGAAGGACAGGTTGTCCTTGTACTGGACCATGCCCAGGTTCGGCACCAGCGTGGTGAACGGGTAGTCCGCCACCTTCGGCCGCGCCCGGCTCACCCGCGAGATGAACGTGCTCTTGCCCGCGTTGGGGAAGCCCAGCAGGCCCACGTCCGCCAGCAGCTTCAGCTCCAGCCGCAGGGTGACTTCCTCACCCTTGCCGCCGTCCTGCGCGAAGCGCGGCGTCTGGCGCGTGGAGGTGGCGAAGTTCATGTTGCCCAGGCCGCCCCGGCCGCCCTTGGCCGCCACGTACTGCTGGCCCGGGTCGCTCAGGTCCACCAGCAGCTCACCCGTCTGCTCGTTGCGGATCAGCGTGCCCACCGGCACCTGGAGGATCATGTCCTCGGCCCCGTGACCATTGCAGTCACTGCCCATGCCGTGCTCGCCGTTCTTGGCGCGGTGGTGCTGCTGGTAGCGGTAGTCCAGGAGCGTGGTCAGCTGCGGGTTCGCCACGAACACCACGGAGCCGCCGTTGCCGCCGTCGCCGCCGTTGGGGCCGCCGCGCTCGATGAACTTCTCCCGCCGGAAGGCCACGGCACCGTTCCCGCCGTCTCCCGCCTTCACGTAGATGCGTACTTCGTCGACGAACTTCATGGGGCCAGAGCCCTCCTGGAAAAACACAAAGCGGGCCGTCCTCGCATCCACCCGTTCCCAACGGGAACGGAAGGACCGGGAACGACCCGCTCGGTAAGCCGTGCCCTGGGTCGCCCCAGGGCCACTGACTAGGCGCTCGCCTGCTCGGCGGCGGCCGGGTACACGGACACCTTCTTCTTGTCGCGGCCGAGGCGCTCGTACTTCACCACGCCGTCCACGGTCGAGAAGAGGGTGAAGTCGCGACCGAGCTTCACGTTCGTGCCCGGGTGGATGACCGTGCCGACCTGACGGACGAGGATGCTGCCCGCCGTGATGGTCTCACCGCCGTACACCTTGACGCCACGGTACTGCGGGTTGGAATCACGCCCGTTGCGCGAAGAACCCTGACCTTTTTTATGGGCCATGACACCTGCTCCTTGAAGTTCGTGTGGGGAATGACCGGAAAGGCGACTAGCCGGAGATCGAGGTGACCTTCACCTCGGTGTACGGCTGGCGGTGACCCCGACGGCGGGTCCAGCCTTCCTTCTCCTTGCGGAAGTGCAGGACGCGGCGGTGCTTGTCCTGCGCCAGCACCTTGCCCACGACCTTCGCGCCCGCCACCGTCGGCTGGCCCACCTTCGGGCTCTCAGAGCCGCCCAGCAGGAGGACCTCGGTGAAGGAGACCTCGGCGCCGATGTCCCCGGCGATCTTCTCGATCCGGACAACGTCGCCCTCGGCGACGCGGTACTGCTTTCCGCCCGTGCGAATGACTGCGTACATCGTCGAACCCCTGTCAGCTTCGGGTTGGTTCAACCCATGGAATCCAACGCGCATTTCGGACGGCGGACCGCCCGGCGCGCTAAAAGACGGCGGGACTTACGGGAAACCCAGGGGGGAGTCAAGGCAGTTGGCGGATCAACCCGCCCCAAGGCTCCCTATTTGCTTTTGAATAGAATTCCCGGAATAAAGTCCACTGGACCGCACGCGAGCGCTCGTTAGGATGCGCGCCGCTTGCTTTCCACTTGTACCTCATCCCTGAGGGGGAGAACCATCATGAAGAAGATCCTGTTCGGTCTGGCGGCCATGGCTTCGCTCACGCTCACCGCTTGCGGTGGCGGCAGCATCTGCGATCAGCTCG
Organism: Corallococcus exercitus; assembly: GCF_003611585.1. Taxonomy (GTDB): domain Bacteria; phylum Myxococcota; class Myxococcia; order Myxococcales; family Myxococcaceae; genus Corallococcus; species Corallococcus exercitus. The sequence goes on along the minus strand of NZ_RAVW01000549.1, from coordinate 2,122 downwards.
AGGACGTCGCCAACAAGACCAAGGACCAGGCCGAGGAGTGTGGCCTCACGGTCGACGGTGACGACGGTGAGATCACCGACGCCGAGCGCGACCAGTGTGAGAAGAGCACCGAGTCCTGCTCCGACGACGACAAGAAGAAGTTCGAGGCGTTCGCGGACTGCGTGAACGACGTCAAGGGCTGCTCCGACAAGACCGAGGCCGAGCAGAGCGCGTACCAGCTGCGCGTGCTGTCCTGCTACTCCAAGCTGACCAGCATCAGCGCGGCGTGCAGCGCGGCCTCCGGCGAGTAATCGCTTCCCGGCCGTACGGCCGTGAGTAGCGTCAGGGCCCGGTTCCCTCCCCAGGGAATCGGGCCCTTTCATTTCGGGCGCCGGACAGGCGGGCGCCCAGCGCCCGGAGCACCACGCGGCGGCGCTGCTGGTACTCCCACTCCAGGGGGTCCAGCTCCAGGCCCCGCTCGTAGGCCTCCAGGGCCCGCTGGAGCTGGCCGTCGCGCTCCAGCGCGCTGCCGGAGAGGAAGTGCACCCGTGCGGTGCCCACCGCCCGGGGCTGCTCGGCCAGGAAGTCGCGGCGCAGGGCGTCCGTCTGGGCCGCGGTGAGCCCCGCCTCCAGGCACCGCGCCACGCCCCGGGCGTTGCCCAGCCGGGCGTCGTAGCGCGCCCGGCGCAGGGGCATGCCCAGGGTGTCGCCCGCGTCCCGCACGCGGATCAGCATGGACTCCAGCCGCGAGCGCTGCCCGCGCGACAGGGGCCGCGGCCGGAGCGCGGAAAGGGCGATCCACAGCTCGCGCGCCCGCTCCCGCGCGGGCTCCAGCTCCACGTCCGGCGAAAGCCCCAGCACCGTGTAGTGGGTGCCCTCCCCGGCCAGCTGCCCGCGCCACATCGACAGGACGCGCTCGGCCTCGGGGTCGTCCGGAAGCTCCCCGGACGCGGGGGGCGGAGAGGCAGGGGCGCTGGCGAGGTGCTGCTCCACGCGGGCCTTCAGCGCGGCGGACGGCGCGACGAACTGCACGCCGAAGCCCGGGCGCATGCTCCAGGCCTGGGCCTGCTCGGGTGAGACGTGGCGCACCACCTCGCACGTGACGGACAGCGGCCCCGTGGACAGCGGCAGCACCACCTGGACCTGGGCGAACAGCGGGGGCAGCTCCCCCGTCGCGTGAAGGAACACGCCGCCCCGCGACAGGTCGGACCCCGTGAAGGCCCGGGGCTGCGCGCCCGGCTGCAGCACCACCTGCACGGGCAACGGGAGCGTCTTGCCCCCCGACGAGCCCGGCGGAGCCAGCGGCGGCGTGCGCCGGGGCCCCGTGGAGGGAGCCCCCGAGGGAGCACCTCCCGGCGCGGGACGGGGAGCCCCCACGGCCGCGCGCGGCGGCGGGGTCCGCAGGGCGAGGGCCTGCTCCAGCGCGGCGCGCAGGGCGAGCGCGTTGGGGAAGCGCTCCTCCGGAGTCTTCGCCAGCGCGCGCAGCACCACCGCCTCCAGCGCGGCCGGCACCGTGGGACAGATGGAGCGAGGGGCCGGAGGCTGCCGCGTCTGGTGCGCCACGAGCTGGGCGGTGAGCCCCTCGTCGGGAAAGGGCAGCCGCCCGGTGAGCAACTGGTAGGCGATGACGCCCACCGCGTACAGGTCCGCGCGGCCGTCCAGGCGCCGGCTCAGGGACTGCTCCGGGGCCATGTACTCCGGCGTCCCCACGATGATGCCAGCCACCGTCTCCGGCATGCTCGCATCCACCAGCTTCGCGATGCCGAAGTCGAGCACCTTCACGAACGGCATCCCCCGCCCGCGCTTCACCAGGAAGATGTTGTCCGGCTTCAGGTCGCGGTGGACGATGCCCCGCGCGTGCGCCGCGTGCAGCGCGTCACACACCTGCGTGAGCATGGGCACCACCGCCCCAGCCGACAGCGGCGTCCCCACCCAGGCCGACAGCGGCGCGCCCTCCAGGAACTCCATGATGAGGTACGGCCGGGGCGCCGAGGCATTGAGGTCGAAGATGCTGACGATGTTCTCGTGCCCGATGAGGTTCACCGCCCGGGCCTCGGCATGGAAGCGCTGCACCAGCTCCGGGTAGCGCGCCAGGTGTTCGTGCAGCACCTTCACCGCCACCCGGCTGCCAATGGACACATGC
>NZ_RAVW01000548.1 GCF_003611585.1 Corallococcus exercitus | reverse complement strand
CGAGCCTTATCGTCGGCAGCGTCAGATGCGTATAAGAGACAGTCCTTGCGGTCCTGGAAGATCGTGAGCTCCCACTGCACGCGCACGTTGGGGACGACCGCGCCGTTGTTGAGCTGCGTGCCCAGGAACACGCCCCGGGGCAGCCACGCGGGCGTGGGCGACACGTGGCCCCGCAGGTCATCCGACCCGCGCGACTGCGCGCCGGCGGAGGTGGAGACCAGGGCAAGTGAAAAAACCAGCAATGCGCGAGCGAGGTGGAGCATGGGACCCTATCCACCGTGGCAGCGCGCACTTGTCAACGAAGTGTTCCGTTGGCTATGACACGCGGGCCCTTCTGCCCATCGCGGGAGGTCACCAGGAGCGGAACACCGAATGCCAGTCGTCACGGTCCGGGCCAGCAGCAAGCAGGGTCCGGCGCAGCTCGACACGCTGGTTCGCAAGGTCACGCAGAAGACGTCGGGGCTCCTGGAGGAGAACGACCGGGTGCTGGTCGTCTACGGCGAGGGGCAGGCCAGCCTCTACTACGAGGGCGCGCCGCGTCCGCGCGCCGTGACCCGCCCGGCCTGACGTTCCCGCTTCACCTCATTCGTCGGGCCCGAGCCTGCGCGCGCGCTGGAAGAGCGCCGGCGGGTTGCGGTCCACGGCGGCGATGAGGCGGTGTCCCAGGAGTTCGTAGGTCTCCGCTTCAATGGGGCCACGGCCCGGGGCCTCCAGCCCGTCGAAGTTGCCCACGCGGTAGCGCGCCGCGAAGACGAAGTGGAAGTCCGGCGCCGCGAAGAGGTGTTCGGGGTCTCCCGCCGGGTGGACGTCCATGGCCCAGCGCGGCTCGAACGCCTGCGGGTGGATGCCGCGCTCCACCTGCTCCATGTGCTCGCGCGTGTAGAGCCCGGTCATCTCCTGGAGCGTCGCGCCGGCCTCGAAGCGGACGTGCGGGTAGAGGCGGTAGCAGGGGTGATGCGGGTCCAGCGCGTAGAGCCAGCCGCCGGGCGGGGTGAGCTCGCGGAAGACGGCGAGCATCCGCTCCGCCAGGTCGCGGTAGAGCTCCAGCCGGGCATCGTGCTCCAGGCGGAAGAAGGCGTCGTCGACGACGAACCGCACGCAGTCCCGCTCCGATGAAGGCCACGCATGGTCCAGCGCGTGGCGCTCCGCATCGCCCGACAGGCGCATCCAGGCTTCTTCGGGTTCCTGCTTGAGTTTGAGCACGACCGCGTCCCCCCCATTCCGCGAAAGCCCGGGTATGCGCGCAACACTGGAATCGCGCAATCACCTGCCAGGAGGGGTCCGGAGCGCTGCATGGCATCCGACGCCGACCGCGACGGGGGACGGAGGCGGACGTTGGCGGAGACCACACGGGGTGTCGCGCGGTGGACGGCGCGATTGCGCGGCGGCTCCCCGCGAGGCAGAAGGTCGTGGGGTTGTTCCCGACCTCGCCGCTGGAGTGCCGTGATGACCTGGTGGATGTATGCCTTGCTGTCCGCGGTGTTCGCGGCGTTGACCGCGGTGCTGGCGAAGGTGGGCGTGGAGGGAGTGCCCTCCACGCTCGCCACGGCGCTGCGCACCGTGGTGGTGCTCGTCTTCGCGTGGAGCATCGCCCTGGCGCGGGGAGAGCAGCACGCCCTGCCCTCGCTCAGCCGCAAGACGCTGCTGTTCCTCGCGCTGTCGGGCGTGGCGACGGGCCTGTCGTGGCTGGCCTACTTCCGGGCCCTGCAGCTGGGCCCGGCGTCACGCGTGGCGCCCATCGACAAGCTCAGCCTGGCGCTCACGGTGACGTTCGCGGTGCTCATCCTCAAGGAGCCCCTGTCCTGGCGGCTGGGATTGGGCGTGGCCCTCATCGTCGCGGGCACGCTCTTGACCCTCAAGTAGGACGGGACGCCGCGAGGCTCAGGGCAGCTCCACCTCGTTGCCCAGGAACGTGTAGCCGAAGGACCCCACGCGGGTGCCCTGGTTGGCGTTGACCTCCTCGTACGTGCCCCGCACCACCGTGCCCGAGTAGTCGATGGTGAGCTTGCCGTTCTCGACGCGGCCCTTGCCCAGGCGGAAGTCCAGCCAGAGGTTCTCTCCGAGCTCCGCGGGCACCGGGCACGCATGGATCTGATCCGGGCGCACGTCGCGCAGGTCCTCGTACTCCACCTTGCCGCCCTCCGCGCCGGGCTCGGTGATGTTCGCGTAGGTGGCGGCGAGGGAGCACTGCAGCTTGTTCATCGTGATGAAGGCGTCATCGTCGTTGTAGACGTTGAAGCCCACGTCCAGCTCTCCCTCCGCTTGCTTCGCGCCGGTGTCGAGCTGGAGCTCCAGGCTGTACGTCCCCTGGTACTTGCGGTTGATGTCGTCCTCTCCGCAGCCGGTCAGCGCCGTCGCGGCGAGCAGCAGGCCCGCGAGGATGGACTTCGGGCGGCGGACATTTCGTGCGTGAGTCATGAGAGTCTTCTCCAAGGTGGGGTTCTGTTCACGAAGGGCCTTCCCGCCCTTCCCTGTTCCCTTGGTCTCCGAGGTCCGGTGGATTGATCAAACAATCCACCGGGTCTGGCTTTCAGAACGGCGTGGGCGACGTGAATGACAGACGCTCGCCCGTGCGCGGATGCACGAAGGCCAGCGCCTCGGCATGGAGCATCAGCCGCGCGGCCTCTCGTCCCAGGCGCGCGTCCCCGACGATGGGAAGTCCCAGCCCCAGCGGATGCGCTGCATGGATACGCAACGCGTGGGGAAGTTGGGTCGTTGGCACGAACTCCACCCGGGTCCGTGAGGCCTCGCGCCGGAGCACCCTCCAGGCGCTCAGGGTCCGCTTGCCGTGGCGCATGTCCACGCAGTCCCCCAGTGACGCCTGGGCCGTTCCGCGCAAGGGCAGGTCGATGCTGCCGGCGTCTCCTTCCACGTGGCCATCCAGCCAGGCGACGTGGCGGTGCTCCGCCTCGCGACGGGAGAACTGGCGCTGGAGCGAGGCCCGCGTCGCCGCGTCCCGCGCGATGACCAGGAGGCCGGAGGACTCGGGCTCCAGTTCATGGAGGAAGCTGGCGGGGGTCAGCTCCGGGAACCGGGCCTGGAGCCGGGCAAGCACCGAGTCGCGCGCGGGCGCATGCCGTCCGGGGAGCGCGGGCAGTCCCACGGGCTTGTCGACCACGAGGAGCCACGGGTCCTCATGGAGGACGCGCGGCCCGGCGCTGACCGTCGCGGTGGGGGCCGGCAGCTCCACCGCCAACCCTTGCAACATGAACGGCAGCACCGTGCCGCATTTGTTGTCACACGCGGGGTAGTACGCACCGGACTCCCGGCGGCCCCCGAACGGCGGTGCACCCCACCAGAACTCCGCGAGTTCGAGCGGCGTGAGGCCCTGGCGAAAGGCATACGCCAGCAGCTTGGGTGCCGCGCAGTCACCGGCACCTCCGGGGGGAGGCTTTGGCGCGAACAGCGCGGCCAATGTCTGGGTTTCGCCGCGGGCATTGGGAATGACATATCCCTGCGTCACCTGCCGCCACAGGTCGCGCGAACATTCGGCGCGCACGTGCTCCACCTCCGCCCGGCGCGCTTCCACCTCCCGGAGTGCGTGAACGGGGCCCCCCGCTCGCAGCGCATCGGCTTCCCGGGACAGCTCCGCATGCCGTTGCTCCAGTGCGGCCAGCTCCGCCTCGCCCGCGGGCCAGAACGCGTCGCGGTCCAGGGGATCGAACAGCGGAGGCACGAAGCCCTCCAGGGTCCACGCGCCGCCCAGCATCCCGGAGAACGCGCTCAGGAACCCCACCCGTCCGCCCGGTGCGGCGACCACCAGCACGCCGAACATCTTCCCGTAGCCGGGCCGCCACAGGGCTTCGCGGTACGTGGAGTCCTGCCGCAGTCGCTGCTGAAGGGCGTCCACCGCCCGGAGCCCCCAGGGGCTGGGAGCCGGCGGGTGGAAGGGGTTCGCCAGCCGGGCAGGCAGGTCTTCAGGCCGTGTGCCCTCGAAGAGCGTCAGGGTCTGGATGAGCTCCGCCTTGTCTGTTCGGGTCTTCATCCGGGTCCCATCATCCCCTGAATCCTCTAGCGGACGGCGACCCCGCGGGCCAGGCTTCCCTCCACGCCGCTGGCTGATGGAGGCTGAGCCGCCCCGTGCACTTCCTCAAGCAAGCTCCCGCCGCGCCGCTGTCACCCTTCGTGCTGGGGTACTGGTTCATCCAGGACCTGAAGGGCGCCTACGCGGGACAGCCCATCCAGACCTCACCCTCTCCGGCGGCGGTGCTGACCCTGAACTTCGGCCGGCCGTGCTCCAGCGACTTCGCGGCGGGAGCCCCGCGGGCCTCGCTCCTGGGAATCCAGTCCCGCCGCCGCGACTGGCGCTCTGGCGAGGGCTGCGCCTTCGTGATGGTCATGCTGAAGCCGGCCGGACTCGCGCGCCTCTTTCCCGCGAGCGGGCAGTCCACGGGCGACGACCTGCTGGAGCTGGGAGCGGTGCTGGGCGATGGGCAGACCCGGCGGCTCGTGGAGGACATCTCGGCCGCTTGGGAACCCCACCAGGTCACCGCGCGCCTGGATGCGTGGTTGCTCCGGAGGCTGGCCACGACGAAGCCCCTCCCCGAAACCGAGCGGCTCGCGTGGGCCTGGGAGGTGCTGCGCCGCACGTCGCGCGTGGAAGCCGCGGCGCGGGCGGTGGGCGTTTCGACGCGGCAGCTGGAGCGCGGGTTCCAGGAGCACGTCGGTCATTCACCCCGACAGCTGTTCGCCCTGGAGCGGATCCATTCCAGCCTGCTCGCGGCGCAGACGGGCCAGGGGGATCCGCTCCAGGGCTTCAGCGATCAAGCCCACCGCATCCGGACGTGGCGTCGCTACCTGGGGCTGACGCCCGGCCGGTTCGACCGGGCACCACGCTCGATGATGGCGGACTACTTCAATCCCAGCCGGGAGGGCTCGGCCGCGGCGCTCGCGCACTTCCTGTGATGCCTTTGCGCATGTCGCATTCGTTCAAGACGGCCTGGCCGAGGCGGAGGCAGCGTGGGCTCCACCATGCCCCTCCATGCCGAAACCCATGACTACGCCGACGGGGACACCCTCTGTGAAGGGTACGTCGCCTACGAGTCCACCCGCGATGGCCCGCGTCCTTGCGTCCTGATTGCCCATGCCTGGGATGGACAGAACGCCATCATCCGCGCGATGGCCGAACGGTTCGCGGCCCAGGGCTACGTGGGCTTCGCCCTGGATGTGTATGGGAAGGGAGTCCGTGGAGACGTGACGGGAGACAACTCCCATCTCATGGGACCCTTCATGGAGGACCGGGCACTGCTGCGCCGGCGCATGTGCGCTGCTCTGCAAGCTGCGAGGCGCCATCCGCGCGTCGATCCCACGCGCGTCGCGGTGCTGGGCTATTGCTTTGGAGGCCTCTGCGCACTCGACCTCGCCCGGGCGGCGCCGGAGGGACTGAGGGGCGCCGTGAGCGTCCACGGCATGCTCCACCCGCCACGCCTGGGCCCCCAGC
>NZ_RAVW01000547.1 GCF_003611585.1 Corallococcus exercitus | reverse complement strand
GCCATCTACCCGAGCCTTATCGTCGGCAGCATCAGATGTGTATAAGATACAGAAGTTGGCCAGGAGCTGACGGCCGCAGTCCGTGCTGATGGACTCCGGATGGAACTGGACGCCCCAGCGCGGCAGCGACTGGTGGCGCATGCCCATCAGGACTCCGTCGGGGGTCCACGCCGTCTCCACCAGTCCCTCCGGCAGCGGCCGGGCCAGGCAGAGGGAGTGATAGCGCACCACCTGGAAGTCCTGCGGGAGCCCTTCGAAGAGGTCGGTCCCCGTGTGGCGCACGGCGCTCAGCCGTCCGTGCATGGCCTGCGGAGCGTGCTGGACGCGGGCTCCGTGGAGGTGGCCCATGCCCTGGTGGCCCAGGCACACGCCCAGGATGGGGACGTCCGCCTCCAGGAGCGCGTCACGGCAGATGCCAAAGTCCGCCGGGTGGTCCGGACGGCCGGGGCCCGGGGAGATGACGATGTTGTCGAACCCGAGCCCCCGCAGCTCATGCCACGGCTTCTCGTCGTTGCGCACGACGACCGGCTGCGTCCCGCTCACCTCCGACAGGAGCTGGAACAGGTTGAACGTGAACGAGTCGTAGTTGTCGATGATGAGCGTCCGCACCCGCACGTCTCCCGTCACCCGTCGATGATGCGCTCTTCGCGCCGACACGCCTCGTCGATGATGAGCGTGTAGAGCGCCTCGACGAACGCGCGCTCCAGCCCCTGGGCCGCTCCCAGCTCCGCGCAGCGGCGCTTCACCTGTTCGACCCGCTGTGGCTGCATCATGGGAACGCCGTTCTCCCGCTTCCACTGCGCGACGCGGTCACACACCTGGAGCCGGCGCGCCACCAGCCGGACCAGCTCCTCGTCCACCGCGTCCAGCTCCTGCCTGAACCCCTGCAAAGCATCCATGCGCATCCACCCTCATGAGCGGCCGCCTCGTCAGCGGCGCGCGGGCGACTCCACTCCGGACAGCAGCGACGACAGCGGGCGCTCCGGCTCCCGCGAGAAGGCCTCGAACAGCGACACCAGCGACCGGGCCACGTGCCGCGCCGTGTCCTCGTGGAGGCGGTCCGCCCGGTAGTCCAGGACCAGCTCCAGCGTGGCGCGCGGCTCCAGCGAAACCCCCAGGTCGTACTCGCTCGATTCCGGCGGGGCCTCCAGCGCCTCCACGGACAGGCCCGCCACGTCGAAGGCCCCCAGCGGCCGGGCCAGGTGGTTGAGCACGTTGAACGTCGTGGTGAAAGGCGGGATTCCGTCCGGGAAGGCCCGCGCCCGCAGCAGCGCCAGGGGCAGCTCCCGGGTCCGGGCCTCCACGAACGCCTCGCCCGCGCGCCGCACCAGCCCCTCGGCCGTGGGGTCACCGGACACGTCCACGTCCAACACCAGCATGTTGGCGAAGCGCCCCAGCAGTCCCTGGAGCTCCAGCGCGTCCCGCGACGCCGAGGGACAGCCAATCCAGACGCGCTCCTCGCCGGTGAGCCGCCCGAGCACCGCGGCCAGTGCCGCCAGGCCCAGGCGGAACAGCGTCGCGCCCTGACGCACGGCCTGGGCCTCCAGCGCCGTCACCAGTGCCTCTTCCAGCGGCACCGTGAGCCTCCCGGGTCCTGTTCCCCCGGCGGCGCGCGCATCCATGGGCAGCCGGCCGCGGCGGGCTCCCTGGAGGTGCCGTGTCCACTCCGCGAGCTTCCGCGCCGCCGGGGCTCCTTCGAAGCGCTCCCGCTGCCAGCGCGCGAAGTCGGCGTACTGGAGGGGGAGCTCGGGAAGGGCCGCCACGCGCCCGGCCGCGGCGGCTTCGTAGCCGGCGCTCAGGTCCCCGATGAGCACGTTCAACGACTGACCGTCGTAGGCAATCCGGTGCGTGGCGAGCAGCAGCACGTGCTCCGCGGGCCCCAGCTCCAGCAGCCTCGCGCGCAAGAGCGGGACGTCACGCTCCAGGTCGAACGGGGTGGTGTGCCAGGCGCTGGCGACGCGCTGGACCTCGCGCTCGCGGTCCTCCTCCGACAGGGAGGCCAGGGCCTCGCGCTCCAGCGTGAAGCCGGGCGGCGGGTGGATGACCTGGACGGGGCCGCCTTCCACGCGGGGGTACGTGGTCCGGAGGATTTCGTGCCGGGCCACGAGCGCCTTCAGGGCTTGCTCGAGCGCGGCGGTGTCCAGGCGCCCCTTCAACCTCACGGAGAGCGGGATGAGGTGCTCCGTCCCGGGCAGTCCTCCTTCGCGCTCGGCGTCCAGCACCTGGGCCTGCGCGAAGGACAGCGGCAGCGGGCCATCGCGGCGCGTGCGCTGGAGCGGGGGGCTTCCAGCGGCCTGCGCGGGGGCCGCGTCCGCGAGGCTCACGGCGAGGGCGGAGATGGTCGGGTGCTCGAAGACGGCGGTGATGGGCACGTCCACCTGGAGCGCGCTTCGCAGCCGCGACACCACCTCGGCCGCTCGCAGGGAGTGGCCGCCCAGGGTGAAGAAGTCATCGAAGACGCCCACCGGTCCGGTGCCGAGCACCTGGGACCAGACATCCGATATCCGCTGCTCCAGCGAGGAGCGCGGCGCCACGAAGACGCTCCGGTTCTCCTCGTCGTGCGCCGGTGGCTCCGGCAACCGGCGCCGGTCCACCTTTCCGTTGGACGACATGGGCATGGCGTCCAGGGCCACGAAGACCTCCGGCACCATGTACGAGGGCAGCCGGTCCCGCAGGAAGTGGCGCAGCTCGCCGGTGGAGGGCCGCGCGCCCCGCGTGACGTACCAGGCGCACAGCCTGGCGTCCGGGCTCCCCGCGGGCACGGCCATCACCACCACCTCGCGCACGGCGGGGTGGCGGCCGAGCACCGCTTCGATTTCGCCGGGCTCGATGCGCTGGCCCCGGAGCTTCAGCTGCGCGTCGATGCGACCCCGCACCTCCAGGGCCCCGTCCCGCCGGAAGCGTCCCAGGTCCCCGGTGCGGTACAGCCTGGCGCCCTCCCGGCCACAGAAAGGATCCGGCACGAACTTCAGGGCCGTGAGGGCCGGTGACGCCAGGTAGCCCCAGGACACCACCGGCCCGCCGACGCAGACCTCCCCCCAGACACCGGGCGGCAGCAACTGCCCCCGCTCGTCGAGGACGTAGGCCTCCGCGTTCGCGATGGCGCGGCCCACCGGCACCGGTCCCGGCTCCCCCGGCTCGCAGGGCCACCACGTCATGGAGCCGCTGACCTCCGTGGCCCCGTAGAAGTTGTGCAGCCGGGCGCCGGGCAGCGCCTGGTGGAGCCTGCGGGTCAGCGCGACGGGCAGCGGTTCGCCTCCCGCGAAGACGTGACGGAGCGAGACGCAGGCTTCCACGCCCTCCTCGCGCAGCAGCAGCTCCAGCACCGACGGCACGACTTCGAGCAGCGTGACCCCCTCGTCCACCACGCAGTCCACGAGGTGACGCGCGTCGTAGCTCTTCGTTGGATCCGCCAACACCACCCGGCCGCCCGTGCACAGCGGGGCGAACAGCTCGCACAGCGAGGGAACGAACCCCAGGCCTCCCTTCTGGAGGCCCACGTCGCCCGTCCCCAGCGCGAAGGCGCCCTCCATCCAGCGCATCTGCGACACCAGCCCCCGGTGCGGCACGATGACGCCCTTGGGCGCTCCCGTGGAGCCGGAGGTGTAGAGGACGAAGGCCGCTGCGTCCGGCAGGGCCCGCGAAGGGAAGCCGTCCCGTGGGGACGCCCCCTCGCCGCCGGGCTCCAGCGTCAGGACCTCCGGGCCCAGCGGCCGCAGACGCGCGGCGCGGTGGGGCTCGGTGAGCGTGAGCACGGCCCCGGCGTCCCGGAGGATGCCGGCGAGCCGCTCATCCGGAGCGCCCGCGTCGAGCGGGACACAGGCCAGCCCCGCCCGGAGGACCCCGAGCAGCGCCACCACCTGCTCGAACGAGCGGTCCATGCACACGGCCACCCGTGCTCCCGGTTCGCACCGGCGCGCCAGCGCGGCCGCGAGGTGCTCCGCGCGGGACTGGAGCTGCGCGTACTGGAGCCGCTGACCTCGCATGCCCAGGGCCGGCGCGTCCGGGGTGCGCCCGGCCTGCTGGGACACCAGCACGTCCAGCGTCGATGCGTCCGACACCGCCCCCAGAGTCGCGTTCCATCGCACCAGGTCGCGCTGCTCGCCGGGCGTGAGCAGCGGCAGGGCTCCCACGCGCGTGCCGGGACGAAGGGCGAGCGCTTCCAGCAGGGTGAGGTAGCGCGCGGCGAAGCGGCTCGCGGTGTCCGCGTCGAACAGCTCCGTGTTGTATTCGAGCGTCCCCCGCACCCCTCCCGCGTCCTCGTGCATCAGCAGGGACAGCTCGAAGGGGGAGACCTCTTCCGCCACGTCCACCAGCGTCGCGCGCACGTCGTCCAGGGCGGGAAGCACCGGCGGCTCCTGGAGCGCGAACGCGACCTGGAACAGCGGCGCCCGCGACAGGCTCCGGTCCGGCCGCAGCGCCTCCACGAGCTTCTCGAAGGGCAGGTCCTGGTGCGCGTAGGCGCCGAGCGCTTCGTCGCGGGTCCTGGCCAGAAGCTCGCGGAACGTCGGGTCCTGGCCGAACCGCGCGCGGAAGACGAGCGTGTTGGCGAAGAAGCCGATGAGCCCCTCCAGCTCCGGACGGCCGCGGTTCGCGATGGGCGAGCCCACCACGAGGTCGTCGCTCCCGGTGAGCCGGTGCAGCAGCACCTGGAAGGCCGCCAGCAGCGTCATGAAGAGCGAGGCGCCCTCGCGGCGCGACAGCTCCTGGAGCGCCGCCGTCAGCTCCCGGGGAATCACCACCGGGCACGCGGCCCCTTTCGCCCCGAGCACCGCCGGACGGGGGTGGTCCAGCGGCAGCTCCAGCACTCCGGGCGTCCCGTCCAGCCGCTCCCGCCACCACGCGAGGAGCGCGTCCAGCCCGGCGCCTTCCAGGCGCTCGCGCTGCCAGACCGCGAAGTCCGGATACTGGAGGGGCAGGGGCGTCAGCCGCGCGGGTTCGCGGCGGCGGAAGGCCCGGTAGAAGCGCGCCAGCTCGGCCACCAGCACGCCCATCGAAGCGCCGTCCGAGACGATGTGGTGCAGCGTGACGACGAGCCCATGGCAGCCCTCCAGCCGCATCACCGCCGCGCGCAGCAGCGGTCCCTCCGTGAGGGAGAAGGGCCGGCGGGCCTGCTCGCGAGCGGCCTCCCGGATGACGTCCTCGGGCGTGCCCTTCGCCAGCACGTTCACGTGCTCCAGCGCGAAGGGCACCGAGCCCAGGACCTGCTGGAACGGCTGCCCGCCGGCCTGGCGGAACACGGTGCGCAGGCTGTCATGGCGCGCGAGCAGCTGCTCGAAGCTCCAGGCCAGCGCCTCCAGGTCGAGCGGCCCGTCCAGCCGCAGCGCGGCCACGGTGTGGTAGCCCGCCTCGCCGGGCTGGACCTGCTCCAGGAACCACAGGCGCTGCTGCGCGAACGACAGCGGCGCGGGCCCCGCTCCTCCGCGACGGGGAATGGCGGGGAG
>NZ_RAVW01000546.1 GCF_003611585.1 Corallococcus exercitus | reverse complement strand
GCCCCGCCCCAGCGCACGTCACAGGCGGTGCTGGCGGCCACGCGGATCCGCGATGGGGACGCGCTGATGCGCGAGCGGCGCTACCGCGAGGCGGCCTTCGCCTTCCTCGACGCGGAGCACGCGGCACCAGATCACGTGGAGGCCCGCTTCAAGCTGGGCAACGCGCTGGCGGTGCTCGGCTACTACGCGCGCGCCATTGAAGAATGGGAGGCCGCGTCGCGCCTCACCCAGGACGCCGCCATCCGCCAGAGCGCGCAGGACAACATCACCCGGGCGCGCGTGAAGCAGGGGGAGGCCGGTGCGTCGCCGCAGGCCGTGGGACAGCCTCCGGGTTCAGGCCCCGTGGCGGACACGACGCGGGCCCAGGCACGCCGCGCCTACGAGCAGGGCGTCCAGCACATCAGCCAGCGCGCCTACGCGCCCGCGCTCCAGACGCTGACGCAGGCCCTGCAGCAGGAGCCGCTCCTGACCGTGGCGTACATCGCGCGAGGCAGCGCCAACATCGGGCTGCGGCGCTACGCGGAGGCCGCGGCGGACTACCAGTTCGCGCTGAAGCTGGAGCCGGAGTCGGCCTCGCCGCTGTATGGCCTCGCGGAGGCGTACCGCGCGCTGGGCCGCAACCTGGAGGCCCGCGACCTCTACGAACGCTACGCCCGCTCCACCGCCGCGGACGTGCGCCCCGAGCTGAAAGAGGAGTCCCGCCAGAAGGCCGAGCGCCTGCGCTGACCGCCTGGCTGGTGACCAGACGGGCATGGCTGGAGGGGCTGTCCGGCCCACTATTTTGAAGGGCATGGACCGACGCGATCGGACGGTGGAGGGGAAGCAGCAGCAGCAGGTCTTTCGCCCCCGCAGGGTGCTCGCCGCGTTGATGGCGGCGGCAGGCCTGTTATGGCTGGGCGTCTTCGCCTGGCTGTTCCACTTCGACGGAGTGCCGCTACAGACCTTCCTGTCCGCGGCCTTCTTCGTCGTCTTCTTCGCGGTGGCCGTCGCCTACTACGGCCGCACCCGCATCGAGGTGGATGCCCGGGGCATCACCTGCCGCGGCATGGTGCGCACCCGGCGCTTCTCCTTCGCGGACATCCGCAAGCTGGACGTGCTCCCCGGGCCGGTGACGGTCTACGCCATCCGGGGCAGCAAGGGCTTCGTGCACTTCACCAGCTTCTTCCGTCACCACCAGCGCCTGGCCCGGCTCCTGGTGGAACGCGCGGGCCTCTCGCCCCTGCCGGCGTAGCGCGCCCCGCGTCAGCCGGTCGCCGCCAGCACGGAGGCGACGAGCAGCGCACCCAGGGCCAGCGTGACGGCCCCGGTGATGATCCATCCCGCCAGCCGCCGTGGCTTCCCTTGGGGAGGCCGCGGCGTTTCCGTTCCAGCCAGTGTCTCTTCAGCGGCCACGGGCTGGGGCACGGGCAGGGCCTTCCCTGAAGCCTCATCGAACGCCGCCTGGAAGCGGAGCAGTGAGCGCCCCAGCTCCACGACGTCCCCGTCCGTCAGAGGCCCTGGGGCCTCCAGGCGCACGCCATTGAGAAACACCCCGTTGGGCGTCCCCAGGTCCTCCAGCACGAAGCCCGAGTCCTCGCGGCGGACCCGTGCGTGCATCCGGGACACGGCCCGGTCGCGCAGCCGCAGGGCCACGCCGTCACCCCGGCCGATGTCCGTGCACGCCTCCGCGAGCGCATGACAGCGGCCCACGTCCAGTCCGGTGAGGCAGGTGAGGGTGGCGGCGCGGGACGGCGGGGCTTCCGCATCCGTCAACAGGCCCTTGAGCACCGCGACCGTGCCCACGCCACGCTCGGGGGCGCTCGGCTCGGCAATCACGCGCAGGCACATTCCGTCCGGCAGGCCCAGCACCTCACCGGGCACCACCAGGCGCGACACGCCGGGCAGCACGCGCACCGCGTTCACGGTGAAGCTGCGCACCGCCTCCACCATGAGCCGGCCGGAGTCGATGCGCAGGGTCAACAATCCCGCGGGCAGGCCCTCCAGGTGGATGTGATCATCGGGGCCACCGCCCAGCAGGTGGTGGCCCTCGGTCAGCTCGAACGGGGTGGGGGTGCCCAGGTGCTCGAATTCGAAGCGCATGCGGACGCCCGGCAGCAAGCGTCACGCCTGCCACCGGACGTCGCGTTTTCGCGAGGTTGCCCCCAGGCTCCCATCCAGTCCCGGCCTCCCATGTCCGGAGGCCGGGACGGCGGTGGCCACGGCTTCCGTCTAGAAGGTGGCACCCAGGTTGATGGTGCCCATGTAGCGGCCGCCGCTGCTGAACGTCTCGTCGCTGCCCAGGTCCACGTCGGACGGCGGCACGGTGAGCGCGAACTCCTGGTCGAACAGGAAGTTGTAGTTCACGCGCGCGTCCGCGGTGAAGCTGCCCAGGTGCAGGCGCAGGCCCGCGCCCACCGGCACGTTGCCCACCGTGTCGTCCTGGAAGCCCGGGGCGAACGCGCGCACGTTGTACCGGCTCAGGCCCACGCCGCCCATGATGTACGGCTGGATGGGCGTGGCCGTCAGGCCCAGCGTCACCGCGGCCTGCGCGCCGTTGCGCACGATGTCCGGCCCGTTGGCGTTGGTCGCCAGCACGCGGTCGTTGTTGAACTCGCTGATGGCGCCCGTGTAGCCCAGCTCGAGGCCCAGCACGTTCGTCGGCTTGATGGCCACCGTCACGCCGTAGCCCAGGCCTGGATCAATCTGGTCGCGGAGCCCGCTGGTGTAACCCTCCACACCGCCGCCCACGAGGAATGTCAGGCCGCGCATGTCCGCGGACCTGCGCAGCTCCGTCGAGGCCGCTTGCGCGGAGCCCGCCGCCAAAACCGCTACCGCCGCCGCTCCAGCCAACAGTCCCTTGCTCATGTGGTCCCCTCCCTGTGTTGGACCGAAAAGTGGGGTGTACTTTCGTCCATGCCAACCGGGCCCCGGGGGCCCGCTGGCTCGGCCGCCTTCCCTTGCGGACGGCTTGCCCATGCACAGGAAAGGCGTTGTCCCGGGCGTGGAAGAACGCTTCCTGGAAGGCGCGGAAGGGTAGACTCCGCGCCTTCGATGCGCCTCCGCTCCCTTGCCCTCGTCCCGCTGCTGTCCTCCGTCCTGTTCGTCGCCGGTGCGTGCCGCGATGAGCAGGCGGGCCCTGCCCACCGCGCGCCCAGGCTGCCCGCGCCCACGACGCTGCGGACGCTCGACGCGGCGCCGGAGGGGCTGACCTTCAGGAGCGGCGCCACCTTCGCGGGTGGCGCCATCGTCTACCTGGGCTCGCGCGTGACGCCGGAGCGGCCCACGCCGGGGCAGCCCGTGCGGATCGCGCACTACTTCCAGGCCGTGCGCCCGCCGCCGCAGGGCTTCCACTTCTTCGTGCACGTGGTGGATCCGGACAGCGGCCAGATGCTGGCCAACGCGGATCACGAGTTCCAGGACGGGGCCGCGCCGCTGGAGACCTGGCCCGTGGGCAAGGTGGTGGAGGATGTGCACACCGTCCCCATGCCCACCGTGCCCGCCCGTCTGGCAATGGGCTTCTGGCGCGGCGACGAACGGCTCTCCGTGGATGATCCACGCATGCACCAGGGCGACAATCGCGTGTTCGGTCCGCTCCTGGGCGGCGAGGCCCCCGCGCTGCCGGAGTACACCGTCACGCGCGTGAAGAAGGCGCCGGTGCTCGACGGCGCGCTGGACGACGAGGCCTGGAAGGGCGCGAAGCCGGTGACGCTCGTGGGCAGCTTCGACGGACGGCCCGGACGGCTGCGCACGCAGGCGCGCCTCGTCTACGACGACGCGAACCTGTACGTGGCCTTCGACGTGGAGGACCCGGACATCTGGGGCACGCTGCGCAACCGCGACGACTCCATCTACGAGCAGGAGGTCGTGGAGGTGTTCCTCGACGCCAACGCGGACGGGCGCACGTACAACGAGCTGGAGGTGTCCCCCCACAACGTCATCTTCGACGCGTACTTCCCCGCGCGGCGCCAGGGCATGGACCTGTCGTGGGACTCAGGGATGAAGACGGCGGTGAAGGTGCGCGGCACGCTGGACGACGCGTCCGACCGCGACGAGGGCTGGACGGTGGAGCTGGCCATCCCGTTCAACCGGCTCGCGGAGGTGCCGCACATCCCGCCCCAGCCCGGCGAGCGCTGGCGCTTCAACCTCTACCGGTTGGAGCACCACGACCGCCGGCAAGTGGAAGGCCAGGCCTTCTCCCCGCTCTTCATCGGTGACTTCCACGCCCTGCCGCGCTTCGCGTGGCTCGTCTTCCAGTAGGCGGGAGCGTCAGGCGTGGGGTGAGATGTCCCAGGGCGCGTCCGCGACGGAGCGCTCCGCCGGGTCGCCCAGGAAGCGCACGAAGCCCCGGGACTCCAGGGTGTCGACGAGCTCCTCGGCTTCCAGTTCGGAGAACCGGTTCTCCCTCATGTCTAGCAGCATGTCGCGCATGAGGGACTTGCCGCGCAGGTAGCCCACGGGCTCGCCCGGTCCAAGTCGGGCCTTCAGGTCGGCGGTGAGTTTCCGCAGATCAAGGTCATCGGAGATCATCACCTCTCAAGGTGTGCCTGACCCCCACTCCCGGCAACGGGGAGAGGGGTGGAATCCAGATGCGGCAGGAAGGACACCAGCCGGACGTCCTGACCGTCGCTCTCCAGGGTGATGGCCCCGTCCTGGTCCGTGCGCCAGCACTCGGTGCCCAGGGTGCGGTAGCGCGCCTCCACCTCCGGATGGGGAAAGCCGAAGCGGTTACGCCGGCCCACGCAGAAGACCGCGTGACGTGGCCGCGTGCGCTCCAGGAGCGACGCGGTGGACGACGTGCGCGAGCCATGGTGCGGCACCTTCAACACCGTCACCGGCCCCAGGGCCTCCTTGAGCGAGGCCTCGCCGTCCGCTTCCACGTCGCCAGCCAGCAGCACGGTGACGTCGCCATGGCGCACGCGCAGCACCACGCTCCGGTCATTCGCGCCCTCCATCAACTCCCGGTCCACCGGAGGCCCCAGCACCTCCAGCGTCGCCTCACCCAGGGCGAACGCGGGATGCCCCACCTGCACCTCCTCCAC
Organism: Corallococcus exercitus; assembly: GCF_003611585.1. Taxonomy (GTDB): domain Bacteria; phylum Myxococcota; class Myxococcia; order Myxococcales; family Myxococcaceae; genus Corallococcus; species Corallococcus exercitus. The sequence goes on along the minus strand of NZ_RAVW01000546.1, from coordinate 427 downwards.
GACCGCGCCCTTCGCGGCCGAGACAATGCGCCGGGACAGCGGCCCGTCCGCGCTTCCCGCAGACAGCCACAGGCGTTCGGTGGGCACCTGGGCCAGGGTCGACACGAGTCCGAGCGCATGGTCCGGATGCGGATGGGAGAGCACCGCGAGGTCCAACCGCGACACGCCCTCGGCCTTGAGGAAGGGCAGGACGAACCGCTCCCCGGTGTCCGCGCCCTCCGGGACGCCGCCCGCATCCACCAATGCATGGTGCCCCTGCGAGCGCAGCACCACCGCGTCCCCCTGACCCACGGAGAGGAAGGTGATCCGCAGCGCGGGCTCCGGAGTGAGCACGGGCAGCAGCAAGGCGCCCAGCACCGTCCCTGGAACGAGCAAGCCCATCCATCGCCAGCGTCCCGAACCGAGCGCCCAGCCGCCCAACCCCCTG
>NZ_RAVW01000545.1 GCF_003611585.1 Corallococcus exercitus | reverse complement strand
GGCGGCGGGAGGGCGGGACGGCCAACTCGCCGTGACACGCGGGTGAAGCCGCCTACTCCAGGTCGCGGCTTCGCGGGTGGCGCACGTCCTTGCCGCGCACCATGTAGATGACCATCTCCGCCACGTTGAGCGCGTGGTCGCCAATGCGCTCCAGGTGCTTCGCGATGAACATCAACGCCGTGGCCCGGCGGATGTTGCGCGAGTCCTCCATCATGTACGCCAGCAGCTCGTTGAAGATCTTCAGGAAGAGGGCATCCAGGAGGTCGTCCCCCTTGAGGACGTCCTCCGCCTTGGCCGCGTCCCCGGACACGAACGCGTCCAGCGCCTTCTTCACCTGCTGCTGCGCCAATTCCGCCAGCTTCGGCGTGTCCACGTAGGGCGCCAGCGGCGGGACCTGGTTCAGGTCCATGGCGCGCTCGGCGATGTTCACCGCCAGGTCGCCGATGCGCTCCAGGTCGGTGACGATCTTCAGCGCCGTGGTGATGAGGCGCAGGTCGGAGGCGGCCGGCTGGCGCAGCGCGAGGATGCGGCGGCACAGGTCGTCGATGTCGACCTCCAGCCGGTTCACCTCGCGGTCCGCGCCCACCACCTGCTCCGCCAGCGCCGAGTCGCGCTCGGTGAGGGCGCGGGTGCTGTGCGCGATGAGGGTCTCCACCTTGGCCCCCATGGCGAGCAGCTTCTCGCGCAGGTTGCGCAGGTCCTGCTCGAATGCCTTGTCGGTGTGAATGGCCGCCATGTCGTCCTGTTCCGTCGCGGGGAGGTTCAGCCGAACTTCCCGGTGACGTAGTCCTCCGTGCGCTTCTCGTGGGGATTGGTGAAGATCTGCTCCGTGGGACCGCACTCCACCAACTCCCCCATGTAGAAGAAAGCCGTCCGGTCGCTCACGCGCGCGGCCTGCTGCATGTTGTGGGTCACGATGGCGATGGTGTACGTGGCCTTGAGCTCGTGGATGAGCTCTTCAATCTTGGCCGTCGCGATGGGGTCCAGCGCGGACGCGGGCTCATCCATGAGCAGCACCTCCGGCTCCACCGCGAGCGCCCGCGCGATGCACAGGCGCTGCTGCTGACCGCCGGACAGGCCCAGGGCGCTCTCGTCCAGCCGGTCCTTCACCTCGTCCCACAGCGCGGCGCCGCGCAGGGACTTCTCCACCCGCGCGGCCAGCTTCGCCTTGTCCTTGAGGCCGCCCACGCGCAGGCCGTAGGCGACGTTCTCGAAGATGGACTTGGGGAAGGGGTTGGACTTCTGGAACACCATGCCCACGCGCCGGCGCAGGTCCACCACGTCCAGGGCGCGGTCATGGATGCTGCGGCCATCCAGGAACACGCTGCCGTCGTGGTTCGCGCCGGGGATGAGGTCGTTCATCCGGTTGAGCGAGCGCAGGAACGTGGACTTGCCGCAGCCGGACGGGCCGATGAGCGCCGTCACCTTGTTCTCTGGGATGGCCAGGCTCACCTGCTTGATGGCCACCTTGCTGCCGTAGCGCAGGGTGAGCTCGCGGGCTTCCATCTTGTTGCGCGGCGTGGCGGAGGAGAGGGGCATGGGCGGATGAAGGAGCGTCAGTGGCCGGCCGCGGCCTTGCGGCGCGTGCGCGTGCGGATGATGACCGCGACGAGGTTCAGGGCGAAGGTGAGCAGCAGCAGCACCAGCACCGTCGCGTACAGCAGCGGACGGGTGGCCTCCACGTCCGGCGACTGCGTAGCCAGCACGTAGGTGTGGTAGCCCAGGTGCATGAACTGCGAGTTCAGGCTCGTGGGCAGGTCCGGCAGGAAGTAGGCCGCGCCGGTGAAGAGGATGGGCGCCACCTCGCCCGCGCCTCGGGAGATGGCCAGCACCGCGCCGGTGAGGATGCCCGGCAGCGCGCCCGGCAGCACCACCCGCGCCAGCGTCTGCGACTGGGTGGCCCCCAGCGCGAGGCTCGCGGTGCGGTGCTCCTGCGGTACGGCGCGCAGGGCCTCCTCCGTGGACACGATGACGACGGGCAGGGTGAGCACCGCGAGCGTCAGCGACGCCCACAGGATGCCCGGCTGGGCCCAGTGCAGCTCCTGATAGCCCAGCGCGTGATCCAACCCCTTGCCCACGAAGAGGATGAAGAAGCCCAGGCCGAAGAGGCCGAACACGATGGAGGGCACGCCCGCCAGGTTCGCCACCGCCACGCGCACCGCGCGGGCCAGGAGGCTGCTGGGGGAGGCGTATTCGTGCAGGTACACCGCCGTCAGCACGCCCACCGGCATCACCGCCAGGGTCATGAGCAGCGTGAGCGCCGCGGTGCCGAAGAGGGCGGGGAAGATGCCGCCGCCCATCATCCCGTCCGTGGGCGCCTGGGAGAGGAACTGCCAGGAAAGGTGGCTCCACCCGCCCCGGACGACGTCCAGGAGGATGAGGGCCAGCATCGCGACCATGATGAACGCGGCCAGCCCCGTGAGCGACACGAGCGACAGGCCCACGACCTTGCGCGTGGTGTGCTTCACCCCGCACCTCCCTTGAGCCGCTGGATGACCTTCTTCGTCCACATCCCCGCCAGCATGTTGAGCACGAAGGTGAAGACGAACAGCTCCACGCCAATGAAGAAGAGCAGCGCGTAGTGCGGGCTGCCCACCACCACCTCGCCCATCTCCGCGGCGATGGTGGCGGACAGCGAGCGCACGGAGTCCCCCAGGTTCCAGGACACGATGGCCGCGTTGCCGGAGGCCATGAGGACGATCATCGTCTCACCGATGGCGCGTCCGAAGCCCAGCACGCACGCGGCGAGGATGCCGGGGGCCGCCGCCGGGAGCACCACCTTCCACGCCGTCTCCCAGGGCGTGGCGCCCAGGGCCAGGGACGCCTCGCGGTAGCTGCGCGGCACGGCGGTGAGCGCGTCCTCCGTCACCGTGAAGATGACCGGCACGATGGCCAGCGCCAGGCCCAGGCCGGCCACCACCGCGTTGAGGCGGGACGTGAAGCCGAAAGTGTCCTGGAGGAACGACGCCATCACCATCAGCGCGAAGAAGCCCAGCACCACGGACGGGATGCCGGCGAGCAATTCGATGGTGGGCTTGAGCACCTCGCGCAGGCGGCGGGGGGCGAACTCCGCGGCGAACAGCGCGCCGAAGATGCCCAGGGGCACCGCCACCAGCATGGACACGGCCGTCGTCTTCAGCGTGCCGATGAAGAGCGGAATCATGCTGACCTTGGGCACGCTGGACACCGGCTGCCAGACGTAGGCCAGGGGCTTTCCCTTCCGCACCAGCTGCGGGAGGAACATCTTGGAGAAGCTCGCCTCGTCGCGCGCCGCCGCGTCGGTGACGAGCAGCAGCGCCTCCTTCGCCACGAAGACGAGGATGAGCACCAGCGCGGCGATGCCGGTGAAGGCCACCGCCGTGATCAGCGCGGCGATGGCCTTCTCCTTCAGCTGCCGTCGCCGGGCCGCGGGCGACAGCGTGGGCAGCGCCACCGGGGGCGCGAGGTCCTGCTCCTGCATGACGGCCTGTCTATCCAACATGGGACCCCCGCGCCGGGTGACAATCGTGTGACGCCGACTACTTCACAGGGAAGTAGCCGACCTGGGTGACGATGGCCTGACCCTCGGCGGACAGCGCGAAGTCGATGAAGGCCTTGGCCTCACCGGAGGGCTTGTTGCGCAGGTAGAAGAACAGGTCGCGCGACAGCGGGTACTTGCCGCTCTTCACGTTCTCCGCGGTGGGGGCGAAGGCCTCGTTGCCCTTCTTCACCTTCAGCTCCTTGATGCCCTTGGCGTACGCGGCGCCGCCGTAGCCGATGCCGTTCTTCTCCTTGGAGACCGCGTTGACGACGGCGGCGGTGCCCGGGAGCGTCTGCGCGGCAGCGGCGAAGTCATCCCCGCCCAGCACGGTGTCCTTCACGAACACGTAGGTGCCGGAGGAGTTCTCACGCGAGTACAGGACGATGGGAGCATCCGCGCCGCCCACGGCCTTCCACGAAGTGGTGTCGCCCAGGTAGATGTCCTTGAGCTGCTCGATGGAGAGCGCGTCCACCTTGTTGGACTCGTTGACGTAGAAGGTGACGCCGTCCTTCGCCACGGACACGGAGGAGGGAGGCGTGTTGTAGCGGGCGCGGAGCTTCTCCTCCTCCGCCTCCTTGATTTCGCGGCTGGACATGGCGATGTCGGTGGTGCCGTTCTGCAGGGCCGCCAGGCCCGTGCCGGAGCCGCCGCCCGTCACTTGAATCTTGGTGGCGGGGTTCTTCTTCATGAACGCCTCCGCCCAGCGCTGGGCGAGGATGACCATGGTGTCCGAGCCCTTCACCGTCACCGTGCCTGCCTGGGCGGAGAGCGGGAGGACGGCGAGCCCGAAGGCGACGAAGCTTGAGAGCAGAGTCTTCTTCATGGGGTGTCTCCTCTAGAAACGTGCCTGCATCTGCAGGGTGAACAGGTTGTCGTGCGGGTCCAATGCCTGGGCCACGGCGTGCGTCATGGGGATTTCGTAGACGGCGGAGACCTTCAGGTTCTCCCCGAAGTGGTGCTGGACGACGAAGCCCACGGTGTCGACGGCGTTGTCCGCGCCCGGCACCTCACCCGCGGCCAGGTCCGTCTGGCCGTTGTGCGGGTCGAAGGTGTCGTAGCGGATGGCCACCGCGTCGTTGAGGCCGATGTTCTGGACGAGCAGCAGGTACCAGCCGTGCGCGGGCACATCCAGGTGGGTGGCGTTGTTGGCGGCGCCGTAGGTGCGGCCCGCGATGAACTCGCCCTTGATGGACGTGCCGCCCAGGGGCACCACGTCGAAGTAGGCCTGGAGGTCCGCGCCGATGCGGGTGCGATCGTAGGCGTGGCGGAAGGTGTCCGTGGGCAGGCGGCCCAGGTCATGGCCGTACCAGCCGGAGATGCCGCCCGCGAGCCACTTCAAGTCGAAGCCCAGGTGGGCGACGAGGTCCTTCTCCTTGTCGTTGTCCTGGGTGGTGCCGCTGTCGGTGCCGTTGCCGTCGAAGAGGCCCACGGCGAGGCGCAGGAACTTGTAGCGGCCGTTCACCTTGGCGCCGCGGTCACGCTCGCTGGGGAGCATGTTGCGCACCACGCGGCTGCGCTCGGGGAACTCGCGGTCGCTGGAGGACTGGGGGCCTTCGTAGCCGAAGGGCCACTTCATCTGGCCCAGCGTGACGGACAGCTGCTGCTTCGTGCCGGGGACGAAGAGGGTGGCCTCCGCGTCCTTGAGCGTCACGCCCGCGGGCACCGCGTCGATCTGCAGCATGTACTGCGACCACTCGGTGGTGTACGTGGCCTTCAAGCGGCCCCGGCGGACGCCGAAGCGGCTGTAGCCGCCCGCGCCGCTGTCATCCAGGTCCTGCTGGTACTGGTAGCGGCCCTGGACGTAGCCGGAGATGCGCAGCTTCTTGAGGGCGGACAGGTCGTTCTTCGTCTCCGTGTTCTGCTCCTCCAGGGCCTCCACGCGGTGCTCGTCCGCGGTCAGTCGCTCGTCGATGGAGGGCGAGCCTTCCGGGACGGTGGGGGCAT
>NZ_RAVW01000544.1 GCF_003611585.1 Corallococcus exercitus | reverse complement strand
CGCCTGGGAGGGGCGCTCCCGTTAGCTTGCGCCCGCCATGACGACGCCCGTCTTCCCCCCGCTGCGTGCCGCCTACGACCCGGAGACCTTCCGGACCACCGCCCACGCCCTGATGGATCAGCTCGCGGACTACCTGAAGGCCGCGCTCGGAGGGGGCGCCATGCCGGTGCTCCCCTGGGCCCCGCCCGCGGTGAACCAGGAGCGCTTCGCCACGGCCTTTCCAGAGGAGCCGTCTCCGGAGCTTGCTGGGGACCCGGCCTCGGCCTTCGCGGGGCTGATGGCGCGCGTGCTGGAGGGCTCGCACCACCTGCACCACCCGCGCTACGTGGGCCACCAGGTGACGGCGCCCGTGCCGCTCTCCGCGCTGTGCGACGCCGTGTCGTCGCTGCTCAACAACGGCATGGCCGTGTACGAGATGGGCCCCGTCGCCACCGCGATGGAGCACCACGTGCTCGCGTGGATGGCCGCGAAGCTGGGGCTGCCCTCCAGCGCCCGGGGCGTGCTCACCTCCGGCGGCAGCGCGGGCAACCTCACCGCCCTGCTCGCCGCGCGGCAGGCGAAGGCCGGCTACGACGCGTGGAACGGCGGCGCCCACGCGGGCCCCCCTCTCACGGTCCTGGTCCCCCGCTCCGCCCACTACTGCCTGGCCCGCGCGGTCCGCATCATGGGCTGGGGCGAGGGCGGCCTCACCCCGGTGGACGTGGACGACCACTTCCGCGTGCGGCCGGACGCCCTGGAGGACGCGCTCGCCGGGGCCACCCGCGCGGGGCGAAAGGCCATCGCCGTGGTGGCCAGCGCGGGCTCCACCGCCACCGGCGCCTTCGACCCGCTGGAGCCCGTGGCGGACTTCGCCCAGAAGCACGGCCTGTGGTTCCACGTGGACGGCGCGCACGGGGCCGCCGCGTCGCTGAGCCCGAAGTACCGGCAGCAGGTGAAGGGCATCGAGCGGGCGGACTCCGTGGTGTGGGACGCGCACAAGGGGCTGCTCATGCCCGCGCTGGTGACAGCCGTCCTCTTCCGCGACGGGGCGCGCTCCTTCGACGCCTTCTCCCAGGAGGCCCACTACCTCTTCCACGGCGACGGCGACGACGCGCGCCCCTACAGCGACGTGGGGCTGCGCACCCTGGAGTGCACCAAGGAGATGATGCCCCTCAAGGTCTACGCGTGCCTGTCCGTGCTGGGCACGCGCGTCTTCGAGGAGGCCGTCACCGCGTCCTATGACCAAGCCCGGCGCTTCGCGGGCATGCTCACCGCCGCCCGGGACTTCGAGCTGGCGCTGGAGCCCGACTGCAACATCGTCTGCTTCCGCCACACCCCCGCGCACGTCCCCCCGGAGGGCTGGGACGCCCTCCAGGTCCGCCTGCGTGAGGCGTTGGTCTCCCGTGGAAGTTTCTACCTGGTGCAGACGCGGCTGCCACGGGGGGTGTACCTGCGGACGACCCTCATCCACCCGCTCACGGGGGACGCGGACCTGGAGGCCCTGCTGGACGCGCTCCGGATGGCGGCCCGGCCCTGAATTTTGTGTGCAAGGGAGTCGCCCAGGCGCGGAAAATGAGATAGGGCGGGGCCGCCATGCTCGTCTCGCTCGTCATTCCCGTCTACAACGAGATTCCCACCCTGGCGGAAATCCTCCGCCGCTGCACCGCCGTGGACTTCCCCAAGGAGCTCGTCCTCATCGACGACTGCTCCAAGGACGGCAGCCGCGAGTTCCTCCGCCAGCTGTCCGAACAGGGCCTGGACGTCCTGGGCGGCACGCCGAAGAACCGGAACGAAATCCGGGTGCTCTTCCAGGAGCAGAACCAGGGCAAGGGCGCCGCGCTGCGCCGGGGCTTCGCCGAGGCCACGGGGGACATCATCCTCGTGCAGGACGCGGACCTGGAATACGACCCCAAGGACATCCCTCGGGTCATCCAGCCCATCATCGATGGCGAGGCGGACGTCGTCTTCGGCAGCCGCTTCATCGGGTCGCCGCGCCGGGTGCTGTACTACTGGCACACCGTCCTCAACAACATGCTCACCACGCTCTCCAACATGACGAGCGGGCTGAACCTCACGGACATGGAGACCTGCTACAAGGCCTTCCGTGCCGAAGTGCTCCGCTCCGTGCACGTGGAGGAGGACCGGTTCGGCTTCGAGCCCGAAATCACCGCCAAGGTGGCGCGCGGCAACTGGCGCGTCTTCGAGGTGCCCATCAGCTACCACGGGCGCACCTACGAGGAGGGCAAGAAGATTGGCTGGAAGGACGGCGTGCGCGCCCTCTACGCCATCGCGAAGTACTCCGTGAAGCGCTGACGTCCGCCCGGCCGCTGTCCGGGGGAGGATGCGGCCCGCTCCCGCGGGGGGCCGCTTCGAATGCGGAGAAGGGAACAGAGCGGCGGGTGCGGTTGGTTGTCCAGCGAGCGGCGCCCCCGATGGGGTTCCGGCTTTTCTTCCTCCGTATTGCGGCGCGTAGTAGTTTCGACAACGCACTCCGTCTGAAGGGCGGGGAAGTTCCAGGGCCCTTCCGAAAGTTTCCGTCCCCGTATGTTCGACTGGCTCCACACCCTGTTTTCGCGCGACCTCGCCATCGACCTGGGTACGGCGAACACGCTCATCTACATCCGCGGCCAGGGCATCGTGTCCAACGAGCCCTCCGTCGTGGCGGTGCAGCAGGACTCGCGCGGCGGCAAGAAGGTGCTCGCCGTGGGCAAGGAGGCCAAGGAGATGCTCGGCAGGACGCCGGGCAACATCGTGGCCATCCGGCCCATGAAGGACGGCGTCATCGCCGACTTCGAAATCACCGCCGCGATGCTGCGCTACTTCATCCAGAGCGCGCACAACCGCAAGACGCTGGTGAACCCGCGCATCATCATCGGCATCCCGTCCGGCATCACGGAGGTGGAGCGCCGCGCGGTGCGTGAGGCGGCCGCCAACGCGGGCGCTCGCGAGGTCTACCTCATCGAGCAGCCCATGGCCGCGGCGATTGGCGCGGGCCTGCCGGTGACGGAGCCCAGCGGCAACATGATTGTGGACATCGGCGGTGGCACGTCCGACGTCGCGGTCATCAGCCTCGCGGGCATCGTGTTCGCCAAGTCCGTGCGCATCGGCGGCGACAAGCTGGACGAGGCGATCATCCAGTACGTCAAGCGCAAGTACAACCTGCTCATCGGTGAGCGCACGGCGGAGCTCATCAAGATGGGCATCGGCACGGCGTACCCGACGGACGAGGTCATGACCATGGAGATCAAGGGTCGCGACCTGGTGGCCGGCGTGCCGCGCACGCTGACGGTGTCCAGCGACGAGGTGCGCGACGCGCTCGCGGAGCCCGTCAACGGCATCGTCGAAGCGGTGAAGCTGACGCTGGAGCGCACGCCGCCGGAGCTGGCCGGTGACATCGCCGACAGGGGCATCGTGCTGGCCGGTGGCGGCGCGCTGCTCAAGAACCTGGACACGCTGCTGCGCGAGGAGACGGGCCTGCCGGTGTTCCTGGCCGAGGACCCGCTGTCCGCCGTGGTGATTGGCGCGGGCAAGGCGCTGGAGTCGCTCGACATCCTCCGCCAGGTCTGCCAGCCGGGCTGAGCTTCACCCCGTTGCACCGTGACGGCGCCGGACCTCTTTCAGGGGTCGGCGCCGTTCGCGTTTTCGGGGGTCGTGGCGGTGGCCCGGGGCAGCGGCAGGCCCGTGGGCGTGACGATGCGCGCCTCGCAGTTGGAGCGGCGGCCCTCCCGGTCGTCCTCCCGGCGGGCCTGCTCCTTCACGAGGTCCCCCCGCAGGAGGGTACCCGGGGGCAGGGAGTGCTCCACCTTCGTGTCCATGCAGGCGTCGAAGGCCTGTCGCATCCACGCGCTGGCGGCGCGGACCGCGAAGCCGCCCAGGGCATCCATGCGGGCGAGGCCGTCCAGCCGCTCCGTGAACACCGGGTAACCCTCCTTGTCGTCGCGCCGGGCGTGGACCAGGGTGGCGGCGGCGCGCAGGCCCGGGGGCAGGCGGAGGAAGTCCTCTCCAGGGGTGCCCGAGGTGGACAGGACGTGGTTTCGCAGCGGGTCGCGCGCGAGCATCAGCGGCAGCGAGAAACTGAAGAGCTTCTTGCCCACGGCATCGCCGGTGCGTGTGTGCACCAGGGCGAACAGCGCGAGGACCTCCGGGTCCAGCTGGGACAGCACGGTCGAGGGGTCCCCGTCCGCCTTCTTCAACGCGCGCCGTGGATCCACCAGCACATCCCGGGTGAGGCGCAGCACGGAGCGGGCCTCGACGGACGGCAGCGCGGCGAGCTCCGCGTCCTTCGGCGAGCGCTGGCCGGTGAGCAGGTCCAGCAGCAGCATCCGCTCCGGCTGCCGCGCGAGGGCGGGGGGAATCCAGTCGCGCATGACGTAGGACGTGTGCTCGGGCCCGGCGGCCTCGGCCGTGCGTCCGGCCAGCACCAGGAAGTCCCAGGTCCGGCGGCGCGGGTCCTGGCCATATCGGCGCACCAGCGCCGTGGCCGCGTCCCGCAGCTGTGCGCGCAGGAGGATGCGCACGTCCAGCTCCAGCGCCTCCAGCGTCTCTGGTGGGTGCTTCTCCTCGAGCGCCTGCACCCGTCTCGCGGTCCCGACGACGAAGTCCTGGCGCTCGCTGTCGCCCCAGGACCGCGAGGCGTCCCCCAGCTCGAAGCGCCACCGCGCCTCCAGCCACGCGCGGGTCACGTCGGGCGAGTCCGGGAAGCGCTCCGCCAGGTTCGCCCAGGCGTCGACGGCGGCCGTGGAGTCCGGAGCCTGCGAGCTCGCGCGCTGGAGGTAGAGGGCCGCCAGCGGTGAGTCCGGATGCTGCTGCGCGTGCTCCGCGTAGCGCGCACGGGCCTGGCCCCCCTGGCCGATGTAGCGCATCAACGACAGCGCCAGCGCCTGCGCCGCCGGGTCCTCCTGCCAGGTGTGCATCAGCATCGCCGCGTAGTCGCGCGTGTTGCGCCAGCGCAGGTCGGCGGGCAGGTTCGCGGGCACCTGCATGTCCACGAAGAGCCATGCGCGCGCGGCCATCTCCCGCGCGAGCGTGTTGCCCGGCTCCACCTGGGCCACGGCGGCCGCGACGCGGCCCGCGGCCTCCCAGTCCCCTTCATCCGAGAAGGCCCGCGCGGAGGCCTCCCAGCTCGCGGCCTGGACGGAGAGCTGTTCGCCCTCCTCGAGCACCATGCCGCTCTCCGGCAGGGACCTGGAGCGAGGGGCCGCGGAGGTGGCGTCGTCATCCGGCACCGCAGCCAGCTTCGCCACGCCCTTCACGTTGTAGAGGATCCGCTCGCCCTCGGTCGGCAACATCACGTCCTCGATGACGGCCTCCTGGCCGGGCCAGGTCGCCACCGCGTGAAGCCGGTCCGCGCCCAGCTTCACGCGCCCCTGCTCCCGCGTCCCGGGGGCCACCACCCAGTGCTCGCCGCCGATGCGCACGTCCACGGGCCGCGACAGGCCGTTGACGACCGTGACGGCGCGCAGGCTTCGCGCCTCCAGCCACACCGCGCCCGCCCCCGCCAGGGCACAGA
>NZ_RAVW01000543.1 GCF_003611585.1 Corallococcus exercitus | reverse complement strand
GGCATACGAGATCTGCACATGTCTCGTGGGCTCGGAGATGTGTATAAGAGCCAGACCCTCGCGCCTGCGCCGCGCCCGGCTCCAGCGCGAAGAGCAGCAGCGCCACCGTGCTCCCCGCCAGCACCGGCCCCCAGGGCTCCAGCTTCGTTCCCTCGTGCCGGGGCGGATCCCGGTAGGCCAGGTGCAACAGCAGCGCGGACAGCACGCCCACCGGCAGGTTCACCAGGAACACCCACCGCCACGATGCGTGCATCACCAGCCAGCCGCCAATCAGCGGCCCCAGCGCGTTCGCCGCGCCCCACGCGCCGGTGAAGAGGCCCTGGATGGCCGCCCGCTCGCGCAGCGTGTAGAGGTCCGCGCTGATGGTCAGCGTCGTGGGCTGCAACGCCCCCGCGCCCAGCCCCTGCATCACCCGGAAGCCCACCAGCGCCGGCACCGACGTGGCCAGGCCGCACAGCGCGGACCCCACCAGGAACAGTCCCATCCCCGCGAAGAACACCGGCTTGCGCCCCAGCCGGTCCGCCAGCTTCCCACTCACCAGCACGCCCACCGTCGACGCGAAGAGGAACGCGGAGAACACCCACGAGTAGAGCGCGTCCCCGCCCAGCTCGCGGGTGATGGTGGGCATGGCGCTGGTCACCACCGTGCCCTCGAAGGCGCTCACCACCAGGGCCAGCAGCACCGCCCCCGTGGCCACCCGCCGCGCCCCACCCGGCCGCATCCGGCTGCCCGCTTCCGCCGTCACACCGCTTCCATCCATGCCCCCTTCCTTACGCCCCGGCGGGCCATGCGGAAATCGCATCTTCGGCATAGGCTCCTTGCGCATCCCGCATGACTTCCGAACAGCTCCGAGCCTTCCTGCAGGTCGCCCGCGAGGGGCGCGTCTCCACCGCCGCGAAAGGCCTGGGCCTCTCCCAGTCCGGCCTGTCCCGGCAGCTCCAGGCCCTGGAGGCGGAGGTGGGCGCCCGCCTCCTGGTGCGCACGCCCTCCGGCGCCGTCCTCACCGACGCCGGGGAGCGCTTCCTCCCGCACGCCACCCGAGCCCTGGAGGCCATGGCATCGGGCCGCGCGGAGCTGGAGCGACTGGCCGGCACGCCTCGCGGCCCCGTGGTGCTGGGCGTCCTGCCCACCGTGGGCGCCTTCCTCGCCCCGGACCTGATGGCCGCCTTCGTCCCCGCCCACCCGGAGGTGCGGCCCCGCCTGGTCCAGGACCACGCCCCCGTGCTGGAGGAAGGCGTGGCCCGAGGCACGCTCGACCTGGCCATCCTCACGCTGCCCGTGCGCCGGGTGGACCTGGTCACGCAGCTGCTGTGGGACGAACCCCTGGTGCTCGCGGTGCCCCGGGGCCACCGGCTGACGCGGCTGGGACGGCCCGTGGCGATCCAGGAGCTGACGGAGGAGACGTGGGTCCGCATCCCGAACATGGTCGGCACGCGCGCGGTGGAGGCGGCGTGCGAGGCGCGCGGCGTGACGCCCAAGGTGGCCCTGGAGACGGACACCGCCGAAGCGCTGGGCCGCATGGTGGAGCGCGGCCTGGGCCTGGCGCTCGTGCCCCGCCTCATGGCGAAGGACGCCCCTGCCCACGGCTTCGACGTGGTGGCGCTGGCCCGGGGCAGTCCGCGCAGGCAGGTGGCGCTCGTGCATCGCGGGCAGGGCTCACTCACCGCCGCGGCACGCGTGCTCAAGGACGCCATCACGGACTCCGTGAAACAGCACGTGGCCCGCTGACTTCCACTCCGAGCCGCCACTGGATTAGGAGGGGCCCATGCCTCGTATGGACAGCTTCGTGGAGTACACGTTGGAGTTGCTGGAGCCGCTCGGCGCGGTGCAGGCCCGCTCGATGTTCGGCGGCTGGGGCCTGTACTTCGGGGGCCGGATGTTCGGCCTCATCATCCAGGGCCAGCTCTACCTGAAGACGGACGACGTCACTCGCGCCGACTTCGAGGCCGAGGGCTGCCGGCCCTTCATCTACCATAGCCGCGGCAGGGAGCAGCCGATGAGCTACTGGACGCCCCCCGCCGACGCGGAGGACGACGGCCGCCGGTTGCTGCCCTGGGCCCGCCGCGCCGTGGACGCCTCCAACCGCGCCGCGATGAAGAAGGCCGCGAAGAAGACTCCGGCGGCGAAGAAAGCCCCGGCGCCGGCGAAGAAGGCCCCCGTCGAGAAAGAGACTCCGGCGGCGAAAAAGGCCCCCGTCGCGAAGAAGCCCCCAGCGGCGGCGAAGAAGGTCCCTGCCGCGAAGAAGGCTTCAGCGGCGAAGAAGGCCGCCGCGAAGAAGAAGCCGGCGCGCGTCAGGCGGTCTTGATGGAGGCCACGTCGCCGAGCCCCAGCTCGGCGATGGAGACCTCGCGCATGCGGAACTTCTGCACCTTGCCGGTGACGGTCATCGGGAAGCTGTCCACGAACTTCCAGTGGCGGGGAATCTTGAAGGTGGAGATGCGGCCGGTGCAGAACGCCGTCAGCGCCTCCGCGGTGAGCGTGGCGCCGGACTTCAGGCGCACCCACGCCATCACCTCCTCGCCGTACTTCACGCTGGGCACGCCGATGACCTGCGCCTCGGAGACCTCCGGGTGCGTGTGGAGGAACTCCTCCACTTCGCGCGGGTACACGTTCTCCCCGCCCCGGATGATCATGTCCTTGATGCGGCCGACGATCTTGACGTAGCCCTCCGCGTCCATGGTCGCCAGGTCGCCGGTGTGCATCCACCCGGCCCGGTCGATGGCCGCCGCCGTGGCCTCCGCGTTGTTCCAGTACCCGAGCATCACGCTGTACCCACGCGTGCACAGCTCCCCGGGCTGCCCCAGCGGCACCACCGCGCCCGAGTCCGGGTCCACCACCTTCACCTCCAGGTGCGGGTGCACGCGTCCCACCGTGGCCACGCGCTTCTCCAGCGTGTCGTCCAGGGGGTTCTGCGTGGACACGGGTGACGTCTCCGTCATGCCGTAGCAGATGGTGACCTCCTCCATGTGCATCCGCGACTGCACCTGCTTCATCACCTCCACCGGGCACGGCGAGCCCGCCATGATGCCGGTGCGCAGCGACTTCAGGTCGAACTCGCCGAAGCGCGGGTGGTCCAGCTCCGCGATGAACATGGTGGGCACGCCGTAGAGGGACGTACAGCGCTCGGCCTGCACCGTCTGGAGCACCGCCAGAGGGTCGAACGCCTCGCCCGGAATCACCATGGCCGAGCCGTGGGACGTGCAGGCCAGGTTGCCCATCACCATGCCGAAGCAGTGGTAGAACGGCACCGGGATGCACACGCGGTCCTCCGGCCCGTAGCGCAGCACCTCGCCCACGAAGAAGCCGTTGTTGAGCACGTTGTGGTGCGACAGCGTCGCGCCCTTCGGGAAGCCCGTGGTGCCGGACGTGTACTGGATGTTGATGGGGTCATCGAACTGGAGCGACAGCTCGCGCGCCTCCAGCACGTCGTCGCCGATGCTCGCCCCGCCCTTCAGCAGCCGGTCCCAGTCCGAGTCCAGCACCAGCGCCTCGCGCAGGCCCGCGCACCGGGGCCGCACCTCCGCCAGCATCTGCGTGTAGTCCGTCTGCCGGAAGCCCTTCGCCAGCAGCAGCACGCTCACGCCCGCCTGGTTGAGCGCGTACTCCAGCTCCGACGTGCGGTAGGCGGGGTTGAGGTTGACCAGGATGGCGCCCGTGCGCGCGAGCGCGTACTGCGACACGGTCCACTCGAAGCGGTTGGGAGACCAAAGCCCCACCCGGTCGCCCTTCTGGATGCCCAATGCCAGCAGGCCCTTGGCCACCGCCGTCGTCGCGTCCCAGAACTGCCGCCAGGTGACGCGGTAGTTCTGCGAGGCCACCACCAGCGCCTCGCGGTCGCCGAAGCGTTCGACCGTGCGGCGCAGGTTCTGACCGATGGTCTCCCCCAGCAGCGGGGTGGTGCTGGTGCCATGCGCATAGGACAGGGCGGTCGTCATGCCCGCATCGTCACCAGGGTGGCCCTGGCTGGGCAAGCACCGGCGTGGAGCAGGGCCTCCGGCTGTCCGCTTGTACCCGCCGACGGCCTCGCTAGCGTCGAGGGCTTTCTGGGGGATTCGCATGCGCCAGTGGCCGCCGTTTCGCCGTGGGTTGTGGGGCTTCGTCCTGCTGTTCGCTCTCCATGGGAGCGCGGCCATCGCGGCCGGGGATGAGCCCATCGTCGTCGGCACCCGCACCACGCTGACGTCCAAGGTGCTGGGGGAGGAACGGCCGCTGATGATCCACCTGCCCGACGGCTACGAGGCCGCGCCCACCGAGCGCTACCCGGTGCTCTACGTGCTGGACGCGGAGACGCACTTCGTCCACGTCGCCAGCATGGTGGAGTTCCTTGCGCGGACGCGGCACATCCCGGAGATGATCATCGTCGGGGTGCCCAACACGACGGACCGCGCCCGCGACCTCACCCCGCCCTTCTCCAAGACGGAGCGCATCGACGACGGTCGGCTGCTCTCCGAGGTCGCGCCCACGGCGGGCCATGCGGACACCTTCCTGCGCTTCCTCACCGAGGAGCTGGCTCCGTCCGTGGAGGCGCGCTACCGCACGCAGCCCTACCGGATCCTCGTAGGCCACTCCCTCGGCGGCCTCTTCGCGCTGCACGTCCTCACGCACAAGCCGGAGAGCTTCAACGCCTACGTGGCCCTCAGCCCATCCGTGCACTGGAACTCCGCCGAGCTTGTGCGCGCCGCGCCGGAAGCCCTCGCGCGCCTCACCGCGCCGGGCCGCGCGCTGTACCTGGACGAGGACGCGGAGGAGGCGCCCAACGTCGCCCGCCTTCGCACGCTCACGAGGGAACTGCGCAAGCGCAAGCCGGCGAACCTCACGTGGCGCTACGACGAACTGGCCGGCCAGGACGACCACGCGAGCCTGCCGCACATCGGGACGTACGAAGGGCTGCGGTTCCTCTTCAACGGCTGGAAGGTCCCCGAGGCGCTCCAGATGACGGGAGACCTGGCGCGCCTGGAGGCGCACTACGCGGGGCTGTCCAGGCGCGTGGGCTACCCGGTGGTGCCGCAGGAGCGCCTGTTCAACGGGGTGGGCTATCACCACCTGGAGGCGAAGCGCATTCCCCAGGCGATCGCCGCCTTCGAGCGGAACCTCACGTTCCACCCGGACTCCGGCAACGCGCACGACAGCCTGGCGGATGCCCTGGAAGCGGCGGGACGCCTCCAGGAGGCCCTGACGCACCGCGAGCGCGCCGTCGCGCTGGCACGCGAGCATCAGGACCCGGACCTGCCGCACTACCAGAAGCACGCGGAGGAGCTCCGCGCCCGGTTCGCCGCGCAGCCCAAGCCCTGAGCCTTCAGTCCCGGAGTCCGTCCCCAGGGATGAGAAGGTGAGAACCCTGCCGGGCAGCTCCGCCGACGGTGCGCTCCACGAACCTGTCCGACAGGAGGGTTGCGCAGAATAGCGGCTCAGCCCGGCTGGGAGGCAGGGGGAGAAGCCGGGGCCTCGAGGAGGACGAAGACGCAGAAAAGCCGGCTGCGAGTGAGCAGCCGGCTGACGTTATGGGCCAGCA
>NZ_RAVW01000542.1 GCF_003611585.1 Corallococcus exercitus | reverse complement strand
GAACGTGCCGTTATTTCCGGCCGACGTCACGCACTGCTGATTGCCGCCACTTCCCGGGACCGGCACGCCGTTCACGATGCGCCCGCTCGCCAGGATGTCGTGGCTCAAGGTCGCATCCCCATACACCGCGAGGATGACCGCGCGGCTGCCCACGATGCGCAGCTCGCCGCCCAGGGCCAGGGTCCGCACCGGGATGAGGAGAATCTCGGGGCCCCCAGCCTGGGGCAGGGACCTGATGGTGAACGCGCCAGTATCCGGGCCCAGGTTCGAGGGCGTCCAGGTCTGGGCATCCGTGTCGAACACCACCGCGCCGGTGGTCCTCAGCTCACCAATCTGACCGCCAGGAATGGTGGTTGGATCGAAGTTGGCGGGTGAGTAGGGGAATGCGACGCACGTGCCATCCGCTTTGCACACGCGCGGCGTTCCCGACCCGTCCTCGCTGCAGGCGTTGTTGAGCTGGGCCGGGTCCCCCGCGTAGATGCAGGAGTTGTTGCGAGTGCAGCCCGCGACGGTATTGCACTCCTTGGCCGGGCAGGGCGTGGGCGTTCCGGTGCATACGCCGCTGCCATTGCAGAACCCCGGATCATTGCAGGCGTTGCCATCCACGCAGGACGTGGTGACTGACTTGGAGGGGTACTCACACTGGCCGTTGGTCGAGTTGCAGGTGCCCGTGGACTCCTGGCACTGGGCGTCCACTGGCGTGTTGCACGCCTTCGCGTCGCCCACGCACTGCTTGTCGGCGGTGCACCGGCCATTGGTCACGCACTTGTCGCCGGGCTCACAGGCCGTCCCCACGACCACGGTTTCATCGATACACGCACCCGTGGAGGCCTCGCACCTCACCGCCGACTCACACTGTCCCCCGGTCTGTTTGCACTTCGGCTCGCCGCCCCCGCACTGCGCCGCCGGGCCCACGCCGATGCACCGCTTGCCCGTCGTGCACAGGTCTCCGTCCGTGCACGTCTTCTCCGTGCACTTCGAGTCCGCGCACGCTTTCTTGCCATCACAGTCGAAGTCGATGGCCGTGTCGCACTTCTCCACGGCGCCCGGACGGACGTCGTTTCGCGTGTCGTCGCAGTCGGAGACGCCCGCCCACTCGACGCCCGTGGGGGAGCCATCTCCGTCCCCGTCCACCGCCTTCAACGTCACGTCGAAGGGCGTGTACTCCTTGGGGACGACGGTGAGCGAAGGGCTCGCGAAGGTCTCCACGGCCTCCCCCGCACACCGGTCCCCCGCGGTCTCCGCGTAAGACGACACGGTGACGCTCATCGCGGCGTCCCAGTCCGCCTTGCGGCGCACCGCGACCAGGACCTCCGGCTTCTGGGGGTTCTTGAACCGGGTGGCCGGGATGTCCGTGGCCTCCTGGTGCCCCTGCGCGTCCTTCGCCTCCACGCGCACGCACGCGGGCTTGAAGGAGCCGTACGTCACGGACACCCGGATGGCGCCTTCGTCGGGAGCCTTCTCCCCACAGGCAGCCAGCAACACCACACATCCCAGCAGGCAGAGCCGATACATGGCGCCGCACTGTAGCCAACACTTCCGGAAACAAGGGAGCGGGGCCATCCAGACCCCGACCCCCTGTCTCCCGGGGCGTTCAGCCTCGCAGGGACACCACGGTGACGCCGTCGCCGCCCTCGTGGCTCTCCCCGGGGCGGAACATGCGGATGTACGGCGACGCGGCCAGGTGGTCGCGGATGGCCTGCTTGAGGGCGCCGGTGCCGTGGCCGTGGATGATGAGCGCGGCCTCCTCACCCTTGCGCAGGCCCTGGTCCAGGAACGTCTCCAGCTCCGCCAGCGCGTCGTCCGCGCGCATGCCGCGCACGTCGCAGCGGAAGTTCGTGGCGTCCACCTGCGACGGCGCCGCGGAGGCCGCTCGCTTCAGGGCCGCTTCGCCCTTCCGCTGCTCCGGGAACTTCGCCTGCTGCGGC
Organism: Corallococcus exercitus; assembly: GCF_003611585.1. Taxonomy (GTDB): domain Bacteria; phylum Myxococcota; class Myxococcia; order Myxococcales; family Myxococcaceae; genus Corallococcus; species Corallococcus exercitus. The sequence continues at coordinate 3,609 of NZ_RAVW01000542.1, read as the reverse complement.
TTCTTGCTCCGCGAACCGGACAGCTCCGTGGTGGGCACGCGCATCTTCAGCGCGCCGCCCGCGGACACCACCGCCTGGCCATCCGTCAGCTCCAGGATCTCCACGTCCCGGCCCAGGCCGGAGTGGTGCACCCACGCGCCCACCTTGAGGTTCGCGGGCCCCGGGGCCTCCACCTGGAACAGCTCCGCCTTGGCCGCCGCCGCGCGCTTCAGCGCCTCGTCCGCGCGCTGCTGCAGCTGCTGCCGCGCCTCCGACAGCGCCTTCTCGTTCTGCTCCGCGCGCAGCTTCGTCAGCAGGTCGCGGACCTCCTGCGCGGCGTGCTCGCTGGCCGCGTGCACGTCCTCGTTGAACTGCATCATGCGGCCCTTGCGCTCGCGCTCGAAGGCGACCTTCTGCTTCTCCAGGTCCGCGCGGAGCGCCTCCGCCTCCGTGGCCGCGAGGCGCGCCTTCTCCAGCTCCTCGGAGAGCTTGCGCCGCTCGTCCTCCGCGGCCGCCAGCGCCTTGGAGAGCGGGCCGCCCGCGTTGAGCGACAGCTCCCGCGCGCGCTCGCACACCGAGGCCGGCAGGCCCACCCGCGCCGCCATGTCGATGGCGGACGACTGGCCGGACGCGCCCATCTGCAGCCGGTACGTGGGCGACATCCGCTTGGAGTCGAAGCCCACGCGCGCGTTGAGGAAGCGCGGATCCATGTGCGCCAGCGCCTTGAGCTCCTCCAGGTGCGTCGTCACCAGGACGTACGCCCCCTTGCCCAAGAGCTCCTCCAGCACCGCGATGGCGATGGCCGCGCCCTCGCGCGGATCCGTGTCCGCGGCGATTTCGTCGATGAGCACCAGCGAGTCCGTCGCCACCGCCGCCAGGATGTCGCGCAGCAGGGTGACGTGGCCGCTGAACGAGGACAGGCCCTGCGCCAGGTCCTGCGTGTCCCCCACGGTGGAGTGCACGGAGCGGTACAGCGGCATCCGCGACCCTTCGCCCACCGGGATGGGCAGGCCCGCACGCAGCATCAGCGCGCACAGCCCCACGCCCGTCAGCGTCACCGTCTTGCCGCCCGCGTTGGGGCCGGACACCACCAGCGCCCGGGCCGTCTCCGTGAGCGTCACGTCGTTGGACACCACCTCCGAGCCCTTGAGCACCAGGCGCGGGTGGCGCAGCGCGCGCAGCTGCAGCTCCTTCACGCCCTCGAACGTGGGCGTCGTGGCGTCCAGGTCCGCGGACAGGACGGCGATGGCCTCCACCTCGTCCAGCTCCGCCACCGCCTCCAGGCCCTCCAGGATGCGCGCGGACTCGCGGCCCACGTGCTTGCTCAGCTCCTGGAGCACCCTCAGCTCCTCCTCCGCGACCTCCGACTGCGCGATGGCCAGGTCGTTGCCCAGGCCCACCATCGCCTGGGGCTCCATGAAGAGCGTCTGCCCCGTCTGGCTGGCGTTGTGGACGATGCCGTCCACCTCCGAGCGGTAGTTCGACACCACCGGCACCACGTACCGCCCGTTGCGCAGCGTGTAGTAGTTCTCGCGCAGCTTGGTGGTGAACGTCTCGTCGTGCAGCAGCTCGTCCAGGCGCGTCTTGATGCGCCGGTGCAGGCCGCGCGCCCGGTCCCGCGCCTCCTTCAGCTCCGGGCTGGCGCGGTCGGAGATGGTCCCGTCCGGTTCGAAACACTGATCCAACCGGCGCGCCATGGCCTCCAGGAAGGGCAGGCGCTTCGAGATCTCCACCAGGCGGGGGACGCGCTCCTTGCGCTCGTCCAGCGCCTCGCGCGTGCGGGCGAAGGCGAAGAGCAGCTGGGCCGCGTCGATGAGCTGGCGGGGCTCCAGCACGCCGCCCTTCTCCGCGTGGCCCACGGCGGTGCGCAGGTCCGTCACGCCGCCCAGGGGCAGGGAGAACTGCTGCTGGGAGAGGAAGCGGGCCTCGTCGACCAGGGCCAGCGCTTCGGCCACTTCCGCCTCGGTGTCCAGGAAGGGACGGGCGAGCACCCGCTCCCTTCCTGGCTCCGTGCGACAGCGCTGCGTCAGCGCGCGGAGCACTTCCGAGAAACCAAGGTCTTCCAACGTCCTTTGGGAAATCTGCACAGTCATGGGTTTCATGCGAGGCCGGGTGTCCGTCAAGGGGAAGTATTGAGGTGGCCCACCTGGCTCTGCTATCTGCCAACCATGATGTGGGTACTCGTGGCGGCGGTGCTGGCGGGCGCGTCCGACGCACCGGCTCCCCCGGTCCTGACGGCGCAGGCGACCGCGGCCCCCGGCCCGTTGGCGGACGCACTGGCGCTGGAGACCGCGGGCAACGACGCGGGAGCCCTCGTCGCCCTGGAGCGGCTGATTTCTAACCAGCCCCGCTGGGAGCTGCCCAGGCTGGAGGCCGCGCGCCTGCTCCTCAAGGGAGGCAGCGCCCCGGAGCTGGAGCGCGCCGGGGCCCACCTGGACGCCGCCCTGCGCGAGGCCCCGGACAACCCCCGCGTCTACTTCCTCCAGGGGCAGCTGCTGGAGGAGCGGGGCGCCTCCCTCGACGCCATCCGCGCCTACGAGCGGGCGGTGGCCCTGCGTCCGTCCTATGACGACGCGCGCTTCCGGCTCGCGGGGCTCTGGGCGCAGGCGGGGGACTGGCTCAAGGCGGAGCTGCACTACCGCCCGCTGTCCAAGTCCCGGCCCGCGTGGGTGCAGGTGCGCATGCAGCTGGCGGCGGTGCTGGAGAAGCAGGGCCGGACGCTGGACGCGGAGCGGGAGTTCCTGGCCGCGCGCGACGCCCAGCCGGACAACCCGGGCGTCTTGAGGACCCTGGCGGCCTTCTACGAGCGGACGGACAGGCCCCAGCTCGCCGCGAAGGTGAGGGCGCAGCTGACGGCGCCGGAGAAGCGCAACATGCGGGTCCTCAAACCTTCAAAGCGCTGACAGCGAGCGGCAGTGCGCGGTCCGTGGCGATTGCTTCGCGCGACGCGCTGCATACACTGCCCCCGCTTTGAAGACCGCCAACCTCGCCATCGTCTTCACCGACATCAAGGGCTTCACCGAACGCACCAGTCGGCAGACGCTGGAGGAGAACCAGCGGCTGCTCCAGGTGCACGAGGCGTTGCTCGCGCCGCTGTTCAAGGCGTTCGGTGGACGCATCATCAAATCGATTGGCGACGCGTTCCTGGTCACCTTCGAGTCCCCCACCCAGGCCGTCCTGAGCGGCATCGCCATCCAGGACCGGCTCTGGCACCACAACCGGCCGCTGCTGGAGGATGATCAGATCCACGTCCGCGTCGCCGTGAACGTGGGCGAGGTGCGGGTGGAGAACAACGACATCTTCGGCGAGCCGGTGAACATCGCGGCCCGCGTGGAGGGCATCACCGACGCGGACGAGGTCTTCTTCACGGAGGCCGTCTACCTGTCCATGAACAAGGCGGAGGTGCCGTCGCAGGAGGTCGGGTCCTTCGACCTGAAGGGCATCCCCGGGAAGATCCGCGTCTTCCGCGTGCCGCGCGCGCCCTACCGGGTGGAGGCGCCGTCGCCGGACGCGGTGCTGCCCACGCCGGAAGAAGCGTCCTCGCTGCCGCCGTACGGCAACCTGGCCCTGGCGCGCGTGGCGGACCCGGGCCTGGACCTGGGCGTCCTGGGCCAGCGCGCGGCGGTGGTG
>NZ_RAVW01000541.1 GCF_003611585.1 Corallococcus exercitus | reverse complement strand
TTTCCCCGGTATGGCGCGCGTCCTCCCGTTCTCGGCCCTCCTGACCTCGCTGGGCTCCTCGCTGGAGCCCGGGGACGGTCCTCCTCGCGGAAACGCGGCCCCGCTGCCCACGCACGTGCGGCCCCTGCTGGAGGCCGCGAACCCGACCGCGGAGCTGCGCCGGATGCGGGACTCGGGCGGGCTGCTGAAGGATGCGCGTCCCGCCCTCTACGTCGTGGAGCTGCACGGCCCCGCGGGCCGGTTCTCCGGCCCTCCGGTGCGCTACCTGCTCTGCGCGCTGACGCCGGACGCGGTGCCCTCGCTGGAGCAGGACCCGTACCGGCCCCGCGCATGGGAGGTGGAGCCCGCCGTCACCCTGGTGGCGGATGACCACGGCGCCCTCCGGGCCCTGCTGGCGGAGGCCGCCGAGCGCGGCACCTCCGTCTGGAAGGGGAACTACGACGGCAACCCGGTGTCGCTCCTGCGCATCGAACCGTCCCCGGTGTCCAAGCGCCTGCAGGCGGTGCTGGACGAGGCCCCCATGCGGCCCCTGGCGGCCCTGAGTGAACAGGGCCAGACGCTGGCGGCGGTGGTTCCGCTGTCCGAGCCGGGCCTGGAGCTGTGCCCCATCCACCGTGCCCTCAAGGGCGTGGAGACCTTCCAGGAGCAGACGTTCCTCACCCTGGTGTCCGCCTACGCGCGCGTGACGGAATTGGACGCGCCGCTCACCACGCCGCAGGGGCTGGCGGCGGCGCGCGAGCGGCTGGCCACGCTGGTGCCCGGCCAGCACGCGGTGCTGCTGGTGCTGCCGGGAGGCCGCGGCCGCATCCTGCGCTTTCGGCAGGGCCTGGACCTGGCGCACCTCAAGGGCGCCCCGCGAAACCCCACGCTGCGCAGTCTGGACCTGGCGCTGCTCAACGCGCTGGTGCTGCGCACGGTGCTGGGCATCCAGGAGCCGGAGGCGTCCGGACACCCTCAAGTCTTCCCGGTGCACGGGCTGGACGCGCTGGTGGCGGGCGTGGAGGCCGGCACGTTCCAGGCGGGCTTCGCGCTCAACCCACCGCCGGTGTGGGAGGTGCGGGCGGTGATGGAGGCCCAGGCCACGCTGCCGCCGCGCACCCTGCGCGTGGAGCCGCGCGTGCCCGCGGGCCTGCTCTTCATGGATCCCGAAGTCTGACGGCCCCGCGTGCGTGCGCTGACCGGCACCGCGCAGGACTGGCCCCATCGGGTGCGGCTGCGGTTGGAGCCGGGCCCGGGAGAGACGCTCGACGCCATCTGCGGCGGCGAGGTGCAGGTGCTCCAGCGGCGGCTGGGCTACCGCTTCACGCTGGACCCCGTGCTGCTGGCGCACTTCGCCGTGTTCGAGGCGGGCGCGCACCGCGGAAGGCTGCTCGACCTGGGCACCGGGTGCGGCATCATCCCGCTGGTGCTGACCCGCCGGCTGGGGCGCACGGACATCACCGCGCTGGAGCTGCAGCCCGGCCTGTTCTCCCTGGCGGAGCGCAACGTGTACTTGAACCGCTGCGAGGGCGCGGTGACGCTGGTGCAGGGCGACCTGCGGCGCGTGGCGGAGACGTTCCCCGCGAGAAGCTTCGGCCACGTGCTGTGCAATCCGCCCTACCGCGCGCGCACCGCGGGTCAGAGCAACCTGTCCCTGGAGAAGGCGCTCGCGCGGCATGAGATCGCCTGCGAGCTGCCGGACGTGGTGCGCGCGGCGGCCTACCTGCTGGTGCCCCGGGGCGGGCTGTGCATGGTGTACCCGGCGTCGCGCTTCAGCGAGCTGGTGTCGGTGCTGCGCACGCAGCAGCTGGAGCCGCGCACGGTGCGCATGGTGCACCCACGCGCGGACCGGCCCGCGAAGCTGGTGCTGCTCCACGCGGTGAAGGGCGGCCGGGCGGACCTCACCGTGCTGCCGCCGCTCGTCGTCCACGCGGAAGAGGATCAGGCCTTCACCGACGAGGTGAACGCCATGGTGGGCTGACGCACGGACGCGCTTTCGTTTCACCCGGAGTGGGACGGGGCAGGGTAGGCTCCCCGGCCTCGGGGCTGGGACCGGCCACCCCGTCTTCGCGAAGGCAGGGTGTGATGCGCGTGGACCTCCGTCGCGCCGTGCGGTGGCGGCTCCTGGCCCCGGTCCTGGGCTGTTGGGCCGTGGCGGCGCTGCTGCTGGGCTCCAGCGCGCGGGCGCAGACGCAGGCGGACCGGCTCTATTTGAGTTACGGCCTCTCCGGCGGCGGTTCGCTGGAGGCCGGGGGCGTCCACGTCAGGGAGCGGCGGAACCTGGAGCTGCGCGTGCCGCTGCCGCCGCTCGTCCTGGGGCGGACGTACCTGTTGCCGTCGGTGGGCTACGAGACGCGGTGGATTGGCGCGGACGTGCCGGATGTGGGGCCGGGCCCGGTGGAGCGGCGGTTCCACCGCATCCAGCTGGGGCTCACGGCCATCCGGCCCCTGGCGCCGCGCTGGTTGCTCGTCACGGGCGTGATGGCCAGCACCCGCACGGACTTCCGGTCCTCCTTCGACCTGTCGCTGGACACGTCGTGGGTGGCGTTCGCGATGGCCAACCACCAGCTGGGGGACGCGCCCGGTTTCGGGCTGACGTTCGGCGTGGTCGCGCTGTGGCCCTTCGACAAGCTGCCCGTGGTGCCCATGCTGAGCCTGACCTACAACCGGGGCCCGTACATCCTGGAGGTGGGCCTGCCCCGGCTCACGCTGCTGCGCAAGCTGGGCGACACGGTGGAGCTGGGGTTCGTGGGCGCGCTGGACATGCAGGTGCTCCGCACCCGCTTCGAACCCGAGCTGCAGGCGATGGGCGCCAGCTACCTGCGTGAGACGCAGGTTCGCGTGGGGCCCACGGTGAACGTCCACCTGGGCCGCGACCTGTGGCTGAGCTCGTCCGTGGGCCTGTCGTTGATCAACGACTACGCGCTGCTGGACCGCCAGCGCGACAGCCTGGAGGTCCCGGGGCTGGACATGGGGCCCGCCCCGTATGGCCGCGTGGTGCTTGGCTGGCGTCCCGGACGCCCGCGAGCGAAGGCGCAGGGCTCACGCCCCGCGCCCTGACGCTCGCGCGACTACGGCTCCACCGGGGCATCCGCGGCCCGGGGCTCCCCGGCCGCTTCGCCCGTGGGAGGCGCTTCCGTCGCGATGTCTCCCAGGAAGGGCTGGGGTGCCTGGGCCAGGAAGCGCTCCAGGTCCTCCCGCGCCGCCTCCGCGCGAGGGTCGCCCCGCTGCGCGTAGCACGCGGCCCGCGCCATCAGCAGGGTGCGATCCCAGGGGACATGCGGCTCCAGGGGGGCGAGCCCCTCCACGCACATCGCCGCGCCTCCCGCCGCGACGGCGAGCTTGGCGTGGATCAGCTTCCGCTGGTTGGAGGCCGCGCTCGCCGCGAAGGGCTGTTGGATGGCCGCGTAGAGCCGGCGTGCCAGCTCCGGGGAGCGGGTGCCCACCCGGAGGGCCGTGTCCAGGGCCGCTTCCGTCACGGTAGGCAGCGGCCAGGGATCCTGGCGCAAGGCCGTGAAGGCGTGCTCGAGCAACGCGGCCGCCTGGGCATCCTGCCCCTGGGACTCCATCAGCAGGGCCTCCAGCATCTCCGCGTCCACGGGGAGGTGCTCCCTCAGGGCCCGCACGGTGGAGAGCGCCTCCGGGTGCTTCGTCATCACCAGGGCGCGCGCCAGCGCGTACTCCTCCTGGGGGCCCCGGGGGGCCCGCTTCATCTGCTGCCACAGGGACACCACCGCGGCGTCCCGGCCCGCCACCACGGCCGCGACGAAGGCGTTGTAGGTGTTGAGCTCCTTGGAGAACTGTCCGGGCACGGTGTACCCCAGCCACAGCCGCAGCTCCTCCACGCGGTGCCAGTCCGGGCTTCCGCCCGCGAACTCCATCCGATCCACCTGGAGCTGGCGGGCCGTGCGGCGCAGCTCCGCCGTGGAGAAGAAGACGGACTTGCCCAGGCTGCGCGCGAAGGCGAACTCCATGGAGGACAGGTCGTCCGTGTTGATCATCATCGCGCCGCGCTCCGCCGCCAGCGTCGCCAGCTTCGCGTTCCCGATGAAGTGCGCGAGCATTCCCTCCAGCTCGTCCGTCCGCCACACCGCGTGCAGCGCGGTGCGGTAGGGCTCCTGGGTGATGCGCGCGCGCAGCACTCCCAGGTCGTACGACAGCGGCTTCGTGGAGGCGACGAGCAGCAGGTCTCCGCTGTGCGTCTGCCACGTCTCCACGGACGCGAACTCCGAGGACAGCGTCGCGTAGGCGCTCTGGACGGTGAGGGCGTCCACCTCGTAGGCCTGGAGCCACTGCAGGAACAGGCCGCCTTCGGCCAGCCGCTGCTTCGCCGCCTGGTAGAACTCGCGCGTGAAGAGGCTGGAGATGCCGGCGCGGTACGGGTTGGAGGGCTCGGAGAAGATGATGTCGTAGCGCTGGCGGGTTGTGAGCAGCACCTCGCGCGCGTCCCCGATGGAGGTGTGGACCTTCGGGTTGTCCAGCACGTTCGCGTTCACCGCGTGGCAGCGGCGCGCCACCTCCAGGATGGCGGGTTCGATCTCGACGACGTCCACCCGCTCCATGCTCGGCACCTGGCCCAGCCAGCCCGCGGTGCTGCCCGTGCCCAGGCCGATGACGAGTGACGAGTGGGGCTCCGGGTGCAGGATGGCGCCGACCAGGCCCGCCATGACCTGGGTGGGCGCGTCGCCAATGGCGTTGCCGTCCACCTTGCCGTTGACGACGAAGTTGATGCCGTTGTTCTCCGCGAGCGCGACGCTGCTCTCCACGCCCTCGTGCTCCCACGTGATGTCGGAGCGGATGGCGTTGAGGAACCGGTCGATCTGCTGGCCGTCGGGGTCGCGCAACCCCGAACGGCCCGCGCCCACGCCGGAGTGGCGCCACGCGGCGGTGGGCCCCTGCGCGGTGAGCAGCAGCACGGCGAGCCCGGTGGCCAGCACCGGCACCACCATCGCCACCCGCTGGCGCTCCCGCAGGAAGGAGAGCACCGCGGCGCCCAGGCCCAGCGCGGCGAGCAGGCCCGCCACGGCCTGCCACGTCACCGGCGCGGTGAGCAGCGGAATCACCCCGAAGCCACCCGCGAGCGACCCCACGATGGAGCCTCCCGTGTTCCACGCGTACACCTGGCCCACCTGCCGGCCCGCGTCCTGGCGGCCCCGCCCGATGAGCGCGAGCAGCAGCGGGAACTGCACGCCGGACACGAACGCGGCGGGCAGCACCACGATGGAGGTGATGAACGTCCAGCCCAGCGCCATGGCGCCCAGGCCCAGGCCTCCCAGTGGGCGCAGCAGCGCGGCGAGGATGGCCAGCCGGTCCCCCAGCGCGAACGGCACGGCCATCAGCACGGCCTCCGCGGCACAGGTGAGGGCGAAGCCCTGGAGCGTCGCGGAGCGGTGGCGGAAGAAGACGGTGTACGCGGTGCCGCCCAGGCCGATGCCCAGGAGCGCCAGGGCGAGGATGAGCCCGAACGTGAAGGTGGTGCCGCCCAGCAGCGGCCCCAGCATGCGGTACCAGACCAGCTCCATCAGCAGGAACGCGAAGCCCACGACCGCGGCGGCCACGAG
>NZ_RAVW01000540.1 GCF_003611585.1 Corallococcus exercitus | reverse complement strand
TTCCTCCGCCCGCGCCGCCGGGCTCCTCGCGGCGCTCGCGCTGGTCCTCACCAGCGCCACGCCCGCGTTCGCCCTGCCGGGCGGAGGCAAGACGCCCCGCGCCATCGTGGAGGCGGACTCCGACCTGCCCCCGCCGGTGACGGGGGTGGACGTGGAGGAGCACCTGGGGGAGCCGCTTCCCCTGGAGACGCGCCTCGTGGACTCCAGTGGGGAGGAGGTGCGGCTGGGCACGCTGCTGTCCAAGACGCGCCCCACCCTGCTCACGCTCGTCTATTACGAGTGCCCCATGCTCTGTAACCTCGTCATCAACGAGCAGGTCCGCGTGATGCGCGAGCTGGGCCTGGAGCTGGGCAAGGACTACGAGGCCGTCACCGTCAGCATCGACCCCAAGGACACCCCGGCGCAGAGCGCCGAGCGGCGTCGCAAGTATCTGCAGTCCATGGGCAAGCCGGAGACGGCTCCGTGGCACTTCCTGACCGGCACCGACGAGAACATCCACAAGCTCGCCGATGCCGTGGGCTTCAAGTACACGTATGAACCGAGCACGAAGCAGTACGCCCACCCCGCGGTGGTCACCGTGCTCACGCCGGAGGGGAGCATCTCCCGCTACCTCTACGGCACGTCGTTCGACCGCAAGGACGTGAAGCTTTCGCTGCTGGAAGCAGCGGGCGGTCGGGTCGGGACGAGCGTCGATCGCATCGTCATGTCCTGTTTCAAGTATGACACCGCCACGCGGCGGTACGGTTTCTACATCTTCGGGTTCATCCGCCTGGGCTCCCTGGCTGTCTTCGGCGCCCTGGCCACGATGCTGATCTATTTCTGGAGGCGCGAGCTGAAGAAAGGCGCGACTACATGAGCGACCTGGCCAACCAATTCCTGTTCCTCCCGGAGCGCGCGTCCACGTTCGCGGAACGGGTCGACTTCCTGCACTACTTCGTCGTCGGCACGACGATGGTGATGTCCGCGGGCGTCGGCCTCGCGGCGCTCTTCATGTTCTTCCGCTACCGTCGGCGGGAGGCCCACCAGCACACGGAATACGTGGTGCCGGACCTGAAGACGGAGTTCCTCTTCGTGTCCGTCCCGCTGGTGTTCTTCCTGGCGTGGTTCGCCATCGGGTTCCGGGACTTCACCTGGTACACCACCCCGCCCAAGGACTCGATGGATGTCTACGTCATGGGCAAGCAGTGGATGTGGAAGTTCTCCTATCCGGAGGGCCCCAACGGCGTGAACGTGCTGCACGTGCCGGCTCACCGCCCGGTGCGCCTGCTCATCACGTCCCGCGACGTCATCCACTCCTTCTTCGTCCCGTCCTTCCGCATCAAGATGGACGCGCTGCCGGGCCGCTACACGCAGGCCTGGTTCGAGGCGACGAAGCCCGGCACGTACCAGGTGCTCTGCACCGAGTACTGCGGCCTGTCGCACTCGAAGATGCTGGCGGAGGTCGTCGTGCTCGCGCCGGAGGACTACGAGAACTGGCTGAAGGAGCAGCAGCGCGGCCGCCTGCAGGACCGGCAGGACGCGCTGGCGGACACGTCGCTCGTGCCGCCCGCCGCCCGCATGGCCGAGCAGGGCCAGAAGCTGGTCGGCACGCAGGGCTGCCTCAAGTGCCACTCGGTGGACGGCTCGAAGCACATCGGCCCCACCTTCCTGGGTCTCTACGAGCGCAACGAGAAGCTCGAGGACGGCCAGAACATCCGCGTGGATGAAGCCTACATCACCCAGTCGATGATGGACCCGGGCGCGCACATCGTCGCCGGCTACCAGAACGTGATGCCGACCTACCAGGGCAAGCTGCAGGGCCCCGAGTCGGCCGCCATCGTCGAGTACATCAAGACGCTGCGCACCGCGAACGTGCGTGAGACCGCTTCCGAGGGCCCCGCCTATGACCCCATCCAGTAGCATCGCCGCGCCGGGGGCCGCCGTCCCCGGCCATGAGGCGCACGACGACCACGGCCACCACCCGAGCTACCTGACGGACGGCACCACGGTGAAGTCGTGGCTGCTGACGGTGGACCACAAGCGCATCGCCATCATGTACATGGTGTGGATCCTGCTCTTCTTCCTGGTGGGCGGCATCTTCGCGCTGCTCATCCGGATCGAGCTGCTCACGCCGGGCCCGACCATCATGGACGCGATGACGTACAACCGCGTCTTCACGCTGCATGGCATCGTCATGATCTTCCTGTTCATGATCCCTGCCATCCCGGGCATCTTCGGCAACTTCCTGCTGCCGCTGATGCTGGGCGCCAAGGACGTGGCCTTCCCCCGGCTGAACCTGCTGTCGCTCTACGTGTACCTGGCCGGCGCGGGCTTCGCGCTCTGGGGCATGCTCAACGGCGGCCTGGACACGGGCTGGACCTTCTACACGCCGTACAGCGCGCACACGACGACCACGGTGGCGCCGGTGCTCTTCGGCGCGTTCATCATCGGGTTCAGCTCCATCCTCACGGGCATGAACTTCATCGTCACCACGCACACCATGCGTGCGCCGGGCATCACCTGGTTCAAGATGCCGCTGATGGTGTGGGCGCTCTACGCCACCAGCTGCATCCAGGTGCTGGCGACGCCGGTCATCGGCCTGCTGCTCCTGCTGGTGACGGCGGAGAACCTGTTCAGCCTGGGCATGTTCGACGTGGCCCGCGGCGGTGACCCGGTGCTCTTCCAGCACCTGTTCTGGTTCTACAGCCACCCGGCCGTGTACATCATGGTGCTGCCGGCGTTCGGCGTGATGAGCGAGATCGTCTCCGCCTTCAGCCGCAAGAACATCTTCGGCTACCGCGCGGTGGCGTACTCCAGCGTGGGCATCGCGTTCGTGGGCTTCTTCGCCTGGGGCCACCACATGTTCGTGTCCGGCCAGTCCACCTTCAACGCCGGCGTGTTCGGCGTGCTGTCGATGCTGGTGGGCGTGTTCACGGCCATCAAGGTCTTCAACTGGGTGGGCACCGTCTACAAGGGCGCGGTGGAGTTCAGCACCCCGTTCGCCTACTTCTGCGGCTTCCTGTTCTTCACCGTGTTCGGTGGCATGACGGGCATCGCGGTGGCGACGGTGTCGCTGGACGTGCCCTGGCACGACACCTACTTCGTCGTGGCGCACTTCCACTTCATCATGGTGGGCGCGACGATCATGGCCTTCCTGGCCGCGCTCCACTACTGGTTCCCGAAGATGTTCGGGAAGATGTACCACGAGGGGTGGGGCCTGGTGTCCGCGGCGCTCATCATCCTGGGCTTCAACGCGACGTTCATCCCCCAGTTCCTCGTGGGCAACGCGGGCATGCCGCGCCGCTACTACGAGTACCCGGAGCGCTTCCAGGCGCTGAACGTGGCCTCCACGGCCGGTGCGTCGCTGCTCGCGTTCGGGTTCATCATCATCGCGGTGTACCTGACGTACGCGCTCATCTACGGCGAGCGCGTGGACAACCCGTGGAACAGCAAGGGCTACGAGTGGCTGACGATGTCCCCTCCGCCCACGCACAACTTCATTGGCCCGCAGCCGACGTATCCCGAGGAGCCGCACTTCTACGTGGATCCGAAGAAGGCCGAGGGCGAGGTGTCGGATGTCTAGCGTGCACGTGACGCCGGGCTCGGTGCCCGGTCCCAAGCTGGCCGCCCACTTCGCGTCGCTGGAAGTCCAGAAGCACGCGGCGCGGTTGGGCATGTGGCTGTTCCTCGCCACGGAAATCCTGCTCTTCGCCGGTCTGTTCGCGTGCTACGCGGCCTACCGCTTCCTGTTCCCGGAAGCCTGGGCTGCCTCCAGCCGCAGCCTGGACCTGACGATGGGCACCATCAACACGGTGGTGCTCATCACCTCCTCGTTCACCGCCGCCATGGCGGTGCACTACGCCAAGGAGGGGAAGAACAAGATGGTGGGGCACATGAACGTGCTCACCCTCCTGATGGCGATGGGCTTCCTCGTCATCAAGTTCTTCGAGTACAAGCACAAGTTCCACATCGGGACGCTGCCGGGCCGCTACTACTTCTACGAAGGCATCCAGCTGCCGGGCGCGCCGCTGTACTTCACGGTGTACTTCGCCTCCACCGCGCTGCACGCCCTGCACGTCGTCATCGGCATGACGGTGCTGGCGTTCGCCACGGTGCGCGCGTACCGCGTCGGGGACTTCAGCGCGAACAACTACACGCAGGTCGAGCTGGGCTCCATGTACTGGCACCTCGTCGACCTGGTGTGGATCTTCCTCTTCCCGATGCTGTACCTGGTCTGAGGGTTACGACATGGCCATCGCCAACGAATCGCATCAGGAAGAGCACAACATGCAGGAGCACCACGGCGCCGGGCGCTACGTGGTCATCTGGATCGTCCTGCTGGTGCTGACGCTCGTCACCGTCTTCACGGGCCGCATGCACCTGCCCAGCTTCGGCCTGCTGCTGGCGCTCGTCATCGCCAGCGTGAAGGGCACGCTGGTGGCGCTGTACTTCATGCACCTGTCGGAGCACCAGGGCGCCAACCGCCTGGTCTTCGGTGTGTCCATCATCTTCGTGGTCCTGCTCATCGGCTTCTCGCTGATGGACCTGGGCACCCGCTTCCGTCTGGCCAACCCCCCGGGGTCGCAGTACAGCGACCTGCAGGCGGTGGACATCGGCGCGAACCCGGCGGAAGGCCGCCACGGTGGCCACCAGCAGGTCGAGAAGCAGGGACACGAGACGCACGAGTAGTCCCCGCTTCCTCAAGTCCCCTGAAGCACGAACGCGGCGCCCGGGTTTCTTCCCTGGCGCCGCGTCGCTTTTGCGGGCTCGCGTCCCGCGTGAGGCCGGGGACTACAGGGCGACGGTCAGGTTGAAGGAGAGCGCCGTGTCGGTGGACACCTTGCCCGGAGGCGGGGCGCTGTCGGACTTCACGAGGAAGCCCACGCCCAGGGCCAGCGCGTCGGTGAGGTTCGCCATCACCTGCGTCTGGCTGCTGAAGAGGATGCGCGAGTCGCTGATGACGCTGACCAGGATCTCCGCCTCTTCCTGGAAGGTGATGTCCTTGGAGACGCCGTAGCGGAACAGGGCGCCGAAGCGCGGACCGCCCAGGTCCACGTTCGGCAGGTCCACGCGATTGGGGTAGTACTGGAAGCGCAGCTCGCGGGCGTAGCGGAAGGCGAAGTCGGTGCGCAGGAGGGTTTCGCGCACGCTGGCCTTCTCATCCCGCTTGGTGTCGAACCAGAAGATGCTGGCACCGGCTTCACCGTAGGGCCGCGCCTCGATGCTCTTGATGTGGTCCGTGTCGACGCCGGTCAGCAGGTAGCCGCTGATCTCCTGCGTGAAGCGGCGGTCCCCGCGCAGCTCGATGCCGGCGTTGAGGGCCACCACCTGGGACAGGGACTCCACCTCCCCCTCCACCTCGGGCGGGCGGCTGCGGCCGTACGCACCGTAGGCCTTCACGGAGTAGATCCAGTGCTCCGTCTTGCGCAGCGCGCTGGCCAGGCCACTCACCGTCAGCGTGGACGCGTTGCCCGTAAGGGAGATGAGGCTCAAGCCCACGCTGACGTCCCAGACGCTGGGCTTCACCGGGGCCGCGGCGGCGGCGACTTCGGGGGCCGGCGC
>NZ_RAVW01000053.1 GCF_003611585.1 Corallococcus exercitus | reverse complement strand
GGCGGGCAGACCCCCACCACCGGCACCACCACGCCCGTGTCCAACAACCCCAACGGGCTGCCGGACGCGTCCGAGGGCATGGCCGGGGGCTGCAGCGCGTCCGGAACGTCCGGCACCCTGCCCTTCGCCGCCGCCCTGCTGCTGCTGGGCGCCGCCACGCTGCGCCGCCGCCGGGCCCCCGCCCGCGCGCTGGCCCGCCGCGCGAAGCGCTGACTTCCACCCGTCTCCGAAGCAAGTTCTCCTGGCCCGGTGCGTCCTCGTGACGCACCGGGCCTTCTTGTTTCCGGGGACTTTCTTCGACCACACAAAAATGTCAGAGAATTTAAGTAATCCTTGAATTGTTTGACCTTCGCGACTCAATCGGGTTTCGCTCCGGGCTCCCCCGCAGCACGAAAGGCAGGACCCGATGAAGCGGACCTTCGGTCTGTTCTCCACCGCGACGGCGCTGTTCGCCGGCGCCACGTTGAGCGTCGTTCCCTCGCTGGCGCTGGCGGCCCCTTCCCAGGCGGAAGCGGCGCGCGCGCATGACGTGTCGCCGGACCTGCTCTCCGCGATGCAGCGGGACCTGGGCCTGACGGCGGACGGGGCGAAGCAGCGGCTGGCGGCGGAGGCCGCGGCGGTGCGCGTGGAGGGAACCCTGCGCGCGGAGCTGGGGGAGCGCTTTGGCGGCGCGTGGATGAACGCGGACGGCAGTCAGCTGGTGGTGGGCGTCACGACGGACGCGGACGCGGACGCCGTTCGCCGCGCGGGGGCGGTGCCCCAGAAGGTGAAGCACACGCTGGCGGAGCTGGAGGCGGTGAAGGCGGAGCTGGACCGTCATGCGGAGACGGCGAATCGCACCGTGCACGCCTGGTACGTGGACGTGATGACCAACAGCGTCGTCGTGCTGGCGCAGGACTCCGCGCTGACGGGCGGCACGGACTTCGTCGCGAAGGCGGGCGTGAAGCACGCCGCGGTGCGCACGGTGCCCTCGCGCGAGGAGTTCAAGCCGGTGTACGACCTGCGCGGCGGTGACGCGTACTACCCGGGCAACGCGCGCTGCTCCATCGGCTTCCCGGTGTCGGGCGGCTTCGTGACGGCGGGCCACTGCGGCGGGCCGGGTACGGCCACCAGCGGCTTCAATGGTGTGGCGCAGGGCACGGTGGTGGCGGCCAACTGGCCCGGCAACGACTACGCCTGGGTGCGCACCAACGGCTCCTGGGCGTCGCAGCCGTGGGTGAACAACTACGCGGGCGGCAACGTGCTGGTGTACGGGTCGCAGGAGGCGGGCATCAACGCGTCCGTCTGTCGCTCGGGCTCCACCACCGGCTGGCGCTGCGGCGTCATCACGCAGAAGAACGTCACGGTGAACTACTCGGCGGGCCCGGTGTACGGCCTGACGGCGTCCAGCGCGTGCGCGGAGGGCGGCGACTCCGGTGGCTCGTGGCTGTCCGGCAACCAGGCGCAGGGCGTGACGTCCGGCGCGGGCGGCAACTGCACCTCCGGCGGCAACACCGTCTTCCAGCCGCTCAACCCCATCCTGGGCGCCTACGGCCTGTCGCTCACCACGACGGGCAGCGGCGGCTCCGGCGGGCCCATCATCGGCCTGGCGAACAAGTGCATCGACGTGCCGAACTCCAACACGGCGGACGGCACCCGCCTGCAGCTGTGGGACTGCAACGGCACCGACGCGCAGAAGTGGACCTTCATGTCGGACGGCACCGTGCGCGCCTTCGGCAAGTGCATGGACGTGGCCTGGGGCTCCAGCGCCAACGGCACCGCCATCCAGCTGGTGAGCTGCAACGGCAACCCGGCACAGCAGTTCATCCTCTCCGGCGCCGGTGACCTGGTGAACCCCCAGGCCAACAAGTGCGTGGACGTGACCAGCGGCAACTCCGCCAGCGGCACCCCGCTGCAGCTGTGGGAGTGCAACGGCACCGCCGCGCAGAAGTGGCGCCGGTAGTCGTCCCCGCCTCACCCTGAAATGAAGAAGCGCGGGCCCCCTGCTACCTGGGGACCCGCGCTTTCTTTCATCCAGGGGCCGACGAGCCGCTCAGCTGTCGCGCCCCCTACTCGAAACCGACGGGCAATCTCATCCCACGTTCCCGCCTGCGCCAAGTACGCCTCAAGAATGCGTTGCCTCAAGTCCACCAAGAATGGAGCGCCCATGATCTCAATTTATGGGCCCCAGCGCGGCCCCTCTTGCTCCGATGCCGTGAGGCGGACGGCTCCAGGACTGCGCTCCTTGCTTCGCACACTCAGCATCCACGAGCCCCGCCGTAGAGTTCAAGTTCAGTGCAGAGGAAGCAAGCCGCTTGACTTAGTGTCACATCGACACTATCACATCTAAAGACGCGGCGATGTGAGTCACACGCAATTCTCTTCCTCAAGTAGGTGCGTTTGGATACGAACATGCTCGATCATGAGGCGTACCTGGAAGCGGAGCTGCTCAACGCTCCTCGGCGATTGTCCAACCACCTCTTCCACTACACGAACGCCGAGGCGGCAATTTTCGGCATCCTCCGCAGCGGGGCGCTCAGATTGTCGCCCTTCGAGTCGACCAACGACCTCTGGGAATCCCGCCCGCTCTACCCCAGCCTGATGTCGCACGCGGATGATCACCAATTCGAAGTAGGGATGGAATTGTGGAACGAGCTGGACAGGTTGATTCGAATCCACGCGAAAGTCGCCTGTTTGACCCAAGACTGGGAACTTCCCGGCTCTGTCTTGAACCCTGACGCTCTACGCGGATGGAATCACCTCTCAATCTGGGCACACTACGGCGCCAAACATTCGGGCGCCTGCCTTCAGTTCGACCGCAACAAGCTGATAAAAGCTTTCACTACAACTCCAGTCCCGAGTGCTCTTCTCCGCTTTCACGGCCCAGTCGTATATCGGAGCGCATCGGCTGGTGCCGGTCTAGATGGAGTCGACATCGGGCAAGTTCGCGAATTCGGCTTGGACGCTGTGGCAATCAACTACGCCGAGACGAACCATGGCCAGATTTTCTTCCGAAAACACGCAGACTGGTCCAACGAGACTGAGTACAGGCTGGTCCTCATCGATCAGTCCGCACTCCCTGTAGAGTTTTCCATTCGAGAGGCACTGACTGGAGTTTTTCTCGGGGATGCGTTCCCAAGCAACCGCATGCCAGCCTTGCTTGCCGCGCTGCAGCCGTATCCAGACGTCAAGATATTTCAACTCAGACACCACAACCGTCACTTATTCTGCCATCCATTCAGCCCTCCAGGGCATACAGATTCAACGGCAACAATTTCGCCATTGAAGTCTCACAACCGCTTCGGAACCCTGGATGAACGTTTGTCTGCGCTCAAGGAGAGTGTCCGCCTTGCTGCTCAGCATCGGGAGCACGCCGCGGCCCTCTGTTCAAGACACTTGGCTACACTGGAGAAGGCGATAGGAGAAATTGCTACGGCCATTCTCTCGTGGCCCCAGGTCGAGGTAGGCGTGTACAAGAGTCTCGCCGCCATACCTGGCCACCAGGTCTCTCGTGCACCCGGCGTTCCAGGTGAGTCGATCCACTTCGAGAGTGGATATATGTGCGTCATCGAGCACCTCCCCAAGCACACGCATACGGCCGTGGCAGCCATCGCAGTCCAAGTTCTGAGTGGCGATCGCGTACGCATCCACGGGATGATCAAGATTGAACACTGGAAGCCCAATGGCAATGAGCAGTTGGAGCACTGGCGTGAGTCCTGCGAGGTAGCACTCCCTGACACTGCGACCACACTCGACTCAATCATCAAGAACCTGAAAACAGCGCTCAAGCTCTCTCGGCTGGACTTCGACAGGGATCGCGGCCTGTAGTCGACGACACTGGCGAAAGACAGCAAGCTGCCGGACGACGCGTCCAGGAAGCCCTGGTCTATTGCATCAGTGAGCAACTGAAAGCATGTTGGGTCGCATGTCCTCCCCCTGGGTGCCCATCCAAAGCTGTTGGGCGGCAACTTGGGAACTACGAGGACCAAACGAGATGAGGAGCTCCTGAAGAACCGAAACATCCACCATTCCTGCTAGGATATGACCATGCGCTCCCGGGCGCGCAGCACCCTCTTGCTTCTGCTCATTCTCTCGGCCTGCGCGACGAAGAAGCCGGTCCCTCATGGGGTTGCGGCCCGTGTTCCGCGGATCGCCAACCTCCAGCGAGCAGCGTCGCTACCCTGGAGAGACGATGGACGGTGCGTTGTTCGCGAAGCTTCCCAGCCCTGGACCGTGCTGGTGGAGAGGTGCTTCCAGGCCCTCGACCATGACCGGATTGAGTTCCGAGACACCACGGGAAGATGCACGGTCGCCTCAGCTGACGCCGCCGCAGTTGGGCTCGGGTTCTGCGTGCTGGCGGCTCCCGAGATTGCAGTGGGAGCAGTGATCGTCCTGGGAGTGGTCGTGGTCGCCGTCGCGATCAAGGAAGCACTGGATGCCTATGAACTGCGCCACCTCTACCCCGAGGAATCCGCAGCATCACGAGGAACAACGGGGGCAGCCCGGGAGGCCGTAGCGAGGCGAAAGCCCGAATTGGAACCGGAACCCGCAGGGCAGGGCTGGAAGCCTCCGGTGCCACCTGTGCCCGTGAGCCGAACGCGGCGCGACAGTTGCGAACCTGTACCTGTGCCGCATGCGGGCGACGACGACCCACACAACGAGTGCGCCGACACGTTTCCGCCAAACCGCTACCCAGGGCATGACGTACTCGTGAACGGCAAGCGCTTTGATGCGCTGCAAGTCGGCGTGCGAGTGCTGTGGGAGATCAAGACGTATCAATTCGACACGTACAGTAAATTCCTGCGGGACCGAGTGATCGAAGAGCAGGTCGAAGAGTTCCAGGAGGACCGCGACATTGCCGCAGCATGTGGATATACCTTCGTCGTTGGGGTGAGCAGTGCCGCTCACAAAGCTGCGCTGCAGCGAGAAGATCCCAGCCTCAAGATCGTCGTCACGGGATGCAACCGATGAACGAAGGAAAGCGTCTCGAGTTCACCGTCTACGCACCTGCACTCGTCGGGAACGACGGGCGCACGCATGCAGTCGTTCGAAACATGGAACAAGCCCTGCCCGGTTTGCGGCTCGAATGGGAGGTGAGCAAAGCAGGACGCCCCACCCCATTACAGCAACGCGAAGCCTGGCTCGCCGAGGCCGCGACACGAGGAAGGCTTCCGTTGATTTGTAACGGCGACGAGAGCTACCCGGTGACTCTTTCCGGAATGCGCCGCTCCGCGAGCGCTAGCCCTGGCGGCCAGCATCAGCTCCAGCTCCGTGCGAAGTTGCCAATGGACGCTGCAGCTATCACTGCGGCAATGGATGTACTCGACGCCGTTGCAGAGGGCGCTCACGCGTTCTGGGGGCATGCGACGCCGGACGACGCTGCCCTGGACATCGCATATCAGGTAGCGCCCACCCTGGAAGGACCGCCATCTCCACGCCTGGGGCTGCCCGCCCTGAAGCTCTTCGAGCACCTCGGTTCGCCCGAGATCCCCTATTACCTTGGATGGCTGAACTACTGGTCGGCCGCTGCCGCGCGGGCCATCGGGTTCCCGGATCCTGCTCGCGATGCCGAGTGGCTCGCACGGGCGCGGCGCACGGCAACAGGCGGGTGGGTCGTACAGCTCACGGACACCCCGCTCGACTTGAACACTCCCGTCCACCTGGATTCACTCAAGCGAGCGTACGAGCGCTTTCCGGAGATTGGCGGACGCGCGGCGTCCTGACTCTTCGGGTTCACGTCCGCGCCCTCCACACCGGGGACAAACGGAGACATCCGCGCGCTGATAGATTGGAAGAACTGGCCCACGAGCCGCGCGCCCGGCTCACTCGGGAAATTCGGCGAAGGTAGAGCCTCCGAATGCCCGGGAGGGTGCGACGTCATAGGTCTCCCATTTCTCGAACCGCACGCGCATCGTGGCCTCGTCCGGCTGCGCGACCTTCACCCGCCCGATGACTCGGCTCTTGTGGGGCCCGTACTCCATTCTCTGCACGTAAACCCACTCGTCGCCGCCATCCAGTGCGCGCTGGCACTGGTTGAAAATCTTCTGGTTCGTCGTGATGTACTCAAGCCGCTCGTTCGTTGGGTCCCAACCGTTCTTGTAGGGCTGCTCGTCGTCAGGGTGCGCAACCAGAACCACCAGCCTCTTCGGCATGTCATTTCCCTCCTCTAATTAGTGCGCGCCTTCCACCTTCACCTTGGGGTCCGCCTTCTGGAGCATGGCCACCAGGATGAGCGCGCAGACGAACAGCACCGCGAGGATGAGGAAGTTCGCGTTGAAGGCCCGCACCAGCGCCTGGGCGCTGATGCGCTGGCTCAAGAGGCCGTAGGCGGCCCCCGTGGGATTGAGCACGCCCTTCGCGGCCATGGCGCCTGTCATCGAGGCGACCTGCTCCTGGGCCACCTGCCCGTAGACGTCCACGTGCGAGGTGATGGCGGTGACGTTGGCCTGGGTGGAGCGGCTGAGCGCGCTGCTCATCCAGGCGGTGCCAATGGAGCCGCCCAGCTCGCGGGTGAGGTTGAAGAGGCCCGCCGCGTTGCCTCGCTGCTCTGGTCTGAGGTTGCTGAGCGCCATCACCGACAGCGGCACGAAGATGAAGCCCAGCGAGCAGGCGCGGATGAACACCGGCGTGATGAGGGTGATCTCATCCACGCGCGTGGTCAGGTGGCCGTTGGTCCACAGGGACAGGCTCACGCCCAGGACACCGAAGGCGATGAGGTAGCGGCCGTCCACCTTGCCGCCGAACCTGCCGATGAGCGGCATCAGGAGGACCTGGATGGCGCTGCCCTTGAGGAAGATGAGCCCGATGTCCAACGCCTCGTAGCGCATCACGGAGCCGCAGAAGAGGCTGAAGAGGAACGAGCCGGAGAACAGCGCCGTGCCCACGAGGAAGTTCACCCCCGTGGCCGCGGTGTAGGAGCGGTTGCCGAACACCCTCAGGTCCACCACGGGACTGGGTGTCTCCAGTTCGTGGACGACGAAGGTGATGAGCGCGATGCCCGCGATGACCGCCAGCAGGGTAATCAGCCGGCTGTCGAACCAGTCCTCGCGGTTGCCCTCCTCCAGCACGTACTGGAGGCACGCCATGCCCACCGCCAGGAGCGCGATGCCGTTGCGGTCCACCTTCTCCATGGACTGTTCGAAGTGGGGCTGTTCGATGGAGCGCCACGCCATGTACGCGGCGAAGAGGCCCACCGGCACGTTGATGAGGAAGATCCAGTGCCAGCTGGCCGCTTCAATGAGGAGGCCGCCCACGGTGGGCCCCAGCAGCGGACCCGTCACGGCGCCCAGGCCGAAGAGGGCGCCCGCCATGCCGTGCTCCTCGCGCGGGTAGCGGGCGAAGAGGATGGCCTGGGACGTGGGGATGATGGCGCCGCCGCCCATGCCCTGCAGGATGCGGAAGGCCACCAGCGAGGGCAGGTTCCACGACAGGCCGCACAGCACGCTGGCCACCGTGAAGAGGAGGATGGAGAACGTGAAGTACTTCCGATAGCCGAAGCGGCGCTGCAGCCAGCCCGTCATCGGGATGACCACCACGTTGGCCATCATGTAGCCCGTGGACACCCAGGCGATCTGATCCAACGGCGTGCCGAAGCTCGCGCGGATGTCGCTCAGGGCCACGTTGACGATGGAGATGTCCAGCACGGACATCAGCGCCGCGGCCATGGCCGCGATGGTGATGCCCGCCTTGGAGCCGGTGATGACGTCGCGGCGAGCGTCCACGGTGGGTTACTCCGCCTTCCGGGTGTCCGCCGCCGCGGTCTTCTGCGGCTGCGCTTCCGCGTCCGTGTCCACGGTGACGTAGGCGCTCATGCCCGGCTTGATGGGCAGCTCCTTCAGGTCGCCGTCGAAGCGGATGAGCACCGGGATGCGCTGCACGACCTTCACGAAGTTGCCGGACGCGTTGTCCGGAGGCAGCAGGGCGAAGCGCGCGCCGCTGGCGCCCGCGAGGCTGTCCACGTGGCCCTTGAAGGAGTGGCTGCCGAAGGCGTCCACCTCCACCTTCACCGGCTGGCCCGCGCGCATCTCACCGACCTGGTCCTCCTTGAAGTTGGCGACGACCCAGATGTCGTTCTGCGGGACCACGGCCATCAGCGGGCGCTCCGGGCCCACCATCTGCCCCACCTCCACGGTGCGGCGGCTGATCACCCCGTCCACCGGGGCACGCACCTGGGCGTAGGACACGGCGAGCTCCGCGAGCGTCAGCGCGGCGTGGGTCTGCTTGACGCGGGCCTCGGCCAGCTTCAGCGCGGCCTGCGCGGCCTGCACCTGCACGGGGGCCGTCTCCGCGGCGGAGAGCTTGCCCTGCGCGGCCTCCAGGCCACCGGAGGAGCTCTGGATGCCGGCCTCGGTGGACGTCAGGCGCGCGCGGGACTGCTCCAGCGAGGCCTTGGCGGTGTCATACGCGGCCTGGCGGGCGTCCAGGTCCGCCTGGGCCACGGCGCCCTGCTCCCGCAGCTGCTTGATGCGGCCCAGGTCCGTCTCCGCCAGCTTGAAGCGCGCCTCGGACGCGGTCACGTCCGCGCGGGCCTGGTCCAGCGCGGCCTTGGAGGAGCTGATGCCGCTGGAGGCCTGGGTGACGCCGGCGCGGGCCTGACGCAGGTTGGCGCCCGCGTTGGCCTCCGTGAGGGTGAGCTGGGCCTGGGCGTTGGACAGCTGGGCCTCCGCGCTCATCACGTCGGCGCGGGCGACCTCCAGGCGGGCGTCCAGGTCCGCGTGGTCCAGCTCCACCACCACGTCGCCGGCCTTCACCGCCTGGTTGTCCTTCACGAGCACGCGGACCACCTGCCCGGCCACGCGCGGCGACACGTTGGCGATGCGGCCTTCGACCTGCGCGTCGTCGGTGGACTCGTGGCCGTGGGTGAGCAGGTAGCGCGCGCCTCCGCCCAGCACCGCCACGCCCACGAGGATGGGCAGCACCTGCTTCGCGCGGGAGCGCTTCGCGGGCTTCGCGACGACGGGGGCTTCGGTGGAGGGGGCGGCTTGCAGGGATTCGGCGGTACGGGTCGTCATGGTTGTTGCTCGGTACGGCTGGGGTGAAGAAGGGGTGTGGGAAGCGGATCAGGGGTCCCGCAGGGCGGGGATGCCGGAGGACACCTTGGCGAGCAGGTCGCGAAGCGTGTCCCGCTCGTCCAGGCTCAAGGGAGCCATGAGCGCGGCGATGCGGCGGTAGTGGTCGGGCATCATGCCCAGGATGAACTCGCGGCCCTTGGAGGTGAGGTGCACGGAGTACATGCGCCGGTCCTCGGGGTGGTCCGTGCGGGAGATGAAGCCGTCCTTCTCCAGCGTGTCCAGAAGCCCCGTGATGGTCGCGCGGCTGCACCGCGACAGCTCCGCGAGCTCCGCGGGACGCAGCGTCTCTCCCGCGTCCTCCGCCGCGAAGAGCTGCACCAGCACGACGAAGCGTCCGTGGGACACGCCATGCCGCGCGAAGTGCGCCTCGTAGGCCTCGGTCAGCTCATTGGAGAGTCGGAGCATCGTCAGGCAGGTCTCGATGGCGCTCGGGTCGAGCGCGGGAAACCGTTTGGCCAACTGCTTCAGCCGCTCGTACCGGGGCACGAGCTTCATCGGCGTGGCGTTTTTGGGACGGGGAGGAGCCAAGACGAGGCGTCTAGTAAGGCCCCTAACGATTTTCCGCAAGTTGATTCGTCGCCTGACTAAATCCTTGATTTCCCAACCGGGGAGTGGACCGTCTGGCTACTCGAGCGCCTGCGACTCCGCGTCAGTGGGAGGGGATTCCAGGAGGAGAACGGCGCGCAGGTCCGGATGAAGTTCCAGGAAGGAGCGCACGGCGCGCAGGTCGAAGGACTGCACGTCCGCCCTCTGGGCGAGCCCCGCTTCCTGGATGACCTGGGCGACCGCGTCGCCGTGGGCCGGAGCAATGTCTGTCTTCACGGACGTCCGTTTGAGTTCAACGTTGAAGCGGACACGGCGGGCGTTCCGGGCGCGGAGCGGGTCGCGGGCTTCATGCGCGGCGTCCGCCTGGTCCGCCGCGAAGGCGAACACCTGTCGCAGGGTGGGGACGGTGTAGGGGTCCTGGAGGCTGGCGCGAGCGGCGAACGCGACGGCTTCTGGCGAGCGGGCGCGGTCGTTCGTCTGCTCCGGGCGGCCCGCAAGGAGCCGGTCGCAGACGAAGGCGGCCTGGAGCTTCGCGACGGTGAGGGTCGCGATGGGGACGGGGGATGGGAGCGGGCTTCCATCCGCGTGACGGCACTTCGCCGGGGACAGGTCCGGGTCGTGGGAGAGCACGGGGACGCCGTCGGCGGTGAGGACGGTGTCCAGTTCCAGCGTGGTCATCCGGTAATCGAGCGCGGCCTCGAAGGCGGGCAGCGTGTTCTCCGGCCTCAGGTTCCGCGCGCCCCGGTGGCCCTGTGCATCGAAGCGCTTCGCATCGATGAGCCCGTCCGCGTCCAGCAGGTCCCCCGGGGTGCCGTCCCCATTGGCGTCGAAGTCGCGCACCGCCTGGGCGAGGAGGTCCGGCCGGTCGCTGATGATGCCGTCCACGCCGCGCCGGAGCAGGGCCTGCATCGTGGGCAGGTCGTTCACGGTCCAGACGATGACGGGATGCCCCGCGGCGTGGAGGCGTTCCAGGTCGATACCGCCTCCGGGCTGGAGCAGCCGGGCGTCCGGAGAGCAGACGGGGGCCTTGCCGCGAGCGTGCGCACGCAAGGTGTCCATGAGGCGCACCGTGGGGTCGTCCGCTGGAGTGCGGGAGGTCCGGCCGGTCCGCGTGCCGGCGCAAGCCAGACCAGCCACGAGCATCCCAAGGGGAAACCACCGGGTGAGCGATGCCGTGCGCATGGGGCTGCATTCCCTCCTGGGGTCGGTTAGGAAGTTGAAGCGATGGATGTGAAGGATGCCACCGTGCAGGCAGCGCTGCGTCAGGCTTGCGACGACGCGGGCCTGCCGCAGTCCCTGCGGGGCTGCGTGTATCCGCTGCTGCGGGACCCGGAGGGCGACTGGCCTCCGTGCTGCGGCGGTGGCTGCATGCCGTGCACGTCCACGCTGGCGGACGTGGCGCTGCGCACGCTGGAGCTGCTGGGCACGCCGCGACGCTCGCCCCTGCCTCCGGGGTGATCAACGGTTGCCGTGGTCCACCAGCACCTCCGTGCGCGGAAGCGACCAGTGCATCTGGACCATCCGCCACTCGGTGCCCCGGCGCTCGAAGGCGCAGGCCACGCGAATCCCCTCGAAGGTGGCGGACCCGCTGGCTCCGACGAAGGCGACGTCCATCGCGGGCACCGTGAGGCACGCCATCGTGGAGGGCGGTGCACCGCCGTGCCAGAGCTGCTCCGAGCGCAGCGTCACGCGGATGTCGCGCAGGCTCCCGAACTGGGTGCGGAAGGAGTGCTCCACCTGCGCCCAGCCGATGAAGTGGAGGTTGGAGTGCGTGCCCACGACCACGATGTCGTCGTCATGCCAGAACAGCCTGGACAGCGCCTCCACGCTCCCGCGCTCATAGGCGTCCACGAACGCGGTGAAGCGCTGTGAGAGTTCCGTCTTCCATTCATCCCGCGTCGAGGTCATCGCGTCCCGCGTCCCTTCCCGCTGTCAGCTGCTCCCGGATGATGCGCGCCACCTCCGCCACGGAGGGCTCCTCCATGACGGTGAAGTGGTTGCCCGCCACGTCGTGGGCCTGGAAGGGAGCGGTCGTCAGCGCCTTCCACCAGGCCGCGGCGTGCGAATCCAGCACCGCGTCCCGCTCCGAGGCCCGCAGGTACACGAGCGGCACCGCGTGACGTCCCGGCGCGTACGCCGCGATGGCCTCGTTGGTCGCGAGCACCACGTCGCGCAGCCGTGCGTCGAGCTCCATCGCCGTCCGCAGCCCGTCCGCTGCGCGCGGGGAGATCTCCTGGAACGCATCGATGAGCCGCAGCACGTCCCCCACGCTCCGGATGCCCAGCCTGCGCGAGTCGTCCACCGTCACCGTGTCGATCTGGATGACGCCCGCGACGGAGTGGCCGCGCTCCAGCAGCACGGCCGCCATCTCGTACGCGATGACGCCGCCCGACGAATGGCCCCCCAGCCAGAAGGGGCCCTGGGACTGGAACGCCAGCAGCTCGTCCACGTACGCGCGCGCCATCGCCGGCACGTCGCGGTAGAGCACTTCACCGGGCTCCAGCCCCGACGCGCGGAACGCGTGCACCGGCGTGTCCGCGCCCAGCCGCTTCACCAGGGGCAGGTACGTGTAGACGGTGCCTCCAATGGGCTGCACCAGGAACAGCGGCGTCCGTCCGCGCCGTCCCGCCTGGAGCTCCATCCGCAGCGGAGCATCCCTGAGGAGCGGCCTCCCCGTCCGCTCCAGCTCCTCCTGGACCGCATGCACCCAGGCGCCCAGCGTCGGGTGCTCCAGCACCGCGTGCAGCGACAGCGTGACCGACAGCCGCGTCTTGAGTTCGCGGTTGAGCTGCACGACCAGGAGGGACGTGCCGCCCAGCTCGAAGAAGTGGCTGTCCGGTGTCAGCGTGTCCACGCCGAGCAGCTCCTTCCAGAGCGCCTCCATGGAGGCCCGCACCTCCTCGCGGCTCAGGGCCCGGGGCTCGCTCGTGACGCGAGGCTGCACGGGCCGGGGGGCCTTCTCCGCCAGCGAGTACCGCTTGCGCTCGAAGGGATACGTCGGCAGCACGACGCGCCTGCGCGGTCCGCTTCCGCGCACCTGGCTCCAGTCCACGGGGAAGCCCACGGACCAGAGCTGTCCCACCGCCTGGAGCAGCGCCTGTTCATTGCTCTCCGGTGGGTGACGCCGTCCCGCGTGAGTGCCGAGCGTGTGCAGCACCAGCCGCTCCCGCCCCACCCGGGGGTTCAGCTGCGCCAGCGTGGAGAGCGTCCGTCCCGGCCCCACCTCCACGAGGATGCGCTCGCGGTCCTCCAGCAGCAGCTCCAGTCCGGTGGAGAACCGGACCGTGTGTCGCAGGTGGCGAGCCCAGTACGTGGGGTCATGCGCGGCGTCCTCGGTCAGCCAGGTGCCCGTGACGTTGGAGACGAGGGGAATCGCCGGGGACTTCGGGCTCATCGTCCGGGCCAGGTCCGTGAGCGGCTGCATCGCCGGCTCCACGAGCGCGGAATGGAACCCCTTCGTGCGCGGCAGCCACTTCGTCCTCACGCCCCGCTCCAGCAACCGCGCCGCGAAGTCCTCCAACGCCTCCAGCGTGCCGGCCACCACGCACTGGCCGGGTCCGTTGACCGCGGCCAGGGACAGCGCGGGTGGCAGCTCCTGCGTCAGCACGGCCTCCGACAGGGGTACGGTAAGCATGCCGGAGGGCGGAAGTGCGTCGCAGAGCCGGCCGCGCAGCGCGACCAGCGAAACGGCCTGCTCCAGCGACAGGACGCCAGCGAGACAGGCAGCGGCGTATTCGCCCAGGCTGTGGCCCAGGAGGCTCGTCGGGTGGAGGCCCCAGGCGCCCAGCAGCTTCGCCAGCGCGTACTCCGTCGTGAAGATGGCGGCCATGCCCAGCGAGGGCGCACGGAGCGCTTCCTCCGCACGCGTCCCGCTCTCGTCCGTGAGCAGCGCGGCGCGAAGGTCGCGCTCCAGCTCCCGGCCGAAGTGCGCGGCGCATTCATCGAAGGCTTCGCGATACGCCGGAGCGCGCCGGTACCACGCCGCGCCCATGCCCGCCTCCTGCGTGCCCGTCCCCGGGAACAGGAAGCACACCTCCGGAAGTGGAGCGGATGCGAGCTGCGCGGAGCCGTCCCGCCGGAGCTTCGCGATGGCATCCTTGGGGGTCTCGCACGTGATGGCGCGCCGGTATCCGAACGCCGTCCGGCCCTCCTGCAACGTGTACGCGACGTCCGCCAGTGACTGCCCGGGATGCCGCTCCAGGTGTTCCGCGAGCCGCCGCGAGGCCGCGCCCAGCGCCTCCCCGCTCCGCGCCGAGAGCGTCAGCACCTCCATCGCCGGACCCGTGGTGAGGACCTTCGCGGACGGCGCTTCCTCCAGGACGACGTGCGCATTCGTCCCGCCAATGCCAAACGAGCTGACCCCCGCGAGGCGCGGGAAGCCCTCGGGCACGGACCACGGCCGCCCTTCCCTCCTCACGACGAAGGGCGAACGCTCCAGCCCTGTTTCCGGATGCGCGTGCTCGAAGTGGACGGTTCCTGGAAGGAAGCGGTGCTCCAGGGCCAGCGTCGTCTTGATCAACCCCGCCACCCCGGCCGCCGAGTCCAGGTGCCCCACGTTGCTCTTGAGCGCTCCCAGGACGACCTCGGGCTCGGACGCGCCACGGGCTCCGAAGGCGAGCCGCAGCGCCTGGACCTCCAGCGGGTCTCCCAGCGGCGTCGCCGTGCCGTGGGCCTCCACGTAGGTGATGTGGCGAGGGGCCACGCCCGCGTCGGCGTGGGCCCGCGTGATGACGTCGCGCTGGCCCTCCACGCCCGGGGCGGTGAAGCCGACCTTGGCGTTGCCATCGTTGTTGATGGCCGAGCCCCGGATGACGGCCTGGATGGAGTCCCCATCTCGCAGCGCGTCCTCCAGCCGCTTGAGCACCACGATGCCGACACCGCTGGAGGGCACCGTGCCCTGCGCCTTCGCGTCGAAGGGACGGCAGTGCCCATCCGGAGACGTGATGCCGCCTTGCTCGTGGAGGTAGCCGGACGGGCCGGACGCGAAGAGGGAGACGCCCCCCGCCAGGGCCACGTCGGACTCGCCCGTGCGCAGGCTCTGGCAGGCCAGGTGCACGGCCACCAGCGACGTGGAGCAGGCGGTCTGCACCGTGAGCGCGGGCCCGCGCAGCCCCAGCTGGTACGCCGTCGCCGTGGCGAGGAACTGCCACGGATTGCCCAGGATGGACCGGTACGACTCCGAGGCCACGGACATGGAGCGGAAGCGAGGCAGCACCTGGTCCAGCCAGTAGCGCGGCACCCCCGAGCCCGCGAACAACCCCGCCTTGCCGGGCAACCGCTTCGGGTCATAGCCCGCCGTCTCGAGCGCCTCCCAGGCGCACTCCAGGAACACGCGGAGCTGCGGATCCATCAGCCGCGCGTCCAGGGGGCTGTAGCCGAAGAACGCGGCGTCGAAGGACTCTACGTCCTCCAGCACGCCCGAGGCCCGGACATAGGCGGGGTCGTCCAGGAGCTGGGGATCCTCGCCCGCGGCGAGCAGCGCTTCCCGGCTGAACCGTGAGAGGCCCTCGCGTCCCTCCACCAGCAGCGTCCACAGCGCATCGACGCTGGGCGCTCCCGGGAACCGGCCCGAACTGCCGATGACGGCGATGTGCTCCGAACGCGCGGGGCTTCGCTCGGGCACCGGTGTCACCGGGACCGGGTGCGGGCTGGAGTCCGCGTCCAGATGCCGCGCGAGGGCTTCGAGGGTCGGGAACTGGAACAGCGTGGCCATGCTCACGCGGATGTCCAGCTCCGAGGCCAGCGCGGACTGGACCCGCGCGAGCAGCAGCGAGTTCCCGCCCGCGTCGAAGAACCCCTCCTGCCTGCCGACACGTTCCACGCCGAGAATCCGGCACCAGATGCGCTCCAGCGCCTGCTCCCGCTCCGAGGAGGGAGTGGCTTCGGGAGCGGCCTGGGCCCTGACGGAGGGCAGCGGCAGCGCGTCGCGATCCAGTTTCCCCGTGGGCCCGAGCGGGAAGGCCTCCAGCAGCACCAGCTCCCGGGGAACCATGTGCGGGGGAAGCGTCTCGCCCAGCGAGTCCCTGAACGCGGGCGCCCGCAGCCGTGACGCCGTGGCGGCATCCCGGGGAATGACGTAGCCCACGAGGTGCCGCTCTCCTCCAAGCAGCCGGGGTTCGACCACGGCGTCCCGGACGTCGGGATGCTTGCGCAGCACCGCCTCGATTTCGCCCAGCTCGATGCGGAAGCCGCGCAGCTTGAGCTGGCGATCCGACCGCCCGTGGAAGTCGATGCGGCCGTCCGGCCGGTGGCTGGCGACGTCACCGCTCTTGTAGAGGCGGGCGCCCGGCTCCGCGCTGAAGGGATGCGGTATGAACCGCTCCGCGTCGAGCTCCGGCCGGTTCAGGTAGCCGTGCGCCAGCCCCCTGCCTCCGATGTAGAGCGCGCCACGCACGCCCACGGGGACGGGCGCCAGGGCGTCATCCAGCAGGTAGACCTCGTAGCCCGGAAGCGGCGTCCCGATGGCGTACGGGCCCTGGCCCGCGTTGCACTCCATGCTCGTCGTGAAGACCGTGGCCTCGGTGGGTCCATACACCTGGATGAACCGGCGGCCCGGAGCCCAGGTGTCCACGAGCCGCGAGGAAAGCTCCTCGCCGCCAATCGCGAGCGTCTTCAGGTCCGGAAGCGCCCGCCACGCCATGGAGCCCAGCGCCGCGGGCGTGAACATCGCGATGTGGATGCGCTGTCGCTCCAGGAAGTCCGCCAGCTCCTCACCGGCGGCCACGTCCTCCTGGGCCATCAGGCACAGCGTGGCGCCGGAGGAGAGCGTCGGGAAGATCTCCCCGACGGAGAAGTCAAAGCCGGACCGGGAGCACTGCGCCACGCGCTTCCCCGGTGCGAAGCCAAAGTCGGAAGCCACGGTCTCCGAGAGGTGCACCGCGCTCCGGTGACCGATGCGCACGCCCTTGGGCTGGCCCGTCGAACCGGAGGTGTAGATGACATACGCGAGGTCATCCCCGGTGACGTGGACCCGGGGATTCTCGTCGGAGCCGCCGCGCACCTGCTCCAGCGCGACCACCGGGACGCCCGCGCCTTCCATGAGCGAGAGCGTCGCCTCCTGCGCGAGGATGCATCTCAGCCCCGCGTCCCGCGCCGTGAACTCCAGCCGCGCCCGGGGATACGCGGGGTCCAGCGGCACGTAGGCCGCGCCCGCCTTCAGCGTCGCCAGCATGGCGATGATCAGCTCGAAGGACCGCTGGAGGCACACCCCCACGAAGTCTCCGGGCCCGATGCCCTGCGACATGAGGTGATGGGCCAGCCAGTTCGCCTCCGTGTTCAGCGCCCGGTAGCTCAGGGTTCGGCCCTGGAAGACGAGGGCCGGCGCATCCGGAGTGCGCTCCGCCTGCGCTTCGAACGGGTGATGCAGGCAGTCCGCGTGCGGCATGTCCTCCATGGGCCCCTGCGCCCATTCGAGCAGCCGGGTCTGTTCCGCTTCGGAGAGCAGCGGCAGCGTCGCCACGGGCCGCTCCGGGTCGCGCACGGCCTCGCGCAGCAGCGTCACGAAGTGGTCGCCGAGCTGGTGGATCATCCAGGGTTCGAAGACGTCCAGCGCGTACTCCCACCGCACGGACATGCCCTCCGGCCGCTCATCCAGCTCGACGGAGAGGTCCAGCTTCGACGTCCCCGTGTCGAGGTCATGGGGTTCCACCCGCCAGCCTGACTGAGGCACCGCGATGCGCGGCTCCAGCGTGCAGGACACCTGGAACAACGGATTGGCGCCGGGGATGCGCGGCGGGTTCACCGCCTCCACGATGCGCAGGAGCGGCGCGTCCTGGTGTTCGAGCGCCTCCAGGCAGACACGACGCACCCGAGCGAGCAGGCCCCGGATGCTCAGCCCTTCGGAGAACCGCAGCCGCAGCGGCAGCAGGTTCACGAAGTGCCCGGAGATGGCCTGCGACTCCTCGCGGCTCCGTCCGGAGAAGGCGCCTCCGACCAGGAAATCCTCCGCACCGGAGTAGCGGTGCAGCAACGCCCCCAACGCCGCCAGCATCGTCATGAAGAGCGTGGCGTCCTCAGCGCGTCCCAGCGCCTTCACCGACTCCAACAGCTCCCTGGGGATTGGCACGACGTGCTTCGCCCCCCGGAAGCTGGGGACGGGAGGCCGGGGATGCTGCGTGGGCAGCTCCAGGTGCGGCGCCCCCGTGAGCGTCTGCTTCCACCACTCGAGGTGCGGCGCGATGGCCTCCTGGTAGCCAGGCCCCTGCTGCCAGACGGCGAAGTCACCGTACTGGAGCCGCAGGGGCGGCAGCGCATGGGCCTCCGCCAGGTAGAACCGATGCAACTCCTGGAGGAATGCCGCCATCGTGAAGCCATCCACGATGAGGTGATGCATCACCAGGACCAGACGGCTCTCCGCCGCGCTCAGCCGGATCCACGTCGCCCGCAGCAGCGGCCCGTGCTCCAGGTCGAAGGGCACACGCGCCTCCTGGGTGGCCAACCGCGACGCCTTCGCGCTCCGCAGGCTTTCGGGAATGGCGCGCAGGTCCACGCGTCGCAGGTGGAACGGCACTCCGGATTCCACCCGCTGGAAGGGTCCATCCGGCGTGGAGCCGAAGGTCGTTCGCAGCACCTCATGCCGGGTGAGGAGCGATTGGAAGGCACGCTCCAGCGCGTCGGGCTGGAGGTCACCGGGCAGGTATAGCGTGAAGGGCTCGTTGTAGACGGCGCTTCGGGGGGCCACCTGCTCCAGGAGCCATAGCTGCCGCTGGGCATCGGACAGCGGCAGGGGCCGCGTCCGGTCCACCGGGATGATGGGGGGCAGGGAGAGGCGCCGACCTTCCTTCCGTGCCGGCTCCACCAGCCGCGCCAGCTCCGCGATGTTCGGACTGTCGAAGAGCGTCCGCACCGGCAGGCGGACCGACAGCGCCTGCTCCAGCCGCTCGATGAGGCGGATCGCGAGCAGCGAGTCCCCGCCCGACTCCATGAAGCGGTCCTGCCTTCCGGCCTGCTGCGTCCCCAGGACCTCCGACCAGACGCGCGCGATCTCCTCCTCCAACGGCGTGCGTGGCGCATCCCCGTCCCCACTCCCGAAGCGAGGGGCCGGAAGCTTCGAGTGCTCCACCTTGCCACTTGGATTGAGCGGCAGCTGGTCCAGCACCATGACCGCATGCGGGAGCATGAAGTCCGGCAGCTTCGAGCCCAGATACGCGCGCAGCTCCGCGTCCTCCAAGGTCGCGCCTTCCCGTCGTGAGACATACGCGATGAGCCGCTTGTCGCCGGGGGACGCCTCGTGCACCCGGACCACGGCGTCACCGACCCGGGCATGCGCGCGCAGGACGCTTTCGATTTCCCCCAGCTCGACCCGCGCGCCGCGGATCTTCACCTGGTGATCCACCCGCCCCAGGAACTCCAGGTTGCCGTCCTCCAGCCACCGCGCCCGGTCTCCCGTCCGGTACATCCGCGCCCCGGGCATGTCGCTGAACGGATCCGGAAGGAACCGCTCGCCGGTCAGGACAGGCCGGTTCAGGTAGCCCCGCGCGAGCCCCTCCCCGCCCAGGTACAGCTCACCTGGCTCGCCCACGGACAGCGGCCTCCCCGCGTCATCCAGGACGTGCAGTTGGAGGCTCGCAAGCGGCCTGCCGATGGGAATGGCCTCCCCCGGAACCGGAGGCGCGTGGAGCTCATACGCCGTCGCGGAGGTGGTGCACTCGGTGGGCCCGTAGCTGTTGAGCAGACGCTGCGGCTTTCCCCGCGCCATGACTCGCGCCGCCCACTTGGGGTCCAGCACGTCACCGCCCACCATCAAGACGCGGAGCCCGCCGAACGCGTCCGGAATGGCCGCCGCCAGCTGATGGAACAGCGACGTGCTCAGCACCGCGGCGGAGATGGCATCACGCCGGAGCTTCTCCGCGAGGAGCGGAGGCGACAGCAAGGTCTCCCGTGAAACCAGACACAACGTCGCTCCATTCAGGAGCGCCCCCCAGACCTCCAGCGTCGAGGCATCAAAGGCATACGACGCGGCCTGGAGCACGCGGTCCTCGCGCCGGAAGCCCATGAAGCCCGCGTCCAACACCAGCCGCGCCACGCCCCGGTGCGGGATGCACACGCCCTTGGGCCTGCCCGTGGAACCCGACGTGTAGAGCACGTAGGCCAGCGAGTCCGGCCCCGCGCCGCCCTTCACGTTCACGGCATCGAGTTCTTCTGGAGGCTCCTCCGGAGCAGGAGCTTCGACGACGTGCCCCTGGAAGCGCAGCCCCTGGACCGCCTCGCGCCGTCCGACGAGGACCCGCATCCCGGAGTCCTCCACCATCGCCGCGAGCCGCTCCGAAGGATGGCTCGGATCCAACGGCAGATAGGCGCCTCCTGCCTTCAGGATGCCCAGCAATCCCACCAGCGTCTCCGGTGTGCGGTCGACGTGGATGCCCACGGGCTGGTCGGGCCCGACGCCCAGGGCCTGGAGCCGCCGTGCCAGCCGGTTCGCGCGCCGGTTGAGCGCGTCATAGCTCACGCCGCCGCCTTCGAAATGCACCGCCACGGCTTCGGGTGTGTCTCTTGCGTGCGCTTCAAACAACGTGGCGATGTCCGGCCCTGGGCGCGAGGAGATGGAATTCATGACGAGTCATTGCCCCCCATCTTCTCAACGCACAGGGCCGGGAACCTTCGCCCAGGCCCCGGTATGACGTACGCTGATGTGCCCATGAGCCCCATCGTCCACGCCGAACTGTCCTGGCTCCTGGCGCAAGGCCTGCGCGAGCGGCGCGACCGCCTCCTGGTCACCTGCGCGGGACTGGCGCCGGACCTGGATGGTTTGTCATTGCTGGCGGGTGAAGAGTTCTATTCGCGTTATCACCACGTGATTTTTCATGGCTACGTGGGAGCGCTCGTCACGCTGGCGGTCTGTACGGCATTGGCACGGCAACGAGCAGCCGTGGCCCTGCTGTCGGTGGCTGCATTCCATGGTCATCTGCTGTGCGACCTCGCCGGGAGCGGTCCTGGCTGGCCCATCCACTACCTGTGGCCGCAGAGCCTGGAGGCGTGGTCCTGGTCCGGCCAGTGGAACCTGGCCTCGTGGCAGAACTCGCTCATCGGTCTGGCCGCGATGCTGGCGTGCCTGGCGTGCGCCCTGCCCTTCCAGCGGACCGCGCTGGAGTTGCTGTCACCGCGCTGGGACGCGGAGGTGGTCCGCACGGTGCGGCGGCGCTTCTCCCGGCAGGGTGATTCCGGCCCGGCCTGAAGCAGGCTGTCTGGAAATGCCCTACGGCTTGGCGGCGGGCCCCACCAGGGTCACCTCGAAGAGGTCGGGCCACAGCTTGCCGGTGAGGAACAGGCGGCCGGTGCCGGGCTCCAGCGCGATGCCGTTGAGCACCGCCTCATAGCTGTGCACCCGCCCTCGCACTGCCTGCGCCAGCGCCGACGCGTCGATGACCGCCAGCACGCGGCCCGTCGCGTAGTCGATCTTCAGGATGTTGTTGGAATGCCAGACGTTGGCGTAGACGCCGTCCTCCGCGCACTCCAGCTCGTTGAGCATCTCCTGCGGCACGCCCTGCAACGTCACCTGCACCTGGGACTTCACGTGGAAGTCCTTCGGGTCGTGGAAGCGCAGCGTGGACGTGCCGTCGCTGCGCACCAGCTGGCCCTGCCAGTAGCACAGGCCCCAGCCCTCGCCCACGTAGGCCACCTGCTTCTCCTTCGCGGGCGGCGTGCCGTTCCACACGAAGAGCGTCTCGTCCTGCCAGGTGAGCTGGTACAGCCGCTCACCGTCGCTCGCGAGCCCTTCCGGGAACACGTCCGGCAGGGACTCCTTCCACAGGGGCGCCGCCTGCTCCAGCGAGATGCGGCGCAGGTCGCCCTTCTCACCGGTGCTCTCGTAGAGCTGGCCCTGGTGGAACTGGAGCCCCTGCGTGAACGCCAAGGGGTCGTGCGGATACGTGTGGACGATGTTCACCGCCAGCCGCTGGGGCCTGGCCTCCAGGGCGCCCGCGTCCGGCGTCTGGCGCTGCGTGGGCGCGCACCCCAGGCTCAGGAGGAACAACGACAGGGACCAGGGGAGGCGGCGCATGGGCTTCCTTGCGACAAGCCGGCTTCACGAGCGGCGGGCCACGCCACCTTAGCGCGCCGGCATGTGGAGCGGCGTC
Organism: Corallococcus exercitus; assembly: GCF_003611585.1. Taxonomy (GTDB): domain Bacteria; phylum Myxococcota; class Myxococcia; order Myxococcales; family Myxococcaceae; genus Corallococcus; species Corallococcus exercitus. The sequence continues at coordinate 10,304 of NZ_RAVW01000053.1, read as the reverse complement.
ACTCGCGCGTCACCGCGAGGGCCACTTCCACCGCGCCGCGCAGCTCGTCCATGTCGAACGGCTTGTTGAGCACACAGGCGGCCCCCAGGCGGAGGGCCTCGCGGTGCAGCTGCACGTCGCCGAAGGCGGTGATGAGGATGACCGGCGTGTTCCACTGCTCGCGCCGCAGCCGGGCGAGCACCTCCAGGCCCGTGAAGCCGGGCATGCGCACGTCGGTGATGATGAGGTCGGGCGCGCGCGACTCCTCCGCCGTCAGCCCTTCAATGAGGACGCGCACCAGGTCCGGCCCGTCCGACGCCTCCACCACCTCGTAGCCGCGCCGCACCAGCATCTTGCGGATGAGCGTGCGCATCTCCAGCTGATCATCCGCCACCAGGATGCGCGGGGCCCGAGCGGGCTCGGAGTGGGGGTCTTCCCAGGCCGCGCCGCGCGCGACTCCTTCCGGCTGCTCGTGCACCATGGGCGTGGACTCCTGAAGGGGTTGAAGGTTCCGCGGCGGTGACGCTCGCGGGGGACCTCCGGCTTCATGAGCATCCGCCGTGCCATGCCTGGGAGGTGCCGTGGCGGTGGGGCTTGGGGCATGCCGCCTCCGGGCGAAATGCCCCGGTTGGGGCACTTTGCCCCGCGTCCGGAGGCCTTCCGGGGCCGAGCTCCCCTCTGAAGGGGGGTTCTGGAGGGGTTGGCCCACGGGCTGCAATGAGGTCCGGGCGTCGGACCGGATGCGGGGCTTCCTCCAAGAGCTCCCTTCAGGCAGCTGGGCCACCGGTGGCTCCCGGTGTCGCTGGTGGAACGGGACCGCTGCCTCCTTCCCAGGGTGCCCACCGCATCCGGTTCGACTCTTTCTTCCCCCTCTCCGTCCGGAAGGCCCGCTTTCCGGCCGCCACCAAGGAGAACGCACGATGGTCCGCACGCTTCCGTCCCGCCGCCACCTTGCCCGCGCGCTCACGCTGATGCCCCTGGTTGCCCTGGGGGCCTGCAAGCCGGCCGCGGACGTGGCTCCTCCCTCCCGCCCCACGCTGTCGCTCAAGTCGGGCTCCACGCCGACGGCCACCACGCCCTCGGGCGCGAAGGTGGAGCCGGCGGTCTATTCAGCGCCCACGCCCGGTTCGCCCGGCGCACTCATGTCGCTGGCGCCGCTCGTGGACACGGTGAAGGGCGCGGTGGTGAACGTGGAGGTGCAGGCCCGCGCCCGGCCCGCGATGGGCGGGATGATGCAGGGCCTTCCCCCCGGCCTCGCCGAGCGCTTCGGCATGCAGGGCGGACAGAACCCCTTCGGCGAAGGGGGCGGCGCGCCCGCGAAGCAGGGGCTGGGCTCGGGATTCATCGTCGACCCGTCCGGCCTGGTCATCACGAACAACCACGTGGTGGAGGGCGCGGACACCGTCCGGGTGAAGCTGGAGGACGGGCGCGCGTTCGACGCGGAGGTGCTGGGCCGCGACTCGCTCACGGACGTGGCGCTGATCCAGCTGAAGGGCGTGTCCGGGAAGCTGCCGTTCGTGAAGCTGGGGGATTCGGATGGCCTGCGCGTGGGCGACCCCGTGATGGCCATTGGCAATCCGTTCGGGCTCGCGTCGAGCGTGAGCGCGGGCATCCTGTCCGCCCGGGCGCGCGACATCCACGCGGGTCCGTATGACGACTTCCTCCAGACGGACGCGGCCATCAACCCGGGCAACTCCGGCGGCCCCCTCTTCAACATGAAGGGCGAGGTCGTGGGCATGAACACGGCCATCATCGGCGGCGCGACGGGCATCGGCTTCGCGGTGCCGGCGAACCTCATCCAGGCGCTCCTGCCGCAGCTCCAGGAGACAGGCGTGGTGCGCCGGGGCTGGGTGGGCCTGGCGGTGCAGGACCTCACGCCGGAGCTGGCGCGCGCGCTGCGAGTGGACGCGGCGAAGGGCGCGGTGGTGGCTGGCGTCTCCGCGGGCGGGCCGGGAGAGAAGGCGGGCCTGCGCGAGGAGGACATCATCACGTCGGTAGGCGAGCGCGCGGTGGACTCCGCCGGGTCGCTGACGCGCGCGGTGGCGCTGCTCAAGCCGGGCAGCGAGGTGAAGGTGAGCCTGGTGCGCGGTGGCAGGACGATGGAGGTGCCGGTGAAGCTGGGCACCCGGCCCACGCAGCGGGGCGAGGAAGAGATGACGCCCCGGGACGCGACGCCCGCGCCCCTGTCGAAGCGGCTGGGCCTGCGGCTGTCGGAGGCGCAGGACGGCAGCGGCGGCGCGCAGGTGGTGGCGGTGGAGTCCGGCAGCGCCGCGGAGCGCGCGGGGCTCATGCCCGGGATGGTGCTGACGCAGGTGGGCGACCAGAAGGTGTCCGGCGTCGCGGAAGCGGCGCAGGCCCTGACGTCCGCGGAGCCGGGGTCCGCGCTGCTCTTGCGCGCGCGGGTGCCCGGACAGGATGGAGCGTTGCTGCGCGCGATTGAAGTGCCGCAGCGGTAGTTTGGATTTGTGTTGGCGCGCTCCACCGGCCGGGGTGTGAGCGCGCCGTTGTTTTCAGCGGGTGCGGGGCTGGATGAGCCCGGCCCGGGTGAGTAGCTCGCGCACGCGCCCGGCCAGGGCCACGTGTTCCGGGTTGGCCACGGTGAAGCGCTCCGGGGTCAGGAGGATGAGGGTGCCCTTGTCCTCCACGGGCTCGATGCGCACGGGCGCGGGCAGTGGCGGCACGGTGCCGCGCTGCTTGGAGAAGTAGGTCAGCCAGCCGAGCTTGGTATTGGTCTTGTTGCCTGGATCATCCAGCTCCCGATGGTAGTCGGACATGGCCGTGATCCATTCCGGCTCACAGGCGGCCACCATCCCGCGCATCACGGCCTCCAACACGGAGGGGGTCAACACCCGCTCCGCGTTCGGTCCTTCGAATGGAAGGGAGAGGAGGCAGGAATTGGGACTGCTCCCAGCATAGTCTCCGCATCGGAGACGCAGGTCCACGTCATCAGGATCGCTTTCGTTCAGGAACCAGACATGGAAGCCCAGTTCCTCAAAAACGCGTCCCCCTTCTCGGTTGGTGCCCCGTCGGAACAGGTCCGTAAGCACGGACACATCGGGCGGCATCAATGACAGCTTCTTCGTGCCCTTTCGGGACCTGATGGATTTGTACCAATGGGCCAGAAGCGGATCGCACGCGGCCAGGCGTTCGAGCAAGACCGCCGCACGACTGGCGCATGCTTCCGGTGATTCCTTCCGCGCTCCCCAGTAACCGCCGACAAAGAAGCTATCGGGGTAGGCTTGGCGCTTGGATTCCGTGGTCATGGAGTCTTCTGCTCAGCGTGCGGGGGTGTGAACGACTTCGATCTCATTGAGACCAGCGCGCTTGAGGAGTTGCTGAATTGCATCGGCCGCCCTCTCCTCCGCGACATGCCATCGGATGCGGAATCCCATTCCTTGGACTCGCTTGGTTTGTCGCGACGCTTGATCGACGAGCGCCTCGGCACCTGTATCCTTGAACCAGCGTTTTGGCGCCAAGCCTTCCTGGAACTTGTTCGCATACCCCGGCCCCTTGGCCTCCAGTAGCACTCCGTCCCGGAATCCGTCGAACTTCACGTCGCCGACCCAGTACGCCTCGTCCGCCGAGTGCCCGGAGATCTGCTCCTGGTAGCGCCGGGCCCGCTCGGACATCGACTCCTTCGTGGGCCCCCACTTCCCGGGCTCTTCCGGAGACGGCGCCGCGTTGGCCTTCTGGAGGATGAGGGCCGCGCCGGGTCCTCCGCTCAGCACCGCCGCCGCGCGCCCGACTGGCACCGCGACGCGCTCGACACTCAGCAATCCCTCCGCGGACACCGCGAGCACGGGCACCGTGGCCTCCACACCCGCCGCTGCTCGCGTCAACGTTCGCGTCGTCGCGGAAGCCGTGCCCCACAGCATGAGGACGTTCGTGGTCAGCCGCGCTGCTTCACGGATCTGCTCGCCCTCCGTCATGTAGCGGAAGCGCTCCCAGTACGCGGGCGACGACGTGATGAGCGCCGCCACGCCTTCGGGGAGATGGCGCAGGCTCGCGATGCTGTCCGTGGGATGGGACAGGAGCTGTCCCATGCCGTGGTACAGCTCCACGAACGCATCCTCCGCGCCATCCAGTGAGCGGCTGAGGACGTCCGCGTCGTCGTACACCTCCGCGAGCGGCCGCCAGTCCGTGGCTCGCAATTGCGCATCGACGTGGCGGAAGACACCGCCCCTCCCGCTGTAGAAGCGCCCCAGCTCGAAGTTGCCCGCGCGGAAGGTCCCGTCCCTCCACTGCACGGACCCCACCTTCTGCTGCGTGCTCCCATCCAGCGCCCAGGCCAGGTACCCGTCCGGCCGCAGCACCGCCACCTGCTCCCGGACGAACCGCTCCATCCGGTGCACCAGCTCCTCGCGGGACACCTCGCCGCCCTCCAGCACCTCGCGCAGCAGGAAGCCCGCCGCCATGCGGGGCGGATAGGTGCCCAGTGTCACCGGCTTCTCCATCAGCCGGTTCAGCACCTCGGCCGCGTCATCGGGCGTGAAGGGATTGCGGCGGACCGGCAGCTCCTCCAGGTCCTCCAGCCCGGCGCGCAGCAGCAGCTTCTCGAACGCGTCCACCTCCAGCAGGCCCAGCTCCACGGCCTGCCGCGTTCGCTCCTCCGAGTTCCCGATGACGGAAGCCGCATCCCCCACCGTGCCGCCTGCCCCCGCGGACACATCCCCATGCAGCGGTGCGGGCGAAGCGCTGTGGTAGCGCGCGTAGCCCTGCAACCCCACCGGAAAGGAACGCGCGCGTCCCCCCGCGCAGCCCACCAGGCCCGCGATGAGCACCAGGCCTGGCCATGCGCGCCGGAACCCTCCCCTGCCACGCAGTGCCTGAGTCCCGCTCATGCCCGTTCCTCCCGCTGAACAGGGCTAGCAGGGAGTCCTGACATCCTTGCCGCGATGCGGTGCGAAATGACGCGGCCGGTGCGCGGGCGACCCGCTGACCCGCTGGCTGCCCCGAATGTCCGGTGTCACGCGGTTCACACGGCGTGGCGCCTGGAAGCCCTCCGGGCATGGGAGGACTTCTGACAGGTGCTTCACGCGTCCGTCGTTTGAGCGACTCCGGGGGTTCGAAAATCACGGCGGCGGTGGCGTAGAGTGGCGTCCGTGCCGCGCTGCCTCACATGCGGGCGGCGTTGGGAGGGCTCTCACGCGCCGTGCCCGCCCGGCGTCCCGCCTCCCACCGCTCCGCCATCCGATGCCTCGCTCGTCGTGCCCGACGTTCCGGGCTACCGCTGCGAGAAGGTCATCGCGCGCGGCGGCTTCGGCGTGCTCCTGGCCGCGCACAAGCGCTCCGCGGACGGAACCGAGGGCGAACGCATCGCGCTGAAGCTGGCGCGCCCTGGCATCGCGCTCGCGGAGGCGCAGCTTGCTCGCGAGGCGGAGGCGCTGCGCGTCATCGGGCCGCCCACCGTGCCCGCGCTCCACGCCACGGGCACGCTGCCCGGCGGACAGCGCTTCGTCGCCATGGAGTACGTGCCGCTGCCCACGCTGGCGGACTGGCTGGCCCAGGTGTCCGGCCCCATGTCGCCGCAGGAGTTCGGGCCTCGCGCCAGCGCGCTCCTGGAGGCGGTGGCCGTCGTGCACGCGCACGGGCTGGTGCACTGCGACCTCAAGCCCGAGCACGTCTTCCTGGACGACGCCCACCACCGCGCCCGCGTCTTCGACTTCGGACTGGTGCAGCGCCCGGCCCCCGACGCGCTCGCCGACGACGGCACGCCCGGCGACCCGTCCTCCTTCGCCGGCACCGCCGAATACATGGCGCCCGAGCAGTGCGCCGGCCACGCGGCCCTGGATGCGCGCACGGACGTGTACGCGCTGGGCATCATCCTCTACGAGCTCATCACCGGCCGTCCGCCCTTCTTCGGCACGCTCACGGAGGTGCTCCAGGCGCACCTGTCGCTCCGGCCCCCGCCTCCGTCGGAGTTCGCCCCGGTGGCGCCGCCGGTGGAGGAGGTCGTGCTGCGCTGTCTGGCCAAGGAGCCCGCGCGCCGTCCTCGCGATGCCGCCACCGTCGCCCAGGCGCTGCGCGCCGCGCTGGACCACGCGGGCCAGTCCGCGGTGCAGCCCGCGCCCCGGCTCACCCTGCTGCCCGAGGTGCGCCCCGCGCAGACGCGCCGCTCGGTGGCGGTGCTGTTCACCTCCTCACGCGCGAACCCCGTCGCCGTGCAGAAGGCCCTGGCCGCCTACGGAGGCCACATGGCCTTCACGGACGGCGAGCGCTTCGCGGGCGTCTTCGACCCCGACGTGGGAGAGAACCCCGTGCGCCGCGCGCTGCGCGCCGCCGAAGGTCTGGCCGAGCGGGGACTCGCCCCCGCCGCGCTCGTGGACGTGGCCACCGTCACCGTGCAGCGCCGCCGCGACGGCGCGCCCCGCTACCTGGGCGCCATCTTCGCGCGCGAGGACCGCTATCCCCACGTGCCGGAGCTGCGAGGCCCCCTGCTCTCCCCCGCCGCCGCGGAGGCGGTGCCGGAGGTGCCGTGCCTGCCGGTGGTAGGGCGCTCCGGGCTGATGCGCCCCGCGCCCTCCGGCGCCGCGCCCCGGCCGGACGTCACCGTGCTGCAGATGGGCAGCGCGATGCTGGTGGGCCGCGACCCGGAGCTGGAGCAGCTGCTGGAGAGCGCCCGCTCCGCCGTGTCGGACGCGGCGCCCACCATCGTCACCGTGCGCGGCGACCGGGGCCACGGCAAGAGCCACCTGTCCTCCACGCTGAGCCTGCGCCTGAGGGCCGCGCTGCCGCACGCGCGCGTCTACTCCATGCGCTCGCGCGAGCCCGTGCAAGGCGACCCGGAAGGAACGCTGCGCACGCTGCTACGCGTGGCGCTGCACGGCTTCGACCGCGACGACACCGACACGCAGGAGGACGGCCGCACCGCCATCCTCGACCGGCTGGGGACCCGGCTGGGCATGGAGCTGTGGCCGGGCGTGGCCGCGACGCTTGGGTGGTACGCGCCGGGCGGACCGGAGCTGCACAGCTGGGCCGCGGCCCCGGGCGCGCTGCGCTCGCTGGCCCTGCGCGCCACGGGTGAGCTGCTGGCGGCGAGCGCCCGCGAACGGCCGCTGTGCCTCATCGTGGACGACGCGCACTTCGCCGAGGAGACGGCGCTGGACGCGCTGGAGTACGCCGCGCTCGCGGAGACGAGCGTACCCCTGTGGGTCTGCGTGCTGGTGCGTCCCGGCTTCGAGCAGAGCCGCCCCGCATGGGGCGCCCGCGCCGCGCGCCAGCTGGACCTGCCCCTGTCCGGCCTGTCTCCGAGCGACGCGCAGGCCCTGTGCCGCGCGCTGCTCCGGCCGGTGGAGAACGTGCCCGCGCAGGCGGTGGAGCGCATCGTCGAGCGAGCGCAGCGCGTGCCCCTGTTCCTGGTGGAGCTGGTGCGCGGCCTCAAGCGTCAGGGGCTGGTGCGGCAGCGATCGCCGGGCGGCAACTGGTACCTCGTCACGGACGAGCTGGACCGCGTGCCGGAGCTGCGGCTGGTGGAGTGGCTGGCGGACCGCGAGCTGGGCGCATTGCCTCCGGCGCTCGCCGCGCATGCCCGGTTGTGCGCGCTGCTGGGCGCGACCTTCACCGCCACGGCGGCGGACGGCGTGGTGCGCGAGCTGGAGCGCGACGGCGCCGCGGCGCAGTTCCCGCTGGACGTGGGACATGCGACGCGGCGGCTGCTGGACTCGGGGCTGCTGGTGGAGCACCGGCTGGAGGGCCTGAGCTTCCGAAACGAACTGGTGCGCGAGGCCGTGGTCGCGGGCCTCCCCTCCGAGGAGAAGGCGCGCATCCACCGCGCCGCGTACCGCCACTACCTGAGCCCGGCGGGTGCGCAGGAGCGCCAGCGGCTGGCCCGGCTCGCGCTGCATGCGGCGGCGGCGGGCCTGCGTGACGAGGCGGCGGCGCTGACCATCGACCTGGCGGAGTCCGCGCGCGGCCGTCACGCGTTCCTCGACGCGGAGGCCATGTACACGCGCGCCCTGGAACTCATCGAGCCCGAGGACGAGCTGCGCGGCCTCACGGCGCTGCGGGGCCGCGGCCTGATGCGCTACCGCATCGGCCGGTACGAGGACTCGCTCACGGACTTCGCCATCGCGCGGGAGCGGGCGCGGGGCCTGGGAGATTCGCGCGCGGAGGTGGAGCTGCTGCTCGACGAGGCGATGGCGCTCGACTGGGTGAACGACTACGCGCGCAGCGAGGCGCGGGCCCAGGAGGCGCAGCAGCTGGCGGAGACGGTGACGTCACCCTACGTGCAGGCGCGGCTGCTGCTGGCGCTGGGCCGCGCGCAGTTCCGCAAGGGTGAGTGGCTGGACGCGCTGATGCCGCTGGAGGCCGCGGCGGAGCGGGCGCGCAAGCTGGGCGACGCGGGCTACGAGACGCTGGTGGTGGCGCTGCTGCTGATGGCGGTCATCCTGCCCAACCTGGGCGACATCGACGGCGCCGAGCGCGTGATGGACGAGGTCATCAGCGCGTGCACGGAGCGCGGAGACCGCTTCCACCTGGGCTCGGCCATCAACAACCGCCGCAACCTGTGGGTGGCACGCCGCGACCTGACGCACGCGCTGAAGGACCAGGAGCGCTTCATGCAGCTGGGGCGCGAGCTGGGCGTGGTGGGCTGGGAGTACTTCGCCGAGCACAACATGGGCGAGCTGTACTACCAGGCGGGCGACGTGGAGGCGGCGGCGCCGCACATCGCCCGGGCCATCGTGCTGGAGCGCCGGCATCCGGAGGTGGCGCACCGTCCGTGGGCGCTCCTGCTCCAGGCGCGGGCCATGGCGTGGACGGGCCGGCACGACCGGGCGCGAGACCTGCTGGAGCAGGTGCGGCAGACGATGGCGAACAACCGCCACGGCGTGAACCTGAGCCCGTCGGAGGAAGTGCTGTTCTCCATGGTGGAGCTGTCCGCGCGGGACGCGACGGCGGAGGAGTGGCACGCCCTGCGGGAGCGCTCCGCCCAGGCGTCCGTGGAGCAGGAGCCGCTCGAGGTGCTGGAGATGATGGGCCTCGCGGCGTGGCGCCGGGGCGACTTCGCGGAGGCGATGCTCGCGCTCGGAGAGGCACTGGCCCGCGCGGCGCACGTGCCGAACCTGATGGAGGACCGCATCCGCCGCTCGCTGGAGCGCGTGCGGGACCTCACGCCCGCGGCGTAGCGCCCCCGCTCCATCGCGTGCGTGCATGCCGCCACGTGCGGCGCGCACGCGCCTTGTCCCTGGCGCATGCGCAAGGCCCGGCGGATTCCGTCAGCGCTATGCCGACCGCGAGAGCGCCGTCGTCGCGGCGATGAGGAGCCCCATCAGCGACTCACCCACCAGCGCTCCGGAGCCCAGGGAGGGCACGTGCGCATCCGTCGTCTTCGCCGACCACTTCCGCGCGAGCGCCGCCAGCCCCGCGCCCAGGCACAGCGTCACCGCGAAGTAGGCGGGCGTGATGAAGCCGATGCCCATTGCCACCGGCGACGGCAGCCACCGCGCCGCCCGGCCCCTCGCGGCCAGCGTCAGCACCGCGCCCACCGCGCAGCCCACCAGCGCGCCCCAGCCCGCGTAGGGCGGCAGGCCGGCCAGGCCTCGCACGGACACCTCCGCCACCGCCCGGAACTGCGCCGCCGCGGGCACCGGCAACACCGCCGTGCCCAATCCGTACGCATTCACCAGCAGCAGGTACGCCGGCACCGCCACCACCGCGCCCACCGCCACGCCCACCAACTGCGCGGCCAGCTGCCGTGACGCCGACGCCCCCAGCAGGTGCCCCGCCTTCAACGACCACAGGCTCACGCCGACTTGCGCGGACGCGCCCGCCACCACCGAGCCCGCCGCCACGTTGGGCGACAGCTCCCCGGGCCGCACCACGCCGAAGACGACCTGCGTGAGGTTGCCCATCTGGCTCACCGGCGACACGTCCGTCTGCCCCGCGCCTCGCGCGCAGACCGCGCACAGCGGCACCAGCAGCACGAGCGCCAGCAGCATCGACGGCACGCCCAGCCCGAACAGCACCCCGCCCAGCGCCACCGCCAGCGCGCACGCGACCGCCGCCCCCCACAGGCTCCACCGGGGCAGCCCGCCCCGGCTCGCGCCCACCGAGCGCAGGTCCTTCGCCGCGCCCAGGAAGTCCCGCGCCTGCGCCGCCAGCGACACCACCGCCGCGCCCACCATCAGCCCCACGCCGGGCCACATCAGCCACGAGGACAGCGGCTCGTACGCCGCGCTCGACACCACGCCCGCGTCCACGAGCCCCGGCGCGAGCACGCCCCACGCGAGCCCCGAGCCCAGCAGCATGCTCAGCGCCAGCTGCAGGCCCGTCATCATCCCCACCGCCAGCAGCATGGGGCTCATCCCCACGCCCCACGTCAGCGA
>NZ_RAVW01000539.1 GCF_003611585.1 Corallococcus exercitus | reverse complement strand
TCGTAGTCGGGCCTTATCGTCGGCAGCGTCAGAGGTGTATAAGAGACAGCGAGGGGCGGGCGCCGGCGTCTGGGATTGCAGTGACGAGGCGAGCAACAGCGCAACGGGGAGCATCGAAGTTCCTTGGGGTGAGGCAGGTGCGGCGACGGACCTGCAAGGGAGCGTGAAGGGCCGGCTCCCTTTCCGGCGCGAACTTCTTAGCGCATGCGGGACAGGGAGCGTCCTGACCTTCTAGGCTTGAAATGTGGGTCCTCTCCGGACCCGGTACGTGAGGACCCGCCCTTGAGGCCCACCCTGCTTCCGCTGCTGTTCGCGCTGTCGTTGTGGCCCGCCGTCGTCCCGGCGGCCCAGAGGGTCACCGTGCCGGTGGACGTGGGCGTGGGGCCCGCGGTGTTCGTGTTCTCCGGCCCCATCGCGGACGACCAGTTCCTGCACACGGGGCTGAAGCTGTCGGTGGACGCGGTGCTGGACAGGGAGTGGCTGCGCAAGAACCAGCGCGCCATCCCCGCGCGCTACCGCAAGCAGGCGAAGCAGGTGGACGAGATCCGCATCTCGCCGTCCATCTTCATCCCGGACTCGTTCATCATCTCGCCGAAGTGGCACGACACGGGGATGTACGGCGTGACGTTCAAGCCGCTGGGCGTGGGGCTGCCGCTGTCGTCCAGCCCGGTGCGCTTCAAGCTGGGCGTGGGGCTGGTGTTGACGTACGCGTACATCTTCTCCGACACGCTGCCGGACACGCACTTCCTGCGGCCCGGGGCCAGCCTGGGCGCGGACCTGGAGTTCCAGCTGGCGAAGAGCTTCCTCGTCAGCGTGGGCTGGGAGTCCACCTTCTACGTGCCGCAGGAACTGGGCGGGCTGGGGCTGCCGGACTCGCTGGGGGACGGCATCTTCCACGTGGGGCAGGCGTACCTCCAGCTGCACTTCCGGTTCCCGTACACCACGACGCTGTAGCGCTCGCGCTCGGGCGGGGTGCGCGTCTAGCGTGCCCGGCACCATGTCCCTCGTCCTCGCCACCGACGCGCAGAAGGCGCAGCGCGATGCCGTCACCCATTCCGCGTGGGGTTCGCCCCTGAGCGTGCCGCAGTACCAGCAGCGCGAAGCACGGCTGCGCGCGCACCCGTGGTGCCGCGAAGGCATGAACACGTGGCTGTGGCTGGCGGACGACGGCCGGGTGCTGGCGTCGTGCGAGACCTTCCACACGGACAGCTTCCTGCGGGGCGCGGACGGGCAGCTCACCCAGGGGGACAGCTACGCCATCGCCAGCGTCTTCACCGAGGAGCACCTGCGCGGCCGGGGACACGCCACGCGGTTGATGGACGCCGTGGCCGCGGAGCTGGAGCAGGTGGCGCCGCGTCCGCACTCGGTGGTCCTCTTCTCCGACGTGGGAGCGCCGCTGTATCGCCGGTCGGGCTACGTGGAGGTGCCCGCGTGGGACTGGCAGCTGGACGCGGCGGATGCGCCAGGGGGACGGCCGGTGGACGGCGGGCTCCAGGAGACGGACGTGGCGTTGGCGCTCGCGCGGATGCGCCGGCCGGAGGTGCCCTTCTTCCTGTGGCCCAGCGCCGCGCAGGTGGACTGGCACCTGGAGCGGGAGCGCATCTACGCGGAGCTGCTGGCGCGGCCCCGGCCCCGGACGTGCGGCGCGGTGGTGGGCGAGTCCTCCGCGCTGTGGGTGATGAACGCGCGCTACGGCGAGCTGGTGGTGTTGATGCTGGACGCGCGCGACGCCTCCGCGGCGGAGGCGCTGCTCACGGAGGCGCGCCGCGTGGCGCATCACGCGGGGCTCAAGCGCGTGGTGTGGTGGGAGGAGCCCGCGACGGCGCCCCTGCTCACCGGGGTGCCCGGCGCGGTGCGCGTGCAGCGGGACGGGTCGCTGCCCATGCTGCGCCCGCTGCGCGCGGGCCTGCCTCCCGCGCCGGAGGTCCCCTTCCCTCGCGCCCTCTGGGTGTGAGCTCCGGGGCCAGCCCGGTGAGCGCTTGGCGCAGGGCCGCTCGCACGAGGGCAGGCCCGGCTCGTGGCCCGGGCCCGATGGGGACGGCGACCTCAACCCGGATGTGTCAGACGGCGACAGGTCCCCTAGGATGCGCCCATGGCCGAGCGAAGGCGCATCATCGAAGGCTCCTGGAACTGCACGTCCTGCGGCGCCAGGAACATCCCCGCCCGTCACAAGAACTGCCCCTCCTGCAACAACCCGCGGGAGCTCAGCGGCAAGGAGTCCGAGTTCGACTTCGGTGACGTGGATGCGGCCTCCGGCAAGTCCACCCGCGAGGGCGTCAGCGACGAGCAGGCCCTGGACATGGCCGGTGCCGGCGAGGACTGGTTCTGCGCCTACTGCGGCGCGGCCAACCGGGGCGACGGCAAGCGCTGCCGGCAGTGCTCCGCTGAACGGGGCTCGGATGCGAAGGCCGCGCCCGTCGCGGACCTGGGCCCCAAGGCGCCACCGAAGCCCGCGCCCCAGCCCCGCCGCTTCGGGAAGGTGGCGCTCATCGTCGTGGGCATCCTCAGCTCCTGCTGCCTGGGCACCTGCGCCGTGGGCATCTGGGGCAACATGAAGCATGAGTTCAAGGGCGAGGTCGTGGCGACGAACTGGCGCCGCGCGCTGGTGCAGGAGCGCTTCGTGCCGGAGACGCGCTCGGGCTGGCGGGACGAGCTGAACCCCACCGCGCCGCGCATGCCGGTGAACGGCACGGGCGAGGTCGCGGGCGTGACGAACATCCGCGACTGCGTGTCCCGGCAGCGTGGCACCCGCCGGGTGGCGGACGGCACCCAGCGCGTGTGCCGGACGAAGACGCGCAAGGTGGCCTGCGGCACCGAGGAGAAGTGCACCCGCCGCGACAAGGGCAACGGCTTCGCGGAGGAGGTCTGCCACGACGTGACGAAGTACTGCAACGAGTCCTACGAGGACTGCGACACGGAGACGCGCTACCGCAACGAGCCCGTCTACGCGCAGCAGTGCGCCTACGACACGTACGTGTGGAAGCCGGTGGACACGCGCGAGCTCAAGGGCACGGAGGGGCCGCCGCGCTGGCCGGAGCTCACCGCCGGGACGAACGAACGGGTGCGGCGCGAGGAGGACTACACCGTGCTCGTGCGCTACGACGACGGCGGCGTGAAGCAGCACGAGGTGAAGCCCACGCGCGAGGAGGAGTTCGTCGCGTGGAAGAAGGGCCAGGGCGTCACGCTCACCGTGACGAACCTGGGCAAGGTGGAGCAGGCCGTCCGCCGCTGAAGCGCATCACCGAGGAGTCTCATGGAGTGCACCTGCTGTGGCGCCTGCTGCGTGGCGCCGGACATCGCCGCGCTGGACAAGCCCCTGGGGCTGCGGTGCCCGCACCTGGGCGCGGACAACCTGTGCACCGTCTATGACCGGCGGCCCCAGGTGTGCCGGGACTACGCGGCGGACGAGGTGTGCCGCCGCATCGAGGCCCCCACGCTGGAGGAGCGCGTGCACAACTACCTGGCGCTGTTCCAGCTCACCGCGGAGGCGCAGGCGGTGCGCGAGTCCGGCTGTGCCTCCATGCGCATGGCGCGCGCCATCCGGGAGCGGAAGTGACGTTCCAGCCCACCGAGCCGTTCGTCCCCGCGCCGGGCCTTCGTGGCGCGCATGCGCAGACCATCTACGCGTCGGTCGTGCGGCCCACCCGCGTGCCGCCCCTGCGCCGGGAGCGGCGCGATCTGCCGGATGGGGACTTCGTCGACCTGGACACCTTCGATGGCCCGAAGAGCGCGCCGCACGTGGTGGTGCTGCACGGCCTGGAGGGGTCGTCCCAGGCGGGCTACGTCACGGAGGTGCTGCGGGGCGCGGCGAAGCGCGGCTGGGGCGCCACGGCGATCAACTTCCGCTCGTGCAGCGGGGAGCCGAACCGGCTCCCCCGGGCGTACCACTCCGGGGACACGGCGGACACGCTGCTGGTGATGGCGGACGTGCGCGAGCGCATCACCGGGCCGATGCTCGCGGTGGGCTTCTCGCTGGGCGCCAACGTGCTGTGCCGGCTGCTGGAGGAGACCGGGGACCAGGCGCCGGTGGTGGCCGCCGCGTCCATCAGCGCGCCGTACGATCTGGACGCGTGCTGCCGGAAGCTCGATGGCGGCAGCGGCTACCACTGGCTCTACCGCGAGCGGTTCCTGCGCACGCTCAAGAGCAAGGCCCGCGCGAAGCTGCAGCGGTTTCCCGGCGCCTTCGACGGGGCGAGCATGGAGGCAGCGCGGACCATCCGCGGCTACGACGACGTCGTCACCGCGCCGCTGCATGGCTTCCGGGACGCGACGCACTACTACCGGGAGGCGTCGTCGGGGCCCAGGCTCGCGGACATCCGCCGGCCCACGCTGCTCCTGAGCTCCGCGGATGATCCGATGCTGGAGGCGCCGGTGATTCCGCCCTCGGCGCGGGACAACCCGTTCCTCAGCGTGGTGCTGACCGAACGGGGCGGCCACGTGGGCTTCGTCGCGGGCCGTGTGCACCGCCCGTACTTCTGGGCGGAGGCGCAGGCGCTCGCGTTCTTCGAACGGGTGCTCGCCGGCTGATCAGCCGAAGAAGAACATGAAGCCGAGCTTCGCGGACGGCTGAAGCGTGCGCATCATCCACGACTTGGTCTCCACGGGAGACAGCGAGTCGCGGAAGGGCTCATCCAGCTTCTGGAGGCTGGGGACGTCCATCTCCATGAAGCTCGCGCCACCGCGCACGAAGAAGCTGAGGCGCCGGGTCGCGTTGAACTCCAGACCCAGGTGCGTGCTGACGTACGAGTAGCCCACGCGCTCCATGGAGGAGGCGGGCAGCTGCGTGCTGTCCGCGAGCCGCCGGTTCAGCGTCTTCGTGCTCGCGGCCTGCGCGTGTCCGAACTCCCATGAGAACGAGGGCGAGAGCTTGCCTCGCAGCGGCAGCAGCGTGACGCCCGCGCGCAAGGCGCCTCGCAGACCGTTGTGCGCGCCACCGAAGTGCAGCCGCAGGTACGGCGAGGGCCGGAGGACACCGGAGAGTCCCGCCCCTTCGGGCATGCCCGCGTCGAGCATCAGACCGAAGGGCGCCAGCCGCTCCGGATCATTCATGCGACGACGGCCTTCGCCCTGCTGTGCCTGAACCTGCGGCAACTGCACCCGCGGTGCAGTCTGGGCCACGGCAGTGTGAGCCGCCAGGACCGCTACCGCCGCGGTGACGATGGACACCGCTCCCATGAGGCTTCTCCCCGTTCCAGACATCGCGTCCCTGCGCGATGAGATTTGCGAGGTACGCCGGATCCCGGGAGCACTCCCTCCACGAGACCCGGCTGCGTGTTGCTCCCCCGACCCGCCACTCCACACCCGTCACGCCACACGTCCGGTGCTGACTGTCGCGTCGCCTTGATGCCGCCATCGGCTGGATCGCGAAGCTCTCGCACCGCCACGTCTTGATTCACTGCCCTTCACTGCTCCCGTCCAGCGACCGCTTTGCTGGACTCCCCCAAACTGCGCACTGCCCCGTCCCGCCGCCCAGCCCCGTCCTGCGTGCTGCTTGCTGCCTTGCTCGACCGCGCCGCGTGCTGCCCTGCTGATCCGTGCTGCCC
>NZ_RAVW01000538.1 GCF_003611585.1 Corallococcus exercitus | reverse complement strand
GGTGCGGGTGGAGGCGGGGGTGCCGCGCTACGGGCAGGACATGGTGGACACCACCATCCCCCTGGAGGCGAACCTCACCAACGCCATCTCCTACAACAAGGGTTGCTACATCGGGCAGGAGGTCATCGCCCGGGCCACCTTCCGCGGGCACATGAACCGGAAGCTGGCGGGGCTGCTCCTGGGCGAGCAGGACGTGGCGCCCGGCACGGAGCTGCGCCGGGGGGAGAAGAAGGTGGGCTGGGTGACCAGCGTGGTGACGTCCCCGGCGAAGGGTCAGCGGGTGGCGCTGGGCTACGTGCACCGGGACTCGCTGGAGCCGGGCACGGAGCTGACGCTGGGCGAAGGCGCGGGCACCGTGACGGTGGCCGCCCTGCCCTTCACCAGCGTCTGATTCCTTTCAAAGGTGGGGCACCCGCATGCCCTTGGGGGGCAAAGCCAGTTGTAGAATGGGATTGCCGTACTTCACGGCAATCACCCCAAGGAACACCTCATGCGTTTGTCATTCATCGCAGCGTTGCTGTCGGTGGGCTTCTTCGCGGGCTGTGGCGGAGTGGAGCCGGAGGCGCAGGCGCAGGAGACGCAGGATGTGACGGCCATGGCGCCGCCGCCCTGTGAGCGCGCCTGCATGACCCTCTACAACTACTGTATGCAGACGGCGACGACGCCCGAGGAGCAGGCCTGGTGCGTGGAGGACCGGACGATCTGCTACCAGGACTGCAGCCTGGGCGCGGCCCCCGTGCAGGCCATGGCGCCCGGTTGCCGGGAGGTGTGCAATCAGGTCTACGCTTCCTGCAAGAGGAACGCGACGACACCGGAAGCCACAGCCTACTGTGTCGAGGAGCACGACTTCTGCTACTCACAGTGCCTGTAGCCTTACTGAAGCGCTGACGTCGCGGCACGCTTCCGGGCGAGGTGGCCCAAGACTGAGCACCATGGCTCCCCCTCAGTCCGCCTCCACCTCGCCTGGCAGCCACACCTCCGTTCCTCTAGGAAGGTCCTGCTTGGAGAGCGTGCGGAAGCAGAGCACGTGCTGAGGACGTGACCGGAACGTGCCGAGCGGGATCTGCGCGAGCGCGACAGCAGACAGCACGTCACCATCCGGCCGCCGTAACGCGACATTGAGTTCCATCTGGACCCGCGTTCCCAGGTCCACATCGGGCACGACAAGGATTCCGCGCCCCTGGATGTCGAAGGTCTGCTCGACCACCAGCAGCCGTCGTGCACCGGGGACGGGAGGGGCTGGCTCCGAGCGCATCAACCCTTCCGCATTGGCGGGAAACCGGCAAAGTCTGACGTCCTGCGGGCATCCAGCACATTGGAGGCTCGCGGATGCGAGCGCCCCCTGGTGGACGTACTCAATCCGGACCGGGCCACCACAATCGGGGCAGAGCACCGGGTCGGGGAGCGGGTCCCAAGACGACACGCGGCGCTCCAACTCCTCCCAGCTCAGGGGCTGCGTTGGGAGGATGGGCTCGATGAGGGTCATGGGCGGTTCGCGTCGCAGTACACGTACTTCGTCCCGATGGAGCAGCCCGCGACGGCGCACTGCGGATCGTTCTTCGCCTCCTGGTCCTTCTTGATGAGGGACTGGAGGTCATCCCCGTTCGCGCAGGACAGGCATTGCACCTGGGGCTCCCCGCCGCAGCAGCCACAGCCACAGGCCACGTAGGTGGCGCTGCAATCCACCGGGGCCTTCGAGGCGACCTTGTCCCCGGCGGCCTGGCAGCCCCACCCCACCGCCCCCGCGAGCAACAGCGGCATCAGCATTCGCATGCGGTGAAGATAAGCGGTGCACGGGCGCTCTGGCTGCCCTGCTCGCTCATGAAATGGACCAGAATCCGCGGCATGCGCCTGCCCCTTCACCTCGCGGCCCTGCTCGTCGCGGGTTGCGCTTCGACACCTCCGGCGGCTCCGACGCTCCCAGCAACGCTCCCCCAGGACGGCACGGTGCACACCTGCACGCTGATCGGCTGCAACTCGGGGATGGTGCTGGACATGACCGTGGACGCCACCCTCGCGCAGCTGCGAGCCGGGGCCTTCACGCTGTGCCGGAACGGGTCGTGCTTCCGGTCGCGCCTGGATGGGTTCCGGCCGGGCCGCGACCCGGGCCTCCTGAGATTGGACATGCCACGAGAGGCCGGGCTCCTTCCCTTGTTGGAGCTCCAGGCGAAGCCCCTGCCCACGGGAGGCACGGTGGTCAGCGTCGTCTACGGCACCGGGGACCAGGTGGTGAAGCAGGGCGACGTCTACCGGGTGACCTTCCATGCCGTGAATGGACGGACGATCGGGGAGTTCCGGGGCGTGGCCCATTACGAGAAGGTCGAACCCAACGGACCGGGCTGCGGCACCTGCTACCACGTCTACTTCCGTCAAGACTGAAGCACTCCGGAGCCGCGGGGAAGGACGCATCCCCTCCCCGCGCCACGGCGCTTGAAGCTAGATGCGGCCTTCGGCCTTCTGCGCGCGCTCGATGCTCTCGAACAGGGCGCGGAAGTTGCCGCCGCCGAAGCCCTGGTCGCCCTTGCGCTGGATGATTTCGTAGAAGAACGGGCCCGCGTCCGGCTGCTTGTAGAGGCTCGCCGCGTCCTTCATGAAGATCTGGAGCATGTAGCTGCGCTCCTTGTCACCGTCGATGAGCACCTCCAACTCGCGCAGGACGTTGATGTCCTCGTCGATCTTCTTGATGCCCATGCGCTGGATGCGGTCCGGCAGCGCGTCGTAGTACGAGCCCGGCGTGGGCATGAACTGGATGCCCGCGTTCTGCCGCATGTCCTTCACGGACGTGAGGATGTCCTTCACCGTGATGGCCAGGTGCTGCACGCCGTCACCGCGGTGGTCCTCGTTGAAGATGTTGATCTGGCTGGCCTTGAAGAACGGGAACTTGGGCTCGTTGTTCGCGAACTTCACGCCGCTCTTCGGGTCCCACATCACTTCGGACTTCAGGCCGCTGCCGTGGTCGCGCTTCTGCTGCGACGCCACGTCCTCGGTGTGGAACTCGATGTGCCAGAACTTCTCGAAGCCCATCACGTGCTCCATCCACAGGAGCATGGGCTTCATCGTCTGGAAGTTCGACGTGACGTGGTCCATCTTGTCGAAGCCGTACTTGTTCTGGCCACCCTTGGGCTGCGCGTGCACCTGGAAGCCCGGGTAGATGGACTTGTAGTGGTCCCGCTGCAGGAAGCGGAACGTGGTGTCACCGAACGGCGTGGTGATGGAGAAGAACGCCAGCTTGCCGCCCGCGTCGTCCGTGAAGCGCTGGATGTCCGTGATGAACGTGGCGCCGCGCTGCTCCAGCAGCTTGAACGTCTTCTCCACGTCCTCCACTTCGAAGTTCAGCGTGCCCACGCCGTCCGGGTGCTTGCGCAGGTAGCGCCACGCCCGGCCGCCCTCGCCCACGGGCTGGCTCACCACCAGGGCAATCTCCCCCGCCTGGAACAGCGCCGACTTCTGCTTGCCGTGCGCCTCCAGCTCCGGCCCGGACACCGCCACCTCCGCGAAGTCCAACCCCTTCGTGTAGAACTGGCGGCTGCGCTCCAGGTCATGCACGTACCAGTGGATGCTCTCCAGGGCCTTGATGCCCAGCGATTCCTGCTTGGCCATGTCGCTGACTCCTCGTGATGAAGATGGTTCGTGATTACGCCGGCTGCGCGTCGGGCTGCCGGTCCGGCTGCGCCGCCTGGAAGGCGGGAAGTTCGTTGCACGCCGCTTCAATCCGCAGCAGCGTGGGATAGGGCTTCAGGTCTACACCGAACCGGCGGGCCCCGTAGAGCTGGGGAACGAGCAGGACGTCCGCGAACGACACTGCGTCCCCCACACAGTAACGGCCCGCCGTCTCCTGCACCGCCGCCTCCAGCGCCGTCAGCCCGTGCACGTTCCAGTGCGCCGCCCAGGCCTTCTCGTCCGCCTTCAGCTCGTTCTTGATGCGCAGCGTCACCGACGTGTTCTGCAACGGCTGCATGCCGGCGTTCACCATCTCCGCCAGCATGCGGGCCTTCGCACGCAGGTACGCGTCGCCAGGCAGGAGGGCGGGCGAGGGCACGCGCTCCTCCAGGTACTCCAGGATGGCCATCGACTCGGAGAGCCTGCGCGCCTGCCCGTCCGCCTCCGTCCACTCCAGCGTGGGCACGCGGGCCATGGGGTTCTTCGCACGGTAGGCCGGCTGGAACTGCTGGCCGCCGTCCTGGAGCAGGTGCACCGCGAGGTACTCGAAGGGGAGCCCCTTCCAGTGGAGCGCGATGCGCGCGCGCCAGGACGCGGAGGAACGCCAGTAGCTGGAAAGCCGCAGGTTCTTCATGGCGCCTTCACCACGGTCTGCGAGATGCGGCCGAAGAGGCTGTGCCCCTCGCCGTCGAGCATTTCGATTTCGATGGTGTCGCCGGGCTTCATGAAGGGCGTCTTCGGCTTGCCCTCGTCGATGGTTTCAATCATCCGGCGCTCGGCGAGGCAGGAGATGCCGCGCGTGCGGTCCTCGTTGGACACCGTGCCGCTGCCCAGGATGGTGCCCGCGGTGAAGGCGCGCGTGCGCGTCAGGTGCTGGATGAGGTCGCGGAAGGAGAAGTGCATCTCCGGGCCCGCGTCCGCGTCGCCCACCAGCTGGCCGTTGAGCGTGCTGCGCATGCGCAGGTGCACCCGGCCGTCGTGCCACGCGGCGCCCAGCTCGTCCGGCGTCAGCGCGAAGGGGCTGAACGCGGTGGCGGGCTTGCTCTGGAAGAAGCCGAAGCCCTTGGCCAGCTCCTCCGGGATGAGGTTCCGCAGGGACACGTCGTTGGCGATCATCACCAGCTTGATGTGCTTGTCCGCGTCCTCGGCCTTCGTGCCCATGGGCGTGTCGCCCAGCACGACGCAGACCTCGCTCTCGAAGTCCAGGCCCCACGCCTCGTCGCGCAGGGGGATGTCCTGCGTGGGCCCCAGGAAGTCGCCGGAGCCGCCCTGGTACACCAGCGGATCCGTGCGCAGCGTGGCGGGCGGCTCCGCGTTGCGCGCCTTGCGCACCAGCACCACGTGGTTGATGTACGCGCTGCCGTCCACCCATTCGTAGGCGCGCGGCAGGGGCGCGTGCAGCGCCTTCACGTCCAGCGGGCGGCTCTGCACCGCGCCGGCTTCCAGCTGCTGCGCCAGCGCGCGCAGCTGCGGCTCCTTCTGGTCCCAGTCATCCAGGGCCGCTTGCAGCGTGAGGGCCACGTTGGTGGCCAGCGCGTAGGCGGAGTTGTCCCGCTTGACGACGATGAGCCGCCCGTCGCGGGTTCCGTCCCTGAGCGTCGCGAGCTTCAATTCCGCGCTCCCTCGGCGGCCTGCGGGGGAGGAAGGGGGAGGCCGCCTGACCCGACGGGCTTTTCCGCCGGGCCACCAGGGGAGTCAAGCACACCGGTTGAACGCGGCGCGCCATCCTTCCTCCCTCCAGCAACGCTGCTGGCCGCATGCATTCGCGTGGCTGTCGGATGCTGGACGGCGTACGGGCACTCCCCGCGTCTTCTGGTGGAAACCCACGAGCCGGGCGGAAACAGCCGTGCGCGAGGCGGGGAGCGGGGTGCTGGCGGGCTGCCTGCCCCACGAACAGCCAGGGGG
>NZ_RAVW01000537.1 GCF_003611585.1 Corallococcus exercitus | reverse complement strand
ACCCGGTGTGGCGCCCGCGCCCCGCGCCCCCGGTCTGCCGAGGGCGGTGTGGGCCACGGTGGCGGCGCTCTACGTGGTCCTCTTCCCGTACCACCCGGGCCTGCGCTCGCCCAACGAGCTGTGCCGCCTGTGGCAGACGCGCGCCCTGGTGGAGGACGGGTCGCTGGAGATCAACCGCGCCCTGCGCGACTACGGCCCGGTGGGCGACCTGTCGGTGATGGACGGGCGCTACTACCCGTCCAAGGCGCCGCTCCTGTCCTTCGCCGCGGTGCCCGTGTACGCGGCGCTGAGGGCCGTGGGCGGCGGCCACCGCTACGCCGTGCCGGAGGTGCCGCTCGTCTTCTTCAGCCGCCTCTTCCTCACGGTGCTGCCCACGCTGGGACTGCTGTGGCTGGTGCGCCGCTTCCTCGACGCGTTCCTGTCGCCCGTCGTCGCGGACGGCGTCACGGTGACGTACGCGCTGGGCTCGCTCGCGTTCAGCTACTCGCTGCTCTTCATGAGCCACCAGACGACGGCGGTGCTGCTCTTCGCGGGCTTCTACGCGCTCTGGCGGCTGTCGCGCGGCGAGTGGCGCGAGCGCGGCTACGTCGTGGCCGGCGCGTGCGCGGGCGCCACCGTCGCCGCCGAGTACACCGGCGCGCTGGGCGTGCTGGGCCTCATCCTCTACGCCGTCCTCACCGTGCCAGGCACGCCGGAGCCCTGGGCCGCGCGGCTGAAGAAGCTGGGCCGGGCCACGGGGCTGGCGGTGCTGGGCGCGCTGCCCTTCATCGTGGCGCTGGGGCTCTACCACCAGGCCACCTTCGGGCACCCGCTGGAGACGGGCTACAAGCACCTCAACGACGCGGCCTACCAGCCGTGGCACCTGGGCGGATTCCTGGGCATCCGCACGCCGGATCCGCGCGCCTTCACGCTGTCGTTCTTCTCCCCGCTCCGGGGCCTCTTCACGCTGTCGCCGTTCCTGCTGCTCGCGCTGCCCGGCCTGGTGCTGCTCAAGCGCCAGGGGCGGACGTCCCCGGAGGCGCGCGCCCTCTTCTGGATGTCCGTGGCGACGCTCGCCGGCTACACGTACTTCACCTCGTCGTTCACCTACGACTCGTGGGGCTGGACGACGGGGCCCCGGCACCTCACGGGGCTGGTGCCCTTCCTGCTGCTGCCCGCGGGGCTGGTGCTGGAGCGGCTGCGCGGCGCCGGACGGCCGGTGCTGTCCGGCATCGCGGCCATGCTGTGCGCGGTGTCCGTGCTCGTCACCGGGCTGGCCACCTTCGTCAACTACATCCCCGACGACGTCTCAACCCCCGTGCTCGCGCTGGCCCGGCCGCTGCTGCTGGACGGCTACCACCCGCCCAACCTCCTCGCCTTCGGGGGCCTGCCCACGTCGCTGGCGGGCGCGGTGCTGTTCGCGGCGCTCGCTGGCGTGGCGGCGTCCCTCTTCGCGACGCTGGGCCGGGACGCGCCGGGACGCGCGACGTCACCGGCGGCCTGGGTGGCGGGGCTCGCGACGCTGGCGGTGCTCGCGAGCGCGCAGGCGCTGTTCACCCGGAACGACCCGGCGGATCAGAACGCGGTGCGCTTCCTGGAGTCCGTCTGGCTCCAGCCCCCCGGCCGCTCCGCCACGCCCTTCTGGCCCCGCGCGGGCTCCTGAGCGCGTGGCTATACTGGGGGTCCCCCTCCCTCGGAGACCGTGCATGACGACGCGGTGGTTCCTGCTGTCCACCCTCCTGCTGTGCGCCCCGGCCGCTTCCCACGCGGAGGACGCCGCGGTCCTCTGGGACAAGAGCTGCAAGAACTGCCACGGCCCGGACGGCCGCGCCCAGACGCGCATGGGCCAGAAGGAGTCCATCCCCGACATGAGCCGGGCCGCCTGGCAGAAGGCGGAGTCGGACGCCCACCTGCGCGACGTCATCGCCAACGGCTCGTCCCACAACCCCAAGATGAAGGCCTACAAGGACCGGCTCTCCCCGGAGCAGATGGACGCCCTGGTGCGATACATCCGCACCTTCAAGCCCCAGGAGAAGGCCCCGTGAATAACCCCTCGCGCCCGGGCGTCGTGCGGGTTGGGAGAATTGGAGCCGCCATGAAGACCCTCACCGTCGCCCTCGTGTTCTGCCTGTCCATGGTCAGCCTCTTCACGTCGGTGCGCGCCGACGCCAACGCCTTCCCCCGCCTGGAGCCGGGCGTCTCCCAGCCGGTGGCGCTGATGCCCAAGGGCGGCGACGGCAAGGGCGGCGGCAAGGGCGGCGACGGCGGAGGCAAGGGCGGCGGCGAGGAGGACGAGGAGGAGTACCGCCAGCAGACCCGCGCCCTCTCCCAGAAGGCCGCCCTGGAGCTGGTGGACCCCGGCGTCCTGGACGACATGCTCCGCCTGCGCGCCGCCGTGCGCGCCGGTCAGCGCTGACGCCGCGCGCCGACAGCGGCGCACCTCGCAAGAATGAGTGGGCTCGCAAACTTTGCGCAGCCCACTGACGTCAAACGGCACCCACCCTTTCGCGCGCTCCCCTCATTCCGGCGGGTTGAGCGCCGGAATTCCCGGCACGAAGCTTGCTGTTCAGTGGCTCCCAAGGCGTGCCTCCCCCCAGGGGCACGCGAAGGAGCTCCCCGATGGTGCGTCGCCCAACCCTCCGCCGCCAGTCCCGTGGCTTCACGCTCCTGCTCGCGCTGGGCGTGGTCGCGGTCGTGACGATGGCGGTGATGCTCAGCTACAGCGTGGTGGGCCGCGAGGCCGACACCCAGGCGGACACCCGCCGCCAGAAGCAGGCGTTCTTCGCGGCCGAGGCGGGCCTCGCGGAAGGCCGTGAGGCGGTGCGGCTCCTGATGAGCACCGCCACCACCTCCACCCTGCCCCTGCAGGCCACCCTGGGGCGGCCTCGCGTCACGCTGCCCGGCATGGGCTCTGACACCTACCCCTGGTTCGAGCTGCTCCCGGGCACCGGCACGGACGGGTGGAACGACTACCCCATCACCGCCGACACGCTGGACACCTCCGAGATCCGCACCGACATCCTGGCGGGCAACTACCCGGAGCAGCGCAACGTGCGCTACCGCGTCTTCGTCCGCGACGACGATGACGACGGCGCCACCGGCTTCGGGACCGATAGCAACCGCCAGCTGTGGGTCATCGCCGTGGGCGAGGTGACCAATCCCAACGGCCGGCCGACGCGCGCCGTCGTGCAGGCGCTGGTCGCCAACACGGATGGGCAGTCCGTCTTCACGCCCGGCTGCATCAGCAAGGGCTGCGGTCCGGACATGAACTACGACAATCCCACGGACCAGAATCCGCCCACGGACGAAGAAACCACCACGCTCTGAACCCGTCTCCCCACGAGTTCCCCATGAAACGCCTGTTCTTCCTGTTGACCCTGCTTCCTGCGCTGTCCAGCGCCCAGGACCGGGGCGAGCTGGTCTTCAACCAGGCCTGTTCGCGCTGCCACCAGGCCCAGCAGCCCACGGAGCGTCCGAAGGCGAGTCTTTTTGCCACCCGCGACGCGGTGGGCCCGGCCATGTCCCAGGTGCGCCAGAAGATGGACCTGGACCAGCTGCGCGCCTGGGTGAAGGCGCCCTACCGCATCAACCGCAAGACGGCCTGTGACACGCGGCTGTTGGCGCCCGAGGACACGGACGCCCTGATGAGTTTCCTGGCCACCGTGACCGTTCCCACGCCCCCGCCGCGCAGGCAGCTGCTGAAGGACCAGGTGGAGCAACGGGAATCGGAGCACGCCGCGCAGCGCAAGGCCGAAGAGAAGGCGAAGTCCCAGTCGACCAACCAGGGGAAGAAGTGATGCGTACGCTCTTTCAGGCCTTCACGGCATTGCTGGTGGCGGTCTCCTCACCCGTGCTCGCGGACGCGCCACCCCAGCTGTGTCAGGACGACCTGGGCAAGGACAAGCAGGGCGCCTTCAACATCGGCCCGGACGGCCTCAGCATCGACAACAATACCATCAAGCTGCGCGGGGACGGCCGGCTCCAGCTCGAGACCAACCTCAAGAAGCTGGACGTGGAGAACATCACGTTCCCCTTCGACCAGCGCGTCACCATCAGCTACGTGTACGAGTCCGCCGGTGCGTCGCACGCGCTCGGCTACATGTACATGGATGACGTGAAGGCCCGCGGCTACGCGAACAACAAGGGCGAGCTCGTCGACCTGAACGGCAACGGCATCCTCGACCTGCACGAGGCGCTGTACAACCTCACGCCGGACACCGACACGATCCTGCCGAACAAGTACATTGGCGTGTCGCGGCGCTGCAACAAGACCTTCACCTCCGGGGGGTTCACGTACAACCACCCCGAGCTGGCGATGGACAAGGACTGCGGCGAGGACTTCCACTACGACCCCGACGTGTCGGACGCCCGGCCCACCACGAAGGACTACACGCGGGCCAACATCGCGACGGACTGGGTCGGCAAGCAGATGGCCCTCGGCCAGCAGTGGGATAACGACCTGAAGAAGATGGTCGACAACATCGATGATCCCCTGGACCTGAGCGTGGACGACGCGTCCGACCGGGGCGTCTTCAGCCACATCCCCAACCTGCTGGAGCCCAAGGCCGCCGCCAACAACTACCTGGGCCTGGGGCGCATGGTGTTCCTGCTCGCGGATGACGACAGCGACAAGAACGTCTTCCGCAAGCTGGGCCCCGTCGATGACGGCTCCAACGACAACGACGGCGTCCCGGACTACGACGTGTCGATGTACGACTACAGCGGCCTGAAGCGCCCGAGCAATCCCGACCCGG
This sequence comes from Corallococcus exercitus, assembly GCF_003611585.1. Taxonomy (GTDB): domain Bacteria; phylum Myxococcota; class Myxococcia; order Myxococcales; family Myxococcaceae; genus Corallococcus; species Corallococcus exercitus. The sequence continues at coordinate 955 of NZ_RAVW01000537.1, read as the reverse complement.
GCGTCAGCGTCTACGACCGCACCGTCGACCTGGGCATGATCGCGGGTGGCAAGGAGATCATCTTCTTCGCCGTCGTGTACTACGACACCCGCCACAACCTGGACAACAGGACGGTGGCGCCCTGCCTCAAGCGCAAGCCCTATGCGAACAACCCGAAGGAGGACGGCAAGTGCCTGCTGCACCTGAAGACGTCCATCTCCGTGTTCTTCTCCAAGGCCAGCTGGAACCTGGACCAGAACTTCAAGGACGTCTACGACACCAAGAAGAAGACGACGAACACCGTGGTGGCCGAGCGCAACATCGGCTGTGACTACAGCGATGCGTGCTCGGGTCCCACGCACAAGGATGCCTGCAAGCTCGACAACTCCTCGGACAAGCTGTGTGGCTGGTTGGACCAGGCCACCCTCAACCGCCTGAAGACGGACGACTACGGCAAGCTGGTCATGCCCAAGGAGCGCGTGGACATCATCCGCCCGGGCACCAAGGCGGACGGGACGGTCACCGACGCGGCCCTGGACCGGATGAACTTCATGCCCCACGTCATCGTGGGCGCTCCCACGACGGACCCCTTCCGGTGGATCCTCGGCTTCGAGGACCTCAACGGCGGCGGTGACCGCGACTTCAACGACATCGTGTTCGTCATCAACAAGGAGAACGGCGGCGGCGCCAAGTCCTCCACCGTGTCCTCGGACGTGATGACCAACTCACTGGGTCCGGACTTCACCATCACCAAGGTGCGCTTCCGCCGCCAGGACGACATCGCGCCCTACGCGACCCCGGGACCGCCGCCCACCAACATCCGCTCGGGCTGCTCGAAGGCCCCCTGCTGGACCGAGGACCCGGTGGGCTCCAACGCCTGCACGGCCAACGGCGTGCTGCCCACCATCAACTACTCCATCGCCGTGGACTGCCGCGTGCTGGATGTGAATGGCGTGTACCAGCCCAACCCCACCCC
>NZ_RAVW01000536.1 GCF_003611585.1 Corallococcus exercitus | reverse complement strand
CCAACGCCCGAGCCAACGCCGCCTTGAAGCCCTCCGTTCCCAGGACGCCCGTGCTCACCGCCGTCTCCGACGAGCCCCTCCGCACCCCCCTCGCCGACGAGCCACGCGCTCGGGTCCTCCTGGTGGACGACGTTCCCGCGAACCTGCTCGCCCTGGAGGGCATCCTGGAGCCGCTCGGCCAGCACCTGGTGGCCGTGCGCTCCGGCGACGAGGCGCTGAAAGCGCTGCTCCTGGATGAGTACGCGTGCGTGCTGATGGACGTGCAGATGCCGGGCCTGGACGGCCTGGAGACGGCGCGGCTCATCCGCACCCGCGAGCGCACGAAGCACCTGCCCATCCTCTTCATCACCGCGCTCAGCCGCGAGGCGGCCTACGTCACCCGGGGCTACGAATACGGCGCGGTGGACTACCTGCTCAAGCCGGTGGATCCGGACATCCTGCGCGCGAAGGTGTCGGTGTTCGTGGAGCTGCACCTGCGCGGGGAGAAGCTGCGGCAGCAGGCGCTGGAGCTGGCGGAGCGCCGGCGCGTGGAGGAGGAGCTGCTGCGCGCGACGGAGCTCGAGCAGCAGCTGGTGGGAATCGTGGGACACGACATCCGCACGCCGCTGGCGGCCATCCTCACCACCGCCCAGGCCCAGCTGTCCCGCGAGGCGCTGCCGGCCGCCCAGCGCAAGGCGTTCGAGCGCGTGGCCCGGGGCGGCGAGCGCATCCAGCGCATCGTGGACCAGCTGCTGGACTTCACCCGCGCGCGCGTGGGCGGAGGCATCCCGGTGGTGCCGGGCGCGGGCGACCTGAACGAGCTGTGCCGCAAGGTCACGGACGAGCTGCGCGCGGCGAGGCCCGAGCGCTCCATCCACTGCGAGTTCACCCACGACAGCCTCCACGGCGTGTGGGACCTGGACCGGCTGGCGCAGGTGGTGGCCAACCTGCTGGACAACGCGCTCAAGTACAGCCCGCGCGACACACCGGTGCGCCTGCGCACCTACGAGCAGGGCGTGGACACCGTCTACCTGGAGGTCCAGAACGCCGGGGCCCCCATCCCCGCGCACGTGCTGCCCACGCTCTTCGAGCCCTTCCGCCGCGGCGAAGGTCCGGGCCAGCGCGAGAGCCTGGGCCTGGGGCTCTACATCGCCCGCAGCATCGTGGAGGCTCACGGCGGCACCCTCCGGGTGGAATCAACCCCAGAGGTGGGTACGGTTTTCTCCCTCTGCCTGCCACGTCAGGCTTTGGCGGACGGGCGCGTGCATTCTCCCTGTGCGAGCGTCGCTTCACCGATGACGGCCTGAAACACAAGGCCGGTCGCGTCACGGGCAAGGCATTGCAGTGATGGCTGATTCCTTCACATAAAAGCCATACAACAATCCATCCACATCAAAACCTCTCATAACATGAGGCAAGGATGTGGAGGGTTTGCTACAATGCCAGACGTCCGGGAGGCGATCCGTCCGGGCGCAAAGAGTGTCCGCTTTGGGGAGGGTGCGCGACAAATGAACGACAACTCGACGTGGATTCCCGTGGATGGAAGCGACCCGATTCGTGCGTGGGTGCGACGCCCCGCTTCTGGGACGGGCCCGGGCCTGCTGCTGCTGATGGTGGAGGCGTTCGAGGGTAACGCCCACCTGAAGCTGATGGCCGAGCGCTTCAGTGAAGAGGGTTACGTGGTGGTGGTGCCGGACCTCGCCTCGCGCGGAGAGCCGGAGGAGATGGACCTGAAGCCGGTGGTGGCCTGGACGCGCGCGCTGCCGGAGGTGGTGGGGCTCCGGGGCAAGAAGCAGGTCGGCGCGCTGGGCTATGGCCTGGGCGGGACGCTGGCCGCGCAGCTGGCGGCGCACGCGCACGTGGACTGCGCGGTGGCCTACTGCGCGCCGGGGATGGAGGACGTGCTCTCGCAGGGCGGGGAGAACACGGCCCCCATCGTGCTCCACTACGCGGAGTGGGACGGCTTCGTGCCTCCGGCCGCCGTGGCGCGGGTGAAGCAGCACGTCGCCGTCGACGTGGAGCTGTACGTGTACCAGGGCGTGCGCCACGGCTTCTTCCGCGAGGGGTCGCCGGCCTACAACCGGCCCTCGCAGATGACGGCGCACACGCGCACCATCGCGCTGCTCAAGCGCGTGATGGGGCCGCGCTACGACCTGGCCGCGCTGTGGGACAAGCACACGGAGCTGGAGTTCGCCGCCCGGGACGCGGACGCGACCATGAAGACCATGGTGGCGCACCCGTACGTCAACAGCGTGCCGGTGATGACGGGCGGCGTGGGCGCGGAGTACCTGCACCGCTTCTACGAGCACCACTTCGTGCACGCGAACCCCAAGGACACGAAGATGACCCTGCTGTCGCGCACCGTGGGCGCGGACCGCGTGGTGGACGAGTTCATCTTCAGCTTCACCCACGACATCGAGATGGACTGGATGCTCCCGGGCATCCCGCCCACCGGGAAGTTCGTGGAGGTGGCCTTCGTGGCGGTGGTGAACTTCCGCGGCGACAAGCTCTACCACGAGCACATCTACTGGGATCAGGCGTCGGTGCTGGTGCAGCTGGGCCTCATCGACCGCAAGGGCCTGCCCGTCACCGGCGGCGAGGCCGCGCGCAAGCTGCTGGATGAGACCCTCCCGTCCAACACCCTGATGGAGAAGTGGGGCGAGAGCGAGCAGGACAGCCGCAAGGCCGGCTGAGGCCGGGCTGACGTCCGCGCCCCGGGGTCGTGGCTACCCAGGGCGCGGTGTCTGACTTTCACGCGCTGGGATACGCGGAGCCATTGCGCCGGCTCCTCTGGAATGTCCACAATGCGCCACCTCACTGGATGGTCCAGGGGGGCTTCGTTTCCCAGACTTCCTCTGGATTTGGCGCCGCTCCCGGATGCGACTCTCCCTGTCCCAGAAGCTCACGTTGGCGCCGCTGCTCGTGGCGCTGTTCTTCACGGCCCTCTTCTTCGGCTACCTCATCCCGCGCGTCAGCGCCGCCTTCGAGGCGCAGGGCCGGGACGTCGGGGGGACGCTGCCCGTGGCGCTGGCGGCCACGCTGCCTGCGGCGATGCCCGGGGGCCAGACGGAGTCGCTCCAGGCGGTGCTGGAGCAGGTGGCGCGCCACCACCAGGTGGCCTACCTGGCCGTCTTCGACGGGGCCGGGCAGCTGCGCGCGGTGGCGGGCGAGTACGCCCCGGCGATGCGCGAGCTGCGCGACCGGCTGGGCCGCGCGCAGGGGGAGGCGACGTTCTACGTGCGGGACGCGGAGCTGCTGGACGTCAGCTCGCGCTTCGCGAACGGGGCGGGCAGCGTGCACGTGGGCTTCAACCGCTCGGCGGCGCGCGCGCAGGTGCGGGCCATCACCACGGGTGTGAGCGTGGTGCTGCTGCTGGCGCTGGCGGCGTTCGTGGCGGTGGGCATCGTGCTGGCGCGCCGGGTGGCGGCGCCGCTGGTGCAGCTGACGGAGGCGGCCCAGCGCATCGCGGAGCACGGCGACCTGCGTGAGATGGTGCGCGTGGAGGGCTCGGACGAGGTGGCCCAGCTGGCGAAGGCCTTCTCGCTGATGGTGTCGAAGGTGAAGGACCTGCTGCAGCAGCTGCAGGCGTCGTCGGACCTCTTGCGCGGCTCCGTGGACCACCTGAACGACTCCGCGGGCCGGCAGAACGAGATGGTGTCGCGCCACGCCGCCGCGCTGCAGGAGACGCAGGTGACGGCGCAGGAGATCCGCCAGACGTCGGTGGTGGCGTCGCGCGCGGCGGAGACGGTCATCGACGTGGCGGAGCGCGCGGAGGTGCTGGGCAAGACGGGCGAGATCGCCATCACGGAGAGCATCGAGGGCATGGTGGCCCTGCGCGCCCAGGTGGAGCAGATCGCCGAGCGCATCATGGCGCTGGGCGAGCGCACCGAGCAGATCTCCGGCATCACGGAGACGGTGAAGGACCTGGCGGACCAGTCCCACCTGCTGGCGGTGAACGCGGCCATCGAGGCGGCGCGCTCCGGGGAGCACGGCAAGGGCTTCGCGGTGGTGGCGCGGGAGATCCGCGGCCTCGCGGACCAGTCCATCCGCGCGACGAACCAGGTGCGCGGCATCCTGGCGGACATCAGCACCGCCATCTTCGCCACGGTGGAAATCACCGCCGCGGGCACGCAGCGCATGGAGACGGGCCTGGCCCAGGTGCGCACGTCCGGGGACACGCTGCGCCAGCTGTCCTCCATCGTGCGCGACAGCGTGGTGTCCGCCCGTCAGATCTCGAACACGGTGAACCAGCAGGCCACCGGCATCGAGCAGATCTTCACCGCCGTGAACGAGCTCAACACGGTGATGGGCGACACGGTGAAGCGCATCTCCACCACCAGCGAGTCCGCCGTGTCGCTCAAGCTCCTGTCGGAGCGCGTGGCGGCGATGGTGCGCGACTACCGCCTGTAGCCGGGCGGGGCAGGAAGCGCTCCACCACCTGGGCCACGGTGCGCGTGGTGGCGGCGCCGGGTTCGTTCACCCGGGCCGCGAGGAAGGCGGCGCCCAGCCGGGCCACCGACGACACGACGAAGAGGACGTGCAGGTTCACCCACAGGTGGCCGCCCAGCATGAACTGCTGGGGCACCTGCGCCGCCAGCGCCCCGCCCAGGGCCGCCGCCGCCGCGTAGGCCAGCCCGCCCGCGGTGGCGAACGCCGCCAGGTAGAAGGGCCGGCCCCGGCGCGGCGCCACCGTGAGGGGCAGCGCGAAGATGGCCAGGCCGTGGCCGCTCCACAGCGAGCCCGCCAGCAGCACGTCGAACAGCAGCGGCCAGAGCGTCCCCGCCGAGGGCAGCAGCCACAGCATGGGGATGGCGCTGATGCCCAGCGAGCAGCACATCAGCACCGGCTGCGCGCCCAGCCGGTCGATGGCGCGGCCCCACAGGGGCGCCGTCAGCACGCGCACCCCCGCCACCGCCGCCGCGTGCAGCGCCATGATGACGAAGGTCATCTTGAGGTTCTGCAGGCTGTGCAGCGCGAAGAAGGGCGCGGACACGCCCACCGCCGCGTTCCACGCCACCTGGTACAGGAGCACCCGCCGCGCGCCGTCGTCCTTCCAGGGCAGCAGCGCCGCCTTGAGCTCCAGCCTGGGCGCGGTGCCCGGGGGCGCGGGGTCGTGCTGCGCGGCCATCATCAGCGTGGTGACGACGCCCATGCCGCACGCGGCGAGCGCCAGCAGCGGCAGCGCCAGGCCCACCCCGTCCAGCCCCTTCAGCCGGTCCATCAGCAGGCCCGCGGTGAGCGACGCGGCGGTGCCCATCAGCGTGGTGAGCGCGGTGCGCTTGCCGAAGAAGCGGCCCCGCACGGCGCTGGGGACCAATTCCCCCATCCACGCCACCCAGGCGTTGTTGCCCACCACGGCCAGCACCGCGGAGGCCCCCGCCACGGCGAGCAGCAGGTGCTGCTGCCCCTCCAGGGACAGGCCCAGCCACGGCATCAGCGCCATGGGCAGCAGGGCGAGCCGGGACAGGCACACCGCCGTCAGCGCCACCCGCCGGTGGCCGAAGCAGAGGGTGAGCCACGCGGCGGGGAACTGCACGAACTGCGCGAAGAACGGCAGCGCCGTCATCACACCCACCAGGAAGGGCCCCAGCTTCAGCGCGATGGCCCACGCGGTGAGCACGGTGGGACCCGCGCACGCGGTGAACACCTCCGCGAACATCCCCTCCACGATGGATACCTTCAGCGACGCGCGCAGGCGCCGATGCAGGGGCGGGCCCGGGCGGCCGTCCGGG
>NZ_RAVW01000535.1 GCF_003611585.1 Corallococcus exercitus | reverse complement strand
TGTCTGCGCATGGCTCGTGGGCTCGGAGATGTGTATAAGAGCCAGTCGCTCGCCCCGCCGTGCACCCAGGAACTGGTGACGGACGGAGTGCTTGGACAGGGGCTTCATCCCTTGGGGCGATCCAGGGGTGGACGGCGCGGCCTCACGCCTGCCCCTCCCTTCGGGCCCGGCGTCACTGCCACTTGTAGACGAGGCCCTGCGCGTTGAGGCCCCAGACGGACCCGTCGCCGGCGGCGGAGATGTTCCGCAGCGCACCTGGGACCTTCTGCCAGGCCGAACCGGTCCACTGGAAGACGCCATCCGACGCGTCCAGCGCCCAGATGTTCTTCGCGCTGCCCACGGACACGAAGGTCATGCCGGCGGGGATGTTCCAGGTCCACTTGTTGCCGGCGGAGTCCCAGCGCAGCACGCGGTTGGAGTCGGGCGGGTTGGTGGCCCACAGCTCGCCGTCCGAGCCGACGGAGAGCTGGCTGACGCAGCAGCCCTTCTTCTCCCACGCGGAGCCGGTCCACCGGAACAGCGAGCCGCCATTGTCCAGCCCCCAGGCGGTATTGGCGTTGACGGCGGTGACCTGCTTCATCCCCGTGGGGATGTTCCAGGTCCACTTGTTGCCGGCGGGGTCCCACTTCAGCACGCGCAGCGAGTCCGGAGGGTTGGTGGCCCACAGCGTCCCGTCCGAGGCCGTGGAGATGTTGCTCACGGTGCCGCCCATCCGCTGCCAGCCGGAGCCGGTCCACTTCCAGTTGAAGCCCGCGCTGTCCAGCCCCCAGATGGCGTTGGCGCTGCCCACGGAGATCTGCTTGAGCGTCGCGCCCTGCGGCCCCGGCTGGAGCACCCACTGGGGCGACGGCGCGGGCGGCGGCGGGAGCAGGTCGCTCCACTTCATCGAGATCTTCGCGTCCGACTGGCCGGCGAACGTCACCGTCCGGTCGGTCGTGTTCACGGTGATGCCGTACACGTAGCGTGAGCCCGGCTTCTCGAACTGCGCCACGACCTTGCCCGCGGCGTCGTACACGACGATGCCCATGCCCACGCGGTTGTCCGTGTAGCTGAGGGCCCAGACGGTGTAGCCCTTCCACTGGATGACGGGACAGGTGGCGGAGGCGGCTCCGGTGTTGGGCCCCTGCGTGCACGTCACCTTCATCCCGGCGGGGATGGACGGAGGCGCCGGAGGAACCTGGACCACGACGGGCGGAGGCGCCAGCTCGTCCCAGGTCATGGTGATCTTCGCGTCGGACTGGCCGGCGAAGGTCACCGTCTTGTTCGTGGGGTTGACCGTGATGCCGTACACGTAGCGGGCGCCCGGCTTCTCCCACTGCGCCACCAGCTTGCCGGAGGCGTCATACGCGGCGATGTCCATGGAGACGCGGTTGTCGCCGTAGCTGAGCGCCCAGTAGGTGTAGCCATCCAACTTGAGCACCGGGCAGGTGGTGGCGGCGGCTCCGGTGCCCGGGCCCTGGATGCAGGTCACCTTCGTCCCCGAGGGCAGCGCGGGCGCGGGGCTCGGCGGGACCTGCGTGACGGTGGGCGTCGTCTGCGCGCCGGCCGTGAGGCCCATCAAACCCAGACACAGCGCGGCGAGGTTGGCGAACTTCAAGGGTCGTCCCATGGGATTCAATCGCTTTCAGGTTGTGCATCCGCGGCGGGATGCCCCTGAGCAACAACCAGACCAGCCCGGCGCTACCGGGAGGGACGCGACGGCAGGACGCCACTGGCACGTCAGGCCTCCACGAACCGGGAGGCCTGACGTGTCCACTGACGTGTCAGCGGAGGGGAGACCTACTGGAACGTCACCTTGCCGTCCCGCTGGTAGCAGACATGCGGCACGCCATCCGTGGGATGGACGGCCACGCTCGGACGGGAGCTGTCCTGCACCGTCCCAAGCTGCGTGTACGTCCAGAAGCCCTGCGCGTCCGTCGTGCCCAGCGCCAGCGCCGTCCCATTGCGCAGGGCGACGACAGGCTTGCCTCCGCCATAGGCCAGGTCGGACGCGGCGTACTTGTAATCCACCGTCGAGACCCTCCGGGTGCTGGACGCGGCGGGCGTCCCGACCGTGATGTCCTCGATGGCGTTCCATTCACCATCGGAGATGCTGTTGGAGAGCGCCAGCAGGCGCGAGTCCGGCGCCCAGGCCGTCGCGAGCCAGGGCGCGGTGGTGCTGGTCTTCAGCGGGAAGGACTCCAGGGTGGAGCCCCGGAGGACCTGCAGGGACTGGCTGACGTAGCCGCTCGAGGGCACGTGCGTGATGACGTGCAGCGCTCCGGCCGCGTCGAAGAGGGCGTCGCTCGTGAGCACCTGGGTGTTGGCGGTGAGCGGCACGGTGGACCACGTATTGGCCGCCGTCCGGGTCGCGACCCGGACGATCCCCGCGGGGTTGCTGCTGAAGACGATGACCGGCCGCTGCGCCTGCGCCGGGTTGAGCGCGAGGCTGAAGCGCATCACCACCGACGCGTCGACCTCCTCTCGAACCCAGACGCCATTGACGCGCGTGGCATAGCCCACCCGCGTCGACGCGGTGGCGATGTTGCCGGTTCCCTTGGTGTAGGCGACATGCGGCGTGCCGGTCACCGGGTCCACGGCCAGCACGCCCTTCACGACGAAGACGCCGCCGTTGTTGAAACCGGGCCCTTCAATCTGCTCCGTCTTCCAGGCCGTGCCGTCCCAGCTCGCGTACCACAGGCTGTTGTGGGTCTCGTTCGTATAGACGACGTGGGCCTTGCCCGTGCTGTCGAACGCGAGGTCACAACCAGCCCCCGTGACATCCGGGCCCGAGTCGATGACGGCGCCGGAGGCGAGCGGCGCGGCCACCACGTTGAAGTGGAACGCCCCCTCCGCCGTCTTCCCGGACTCCGTCTCGACGGAGACGGACAGGGACGCCGTCCCCGCCTGGGGCAGCGTCCAGGAGACCTGCTCCGCGGCGGGCTCGAGGGCGCCAGCGTTGGCGCTCCAGCGCACGGACTTGAGGGTTTCGCCCGAGGTGGTGACCCGGAAGCGCTCCACCGTGCTTTCGACGTAGGGGCCCGCTCCGTCCTCCCGCTCAATCAGCAGCACCAGGTCTCCGGGCCCTTGCGAGCGGATGACCTCGGGGGGCTTGGGCTCACGGCCGCAAGCGGGGAGCAGCGTCAGACCACTCAACATCAGACCCCAGGCAATCAACCTCTTCCGCACCATCACTCGAGTTCCTCTCTGATGGGCGCGGCGAGTCCTGCTCACCGCGCCCCGGGAACTCCGTCAAACGGATGGGCCTCACGGAAGGTTTACGAAAATCGACATTTCCCAGGAGTCCTGGTCAATCCGGCACGGGCATGCGGACGCCCGCGAGCTTCCGTTCTTCCAGCACGGAATGCAGCGCGTGGATGCGTCCGTTCGCGTCCACGTCCACGCGAATCACGGTGTGCAGGGCCATGAGCGGGTCCTTCGCCGGAGGGTACACGGCGACGAAGGCGGGCAGTCCGTTGAGCATCCGGGCCTCCCATGCCACCGGCGGGCCTCGCATCTCCATCAGGCGGCGGACGACGAGGACCACGCGCTGTGCGCCTACGACGGGCACCAGGGCCGCACGCACCTTGCCGCCACCGTCCGAGAGGGCACGCGCATCCGAGGTCAGCAACGCCTCCGCGGCGGCGACGTCTCCCGACATCATTGCACCGAGGAAGGCCTCCAGCGCGGCCCGCGTACGGGCCTGCAGGTCGCGAGTGGGCACGCAGCGCGACTGGTCATACGCGGCCATCGCCGCCCGAGCGCGGTGGTGGACCACCTTCACGTTCGCTTCGCTCATGTGAAGCGCCTCGGCCACTTCCAGCACCGAGTAATCAAAGACATCGCGCAGCAGCAGCACCGCCCGCTGCTTGGGCGACAGGGCTTCCAGCGCCAGCAGGAAGGCGAAGGAGACGCTCTCCAGCAATTCGTAGCGCCCCTCCGTCGAGCCGCCGTCCGGAAGCCTCGCCTCCGCAGAGGGTGGGACCTCCTCGTCGCCGGTCTCCACGGGCGAAGGCAGCCACGGTCCGATGTAGCCTTCGCGCCGCCGCCGCCGCAGGTGGTCCCGCGCCAGGTTCACCGCCACGCGCGTCAGCCAGGGCCGCAAGGTGTCCAGGCGCTCCGGCGGTGTCGCGAGCGCGCGCGCATAGACCTCCTGCACCAGGTCATCCGCGTCCGCCGCCACGCCCGTCATCCGGTAGCAGAGCCCCCAGAGGAAGCGCTCGTGCTCGCGTGCGGCCTGTCCCAGTGCTCCTCGCGCCTGTGCATCCATCCCGTTCAAGCCTCCACTTCATGGCGCCATTCCGCATCCATGCCCGGGCCCTCGGACATCCATTCTGTCCAAACGGATGAGAAAGAGAGAACTCCGCGGGGACTCCCTCCCCGGCGGCGGCGCGGCGCGAACTGGTCCGACAGTCGGACCAGTTGGGAGGGCCCGGGGCCCCGGGAGGCCTCCCCCCTCCGGGCCGCACGAACCTGTCCGACTGTCGGACAGGTTTGGAGAGCCGGGGCCCCGAGTCAGGCCCCCGCCGCGCGGCGCTGGGGTGCCGCCATGCGTTGCAGCAGGGCGTGCTCCACGGCCTCGGCGCTCGCCAGGGATGCGTCCGCGAGCATGCCTTCCGCGCCCACCCAGTCGCCCACGCGGAACAGGCCGCCCAGGTGTGGCACCTCCACGGAGGGACGCCCCGCCAGCCCGCCGTTCATGGCCCTTGGCAGCCCGGCGCTGACGGTCAGCGACGGACGGAAGCGCCGCGCCACCACCTTCGCGCGCCAACCCGGCTGGAGCGCGTCCATCACGGCTTCCAGCTCCGCCTCGCGGCACTCCGTGTCCGCGCCGCCCAGGTACTTGGCCACGTGCACCATCGCGCCCCCTTCCGGGGCCAGCTTCGCGGAGGCCGAATGCACCGACGCGTACCAGGGCCCGTCCACCCCGAGCGCGAAGAACGCATCCGGCCTGGGCAGGGCCGACAATCCCAGCTCCAGCGTCGCCGCCTGGATGGGCACCGCCTCCCGAGCCTCCCGGGCGAGCACCGCGTCCCCTGGCACGAGCGCCGCCACGTCGGCGGGACTGCCCGCCAGCACCACCGCGTCCGCACCGCGCACCGTGCCGTCCGCGAGCCGCACGCCCTCGACCCGCGTGCCCCCGGCCTGGAGGACGACGGCCTCCACCCGCGTGGACAGCTCCAGCCGGACTCCGGCCTCGCGCCCCAGCCGCTCCACCGCGTCCACCAGGGTGCTCCAGCCTCCGTCCACGTACAGCACGTTCGCGGCGGTCGCGGCCTGGAGTTGCTTCACCGCCGCCTCCGCGCTGAGGACATCCAGGTCCGCGCAGTACGACGCCACACGCACCAGCGCCGCGATGAACGCCTGGCTGTCCTTTCGCGTCAGGCGCGTCTCCAGCCACTGCCGCGTCGACACGGGCCCCAGTGGCCCCGTGTCGATGCGGGCCAGCCCCGCCAGCAGCTTCGCCACCTCCAGCTTCCCGGCGAGCGAGAGCACGTCCGTCGTCATGAGCGTCACCGGCCCGCGTGGCAACGTATGCAGCCGGCCCGCGCGCAGTGCGTGGGAGCCTGTCGGCACCGGAACACCTCCCTGGGGCTTCACGCCCAGGCGCTCCAGCACCCGCAACGCCGCGCCCGCCCGGTACAGGGCATGCGGCCCCAGGTTGAAGCGGAAGCCCTCCACCTCCGTGGTCCGCGCCCGCCCGCCCAGGTGCTTCGAGCGTTCGTACAGCGTCACCTCGCAG
>NZ_RAVW01000534.1 GCF_003611585.1 Corallococcus exercitus | reverse complement strand
CTCCTGGCCCGGGACCGGCGCGGTCCTCGGCTGCTGGGCCAGCTGCTGCAATGCCCCATGCTGGATGACCGCAACGAGACGGAGTCCGCCCACCGGTACGATGGCGTCGGCGTCTGGGACCGCACCAGCAACCTGACGGCCTGGCAGGCGGTGCTGGGTGAGCGTCGCGGAGGCCCTGACGTGTCTCCCTATTCCGCGCCCGCGCGCGCAACGGATCTGCGAGGGCTGCCACCGACCTTCATCGACGTCGCGGCAGGGGAGACGTTCCGGGATGAAGCCGTGGCCTATGCCCGCGGAATCCTGGCCGCGGGCGGCGAGTGCGAGCTGCATGTCTGGGGGGGAGCCTTCCACGGCTTCTATGACATCGCCCCGCAGTCCGATGTGGCTCGGGCCTGCATCGCGGCGCGCGACGCGTGGCTGGGACGGATGTTCGCCCGTGGTGCCGCGAGCAGGGGCGCGACGTAACGGAGGGCCGGGGGACTTGCGCCCTCCAACGGGGTGCAAGCAACCCGGACGTCAGGCCGTCCGGCCCAGTTTCTCGGCAATCACCTCGCGCATGCCCGTCGGCGCATGCCCCAGCAGCTCCCGCAGCGTGGGGTCGACGGCCGCGAACTCACCGTCGCGGCTCGCGCGGTAGAGGCCGAGCGAGATGGCCACCGCGGGCGCGGGCATGCCGGAGGCCGTGAGCTTCGCGCGCATCTCGTCCTCCGGCACGGTGCTTCGCCGGAGCGGGCGTCCGAGGACGCTCGACGCGAGCTCGCACAGCGCTTCGAAGTCGAGCGCCTGCGCCGCCGTGAGCGGCGGCGTCGGCCCGTCGTAACGGCCCTCGTTCGCCAGGATCACCGCCGCCGCCTCCGCGAGGTCCTCGTGGGTGGTCCAGGAGACCTTTCCGTCCGCGGGCGCCTCGAAGACTCCCGTCTGCAGGCCCTTCGCCAGCAGGAACATCGCGCTCGAGGCGTAGAAGCCGTTGCGCAGCGCGGTCCACGCGAGCCCCGACTCGCTCAGCATCTGCTCCGTCGCCGCATGGTCGAGCATCGGGGAAAACGCCGAGGAACGGCTCGCGGCCATGTGGCTCGTGTAGACGATGCGCCGCGCGCCAGCGGACCGTGCGGCGTCGATGGCGGCGCGATGCTGGGCCAGGGTATCGCCGCCGGTCGCACGCGCATTCGACGAGACCATCAGCACCTGGGACGCGCCCTCGAAGGCGTGCGCGAGGCTCGCCGGATCCGCGAAGTCACCCCTGCGCACCCGGACGCCACGTTCCGCCAGGTCCTGGGCCTTTCGCACGTCCCGGACGCTGACGGCGACCCGGTCCACCGGGACGCGGGTGATGAGGCTCTCCACGATGAGACGGCCGAGCTGCCCGGTGGCTCCGGTCACGACGATCATCGAACGCTCCTTCGGATATCGGCGGAAACAGTTTTCCGTTACCGACGATAACGTAGCGGCCGTTAGCGGCGATATCAAGCCTTCGTTATCGGTGTTCCAGGGGCTGCGTGCTATCTCAGCCCCATGAGGGACCGCGAGAAGGTCGCTGCCGAGGACGCGGAGGGCTCCGATGTGCGCGCGCGCATCATCGCGGCCGCCGCTGAGCTCATCGCCTCCGGAGGGCCCGAGGCCGCGACGACGCGGGCCGTGGCCTCCGCCGCGGGGGTGCAGGCGCCGACCCTCTACCGGCTCTTCGGCGACAAGCGCGGCCTGCTCGCGGCCGTCTTCGAGCACGTCATGAAGAGCTACGTGTCGGAGAAGTCCGCGCGCAAGCCGCACCCGGATCCGCTTCAGGACTTTCGCGACGGCTGGGACATGCACCTCGCGTTCGGCCTCAGCCATCCCGGGCTGTTCGCCATCATGAGCAGCGATCCACAGCTGGCGTCGCAGTCCCCATCCCTTGGGGACGGGCAGGAGGTCCTGCGGCGGCGCATCCGGAACCTGGCGCTCGCGGGCAGGCTGCGGGTCAGTGAGGAGCGGGCGCTCGGCCTCGTGTCGGCGATGGGCATTGGCGCCGTGCTCACGCTCCTGAGCCAGCCCGAAGGCAAGCGCGACGCCGGACTCGCCCATGCCGCGCGCGAGGCGGCCGTGGCCGCCATCACGCGCGAGGCGGCGACACCGAAGAACGCGGAGGTCCGCGCCGTGGCCGCCGCGCTGCGTGCCTCCATGGACCGGATCCGTGTGCTCTCAAAAGGCGAAAGCCTGCTGCTGAGCGAGCTGCTCGAGCGCATCGCGGACGCGGAGTGACGGAAGCGCTGGCCGCTCCAGCGTGTGCCGCCAGGGCGGGCGCGAGCACATGGAACGCGAGGTGTCTCCACCCGCGCAATTTCCATCAAGTCGCGCGAGGCCCTCACCCCCTAAAGGTCTGCACTGTTCGCGGCGTCACCGCGACGACAGGAGACCTTGGGACGTGTTCCACGTCGGCAGTGGGGCCCGCTTCGGTGAAACCACCACCGACACGTCCAACGAATCTCCGGCTCAGGCTGATCTGGTGCGCAGCCGGCCTTCGTCATCACGCTTGCCGAGCGGCACGCCGCGCGAGCGGAGGATGTCGTAGGCCGTGACGGCGTGGAAATGGAAGTTCGGCAGGGAGAACGAGAGAATGAACGTCTCCGACGTGAAGGCGAGCCTCCGCGGCCCGATCTGAAGGTCCAGGTGCTTGCCCGCGCATCGGTCGACCTCGTCGGGCGTGAACGCCTCCAGCGCCACTTCCGCTTTGCGGATCATCGCCTGCAGGTCGGCGAAAGGGACCGGTCCGACCAGGGCCGGCGGGGCGAACACACCGGAGGACAGGCTGCTCCATCCGGGGCAATGCTCACCTGAGGTGGGTGGATCCGCCCATCCATGAGAGAGTGGGGCCCATCCGAATCCTCATCTCGATCGCGTTCTGGGCCTTCCTCGCGCTGTCCAGCGCGGTGTTGTTCATTGGAGCGCTCCTGCTTTGGGCGCTCACCCGCCCGTTTGACGCGAATGGACGCGTGCTTCACCTGTACTCGTGCTTCTGGGCGCAGCTGTATTTCTATGTGAACCCGATGTGGCACCTGCGGGTGGAAGGCCGTGAACGCCTGCCCTGGAAGGGCGCGGCGGTGCTGGTGGCCAACCACGAGTCGCTGGGGGACATCCTGGTCCTCTTCGGCCTCTACCGGCCGTTCAAGTGGGTCTCCAAGGCGGAGAACTTCAAGCTGCCGCTCATCGGCTGGAACATGCGCCTCAACCGCTACGTGCCGCTCATCCGCGGAGACCGCGCCAGCATCATCCAGATGATGGCCGGGTGCAGGCATTGGCTGTCGCGCGGCGTCCCCATCCTGATGTTTCCCGAAGGCACCCGCTCCCATGACGGCCAGGTGAAGGCCTTCAAGGACGGCGCCTTCACGCTCTCCATCCAGGAGCGCTGCCCCATCATCCCCGTGGTCCTCACCGGCACCGCGCGGACCATGCCCAAGCACGGGCTCATCCTCCAGCAGGCGGTCCACGCCCGGGTGCGCGTGCTGGAGCCCATCGACCCCGAGGGCTTCGCCGGGGACGTGCACGCCCTGCGCGACCACGTGCGCGACGTCATCATCCGCGAGAAGGCGCGCATGGACGCCGAGCGTTGATCAGGGCGCGCCGAGGGCCGGTGGAGCCTCCGGCCGCCGGGTGCGCCTGCGCCAGTAGAGGAACACGGGCACGCCCGCGCCAAGCAGCAACGTACCCTTGAGCGCGTTGAGCGGGTTGGACGCCGTCGAGCCCAGCAGGACGTACAGCGCTGCCGCGATGAAGAGCAGCGGGGTGAAGGGATAGCCGGGCACCCGGTACGCGGCGCGGGGCACCAGGCCCTGCCGCTCGCGCGCGCGGTAGACGAACAGCGTCGCGGCCGTGGCACCGAAGACGAGCCAGTCCGCGAAGACGACGGAGTCGAGCAGCTCTCCGTACGTGCCCGTGCCCGTGAGGAGGATGGCCCAGACCGCCTGGAAGAGGATGGCGTTGGAGGGCGTGCGGAAGCGCGGGTGCAGCCGGGCCATCCAGGGGAAGAAAAGTCCATCCGCGGCCATGGCCTGGTAGACGCGCGGCGAGACGAGGATGACGAGGTTGAGGAAGCCAAAGGTGGAGAGGGCCACGCCCGCGGTGATGAACGTGCGGCCCGCGGGCCCCAGCAGCTGGCCGAGCGCGTCCGCCGCCGGGGCGCTGCTCGCCGCGAGCCCCGCCGCGCCAAGCGTGCGCAGGTAGGTGAGGTTGGCGAGCAGGTACACCGTCACCACGCCGATGACGCCGAGCAACAGCGCGCGCGGCAGGTTGCGCTC
Source organism: Corallococcus exercitus (assembly GCF_003611585.1). Taxonomy (GTDB): domain Bacteria; phylum Myxococcota; class Myxococcia; order Myxococcales; family Myxococcaceae; genus Corallococcus; species Corallococcus exercitus. The sequence continues at coordinate 1,516 of NZ_RAVW01000534.1, read as the reverse complement.
GGGGTCGACCATCTCTTCCGCCACGAAGTTCGTCTGCTGCCACCCTCCGTAGCTGAACAGCACCGGGACGAGCGCCGCCCCCAGGGCGAGCACGAGGGAGTCGGGCGCCTGGGGAGCGGCGACGGCCTCCGCCACCGCCGGATGGGCGCTCTCGAGCAGGAGTCCCGCGCCCACGAGCACCGCGAGCGCCAGCAGCTTGAGCACGGTGAAGACATTCTGCGTGAGCGCCCCGGGCCGCACGCCAAGGTAGTTCACCCCGGAGAGCAGGAGGATGGCGCCGACGGCGAGCGGGAACCGGAAGCCGGGCCCCAGGCCGGTGAGCGCGAGGGTGTAGTTGGCGAAGGTGACGGCCACCGCGGCAATGGCCCCGGTGGCGATCATGAGCATCATTCCCCACGCGTTGAGGAACGCGGGCAGCGGGCCAAAGGCATCACGCAGGTAGACGTAGCTGCCGCCCGCCTTGGGGATGCGCTGCCCCAGCTCCCCGTAGATGAAGGCGCCGATGAGCGCCACCCCTCCGCCGAGCAGCCACACGCCCAGGGTGAGCCCCGGCGTGTGCACGCGCTGAGCGACGATGGCCGGGTTCAGGAAGATGCCCGAGCCGATGATGCCGCCAATGACGAGCATCACCCCCGAGAAGAGGCCGACGCGGCGCGCGTATCCGTCACGAGGCTCGGCCGAACGGGCTCCGGCTTCATCCTGGGGGGAGGGACGCATGGGGCGCCGAGCATAGTCCGGCGGCTGCCTGTCGCGGGGCCCGGGGGAGGGGGAGCGCGTCGAACCCAAAAGGAAAGACAGACAGGCTCAGTGCCACGACACGAACACCTGGAACCGCGGGGTCTGCAGGGGCTCGCGCGTCGCGCCGGAGATGAGGCTGTCGCGCCGGAAGAGCTGGAGGCTGCCTCCCAGCCCCAGCCCACGGAAGACGGGGATGTCCGCATGGAGGCGTCCCTCGTGGATCAGGTGGTCCTTCACCACGCCGTCCAGGGTGTGGATCCATGACGTCTCCAGCTCTACGCCGAAGTACTCCCTCGGCCAGGAGCCCAACGCGGCCCGCAGCGTGACTCCCACCCCGGGCCCGTAGTCGTAGCCCCGTTCGTTGGTTTCGGTGGGGTTGGTGGAGATGGCCGCGAGCGCCACTCCCCGCAGGTCCAGGGCCGCGCGCACATCCATCGCTCCCTTCAGCACGTGGCGGTAGAGCAGGCTCCCGCTGAAGGACTGCGCGCCCACCTGGTAGTTGCCGATGTCCACGAAGTCGTAGAACTGGTACGCGCCCAGCAGGATCTGCGACTGGGGTCGCCGCACCAGCGAGGTGACCGCGAGCAGTCCCTGCGCCTCGGCCTGGCCGAGGAAGTGCCCCTGGCGGGCGATGAAGCTGGCGTCCACCGCGAAGCTGTCGAACGGCTTGCGGAAGTCGTCGAGGAACGGGTCGCCATGGCGCATGCCCAACCCGATGAGGAGCCGGCCCTCGCCCGCTTTCCCCGCGGCGCCATCTCCCTCCTGGAGGAACCCCACC
>NZ_RAVW01000533.1 GCF_003611585.1 Corallococcus exercitus | reverse complement strand
ACGCCCTCCCGCCCTGTCGGGAATGCGTTCCGCCGTCATTCCCTTCCCACGCAGGAGGCAACCGCCATGACCCACGACCATCCCCTCATCGTCACCGACACCGACCTTCAGCGCCTGGAGCGCGTCGTCGAACAGTACGGCAACGCCCGCAACGCCGAGTTGGTGGAGCAGCTGGAGTCCGAGCTCGCCCGCGCCACCGTCACGGCCTCCACCGCCATCCCCCGCGACGTCGTCACCATGAACAGCACCGTCGTCTTCGAGGACGAAGAGGCCGGCGAGACGCGCGAGGTGACCCTCGTCTATCCCAAGGACGCCAACAGCGACGCGGGCCGCATCTCCATCCTCGCCCCCGTGGGCAGTGCCCTCATCGGCCTGTCCGTGGGCCAGACCGTGGAGTGGCCCCTCCCCAATGGCCGCACCCGGCGCCTGCGCATCGTCGCCGTGCCCTACCAGCCGGAGGCCGCCGGCCACTTCCACCTGTAGGCCCGCGTCCTCCCCTGACGCGTCAGCACCGTGTCCGCGTCCTGCCCTGACGCGTCAGCCGCCCGGTCCCGGCCCGGGCCCGCCTCGCATCCCCGCGCCATTGCTCAACGTCGTGCTTCCAACACATCCTGGCCCCTCGCGTGCAACCGTCCGCGTACCCCTCGCCCCGCGAGGGTGCGCGGGCACCCATCAAGCCCGCGAGTGCATGTGGAGGAACGCTTGTTCGCACGAAGGCATCACCTTGGGCTCGGAGGACTGGCCGTCCTCTGCGCCTTCAGCAGCGCCCAGGCCCAGAGCACCATCCCGGGCATCGAACTGGAGCGCCTGCAGCTCAACCCCGGCATGCGTGACAGCCTCGTGCTGTCCACCGGCGACCTGCTCCCCGCGGGGCAGTTCCGCGTCGGGCTGACCGCGCACTACGAGAACCGGCCCCTCGTCCTCGTGGAGGACGGCGACCGCCAGGCCGACGTCATCTCCAACCGCGTGACGGCGCACATCGCCGGCGCGTACTCCTTCACGAACTGGCTGGAGGTGGGCGCCCAGCTGCCCATCGTCGCCCAGTGGGGTCCGGAGACCACCGGATTCGGCGTGTCCCGTCCCACCACCAGCGCGCTCGGCACCCCGTGGCTCCAGGCCCGCCTGGGCTTCCTCTCCGAGAGCCGGGGCGGACCGCTGGACCTCGCCCTGCACCTGGGCGCGGCCCTGCCCCTGGGCAGCAAGGCCGCCCTCACCCGCGACGAGGGCTTCACCTTCTCCCCCCGCCTGGGCGCCGGCAAGCAGCTGGGCGGCACCTTCCGCGTGGGCGCGGACGTCGGCGCGCTCGTGCGCACGAAGACGTACGCGCTGACGCCGCAGACGCAGCCGTACCAGGATGAGATGGGCGTGGAACTCAACGGCGGCGTGAACCTGTCCGCCGGCCTCTGGGGCCTGCGCGAGGAAATCCTCGTGCGCGGCACCGTGCCCACGCAGGACTCGCCCAGCTCGCTGGAGGCGCTCCTGGGCCTGCGCGTCCCCACCGCCGACGGCACCGAGGTGTACGTCATGGGCGGCCCGGGCTTTGGCCAGACGCCGGGCACGCCGCGCTTCCGCGTGCTCGCCGGGGTGTCCTTCGGTACGCCTCCCGCGCCCAAGGGCCCCGTCTGTATCGCGGGCCAGCCCCACGTGGCCGCCGAGTGTCCCGACCTGGATGCCGACGGCGACGGCGTGAAGAACCGCGACGACCAGTGCCCGACGACGGCCGGCCTGGCGCAGCTCCAGGGCTGCCCGGACAAGGACGACGACCAGGACGGCATCCCCAACCTGGCGGACAAGTGCCCCGCGCAGGCGGAGAACAAGAACGGCTTCCAGGACGAGGACGGCTGCCCGGACGACCCTGACTCCGACGGGGACGGCATCGTGGACTCCAAGGACGCGTGCCCGAAGGAGCCGGAGACGTTCAACCGCTACAAGGACAAGGACGGCTGCCCGGACGTGGAGCCCGACCGCGACGGCGACGGCATCGTGGACCGCCTGGACAACTGCCCGGACGAGCCCGGCACCGAGGACAACGGCGGCTGCAAGGCGGCGCCCATCGCGCGCATCGACTCCGGGAGCATCCGCATCCTCGAGGCCGTGTTCTTCGAGAACAACCAGGCCGTCATCCAGAAGCGCAGCAACGCGGTGCTCGACAAGGTCGCGGCCATCCTCGTGTCCCATCCGGACATCGAGAAGGTCCGCGTCGAAGGCCACACCGACGACACCGGCAAGGCCGCGTACAACCTGGACCTGTCCCAGCGGCGCGCCGAGGCGGTGGTGGACTACCTCGTGGCCAAGGGCGTGCAGCGCGAGCGGCTGGAGGCGAAGGGCTTCGGGCCCACGCAACCCATCGCGGACAACGCGAAGGCGGACGGCCGCGCGAAGAACCGCCGCGTCGAGTTCAAGATCGTCGGGGAGGCCGAGGGCGTGCAGACGGCGCCGGCCTCCTCCTCTTCCCCCGACACCCTCAAGAAGTAAGGCAGACCTTTCATGTTCACGACCCTGATGAATTCCCTCCGGGGAGATTCACCCCGGATGGCCCTGCGCGCGGGCTTCCACGCGCTGGCCCTGTGTTCGCTGCTCCTCCTCGCCGGCTGCGAGCCGGCGACCCCCACTTCAGAGCCCGTCCTCACGAGCCAGTCCTCGTCGCTCGTGGGTGACGGCCGGCTCCAGCCCGGCGAGCAGTGCGACGACGGCAACACGGCGAGCGGCGACGGCTGTTCGGCCACCGGCACCGTGGAGGCGGGCTACCTGTGCAACGTGCCCGGCAACGCGTGCTCGCTGGCGAGCCTGTGCGGCAACAACGTGGTGAACACCGGCGAGCTGTGCGACGACGGCAACACGGCGGACAACGGCAACGGCTGTTCGGCCACGTGTGACTTGTCACTGTGTGGCAACGGCACGTTCGACAACCGGCAGTACCCGTCCTACGCGCAGGAGGTCTGCGACGACGGCAACCGCTTCGAGGGCGACGGGTGCAGCCGGCAGTGCGAGGTGGAGCCCGGCTTCGCCTGCGCGGGCAGCCCCAGCCGCTGCGTGAGGGCGGGCGTGGCGGTGTTCAACACCGGCGTGGACGCACAGAACCGCCGCCTGCCCGCGGGCGGGGTGGATCCGCACTGGTTCTACACCGGCACCACCACCGGCGCGGACACCGGCGTGCGCAACGCGAACGACTGGCCGCTGGAGATGCAGACCGCGCGCTTCATGGCGCCCCAGGGCGCGCAGACGTGCGTGTACCAGGACTTCCTCATCCCCTCGACGACGAACGTCGCGCAGTTCCGCCTGCAACTGGCCACCTTCAACGACAACCAGTTCGACAGCGCGAGGGTGAACGGCACGACGGTCTTCCCCGTCACGGTGAGCGAGCCCCCGGGCCAGCCCTGGCAGAAGAACATCTTCCGCGAGTTCGGCGCCTCCTCGCCCTGGCACACGGGCCTCAATCGCATCGAGCTGTGCAACGAGAACGAGGCCAGCCCGCCGAACGCCTTCCGCTACCTCTTCGTGGACGCCTACGACGACCGCTGCGGTGACGGCGCCATCTCCCCGCGCGAGGAGTGCGACGACGGCGACACCGACGACGGCGACGGCTGCAACGCCACCTGCGGCATCGAGCCCGGCTTCGGCTGCGCCGGGGCGCCCAGCACCTGCGCCAAGACGTGCGGCAACGGCAACCTGAACCCCGGCGAGCAGTGCGACGACGGCAACACCACCGCGAATGACGGCTGCAACGCCAGCTGCCGCGTGGAGGATGGCTATGCCTGCCCCGCGCCGGGCCAGGCCTGCGCGGCCACCTGCGGCAACGGCGCCATCAACGCGGGTGAGCAGTGCGACGACGGCAACGCGTTCAACTCCGACGGCTGCTCCGCGGCGTGCCGCATCGAGACGGGCTACACCTGCTCCGGCGCTCCTTCCGTCTGCGCCCCGCTGTGCGGCAACGGCGTGCTCAACGCCGGCGAGCTGTGCGACGACGGCAACACGAACCTGAACGACGGCTGCTCCAACGCCTGCACCCTGGAGCTGGGCTACGCGTGCGCCACGCCGGGCCAGCCCTGCGCGAAGACGTGCGGCAACGGCACCGTGAATCCGGGCGAGCAGTGCGACGACGGCAACCTGACGTCCGGCGACGGCTGCGCCACCGAGTGCCGCGTGGAAGACGGCTACGCGTGCTCCACGCCGGCCTCGGGCCCGTCCGTGTGCGCCCAGACCTGCGGCAACGGCGCCCTGGATCCGAACGAGACGTGTGACGACGGGGACCAGGCTTCCGGCGACGGCTGCTCCAACGGCTGCCGCGTGGAGACGGGCTACAGCTGCTCCGGCGCGCCCAGCACCTGCGTCACCCTCTGCGGCGACGGCATCACAGCGGGCGCCGAGGCGTGTGACGACGGGAACGCCACGGCGGGTGACGGCTGCAACGCCACCTGCGCCGTGGAGCCGGGCTGGAGCTGCCCCGCCCCCGGCAACGTGTGCTTCAACACCTGCGGCAACGGCGTGCTGAACGCCGGTGAGCAGTGTGACGACGGCGACGCCACCAGCGGCGACGGCTGCTCCAGCACCTGCGCCGTGGAGCCGGGCTACAGCTGCAACGGCTCGCCCAGTCTCTGCGGGACGACGTGCGGCGACGGCGTCCGCGCGGGCACGGAGGTGTGCGACGACGGCAACCTGGTGGGCGGCGACACCTGCTCGCCGCGCTGCCTGCTGGAGGTGGGCCAGACGTGCACCGCGTCCAACGTCTGCGAGGCGTACTGCGACCCGTCCACCCAGAAGTGCGTGGCGGAGGAGCCCGGCCCTGTGACGCCGGCCCCGGTCATCACCGGCCCCGCGGCGAACACCACGGTGACCACCGGCACGCCCCCCATCACCGGCACCGGCGAGCCCGGCGCCACGGTAACGGTGCGCGAGGGCACCACCGTGGTCTGCACCGCCACCGTGGACGCGAGCGGAAACTGGACCTGCACGCCCACGACGCCCCTGGTGGACGGCCCGCACACCGTGACGGCCACGGCCGAGGCGCCCGGAAGCAGCACCAGCTTCCCGTCCACCGCCGTCCCCTTCGTCGTGGACACCCAGGTCCCGGCCCCGGTCATCACTGGCCCGGCGGCGAACACCACGGTGACCACCGGCACGCCCGCCATCTCCGGCACCGGCGAGCCCGGCGCCACGGTGACGGTGCGCGAGGGCACCACCGTGATCTGCACCGCCACCGTGGACGCGGCCGGCAACTGGAGCTGCGTCCCCACGACACCCCTGGCGGAGGGCCCGCACACCGTGACGGCCACGGCCCAGTCGCCCGCGGGCGTCACCAGCCCCGTGTCCACCGCCGTTCCCTTCGTCGTGGACCTCGCGGACCCGGACACCCAGGCCCCGGACACCTCCATCGTGAAGGGCCCACCGCCCACCACCTCCAACCGCACGGCGGACTTCGAGTACGCCTCCACGGAGGAGGGCTCGACGTTCGAGTGCCGCCTCGATGGCGGCGAGTGGGCCCCCTGCCAGGACTCCTACACCGTCGGCACCGGGGACCATGTCCTGGAGGTGCGCGCGGTGGACGGCAGCGGCAACACGGATGAGTCCCCGGCGCAGTACACCTGGACGGTGCAGGGCGCGCGCGCCTTCGCGGGCGGCGGGTGCAGCACCGCGCCGGATGCCTCCTGGCTGGCCCTCCTGGGCCTGATGGGAGTGCCGGGCCTGCGCCGCCGTCAGCGCCGGACCGCTTAAGCCTCAGTCTCGCGGAGCCCGCCGGAGGGGCCGGCCTTCCCCCTTCCGGGAGCGCCCCCTCGCTCCCTCCCATG
>NZ_RAVW01000532.1 GCF_003611585.1 Corallococcus exercitus | reverse complement strand
GGGGTGCGTCATGGTGGAGCCTCCTTTCCCCGGGCCAACGCGGCACCCGGTGCGCTCTTACACATGCGTAACCCGCCCTCTGAAGCCCCCGCACGGAAGCGCTCCTTCCACGGAAGGTGGGGCACCGAGCGGCCCTGGGGGTTTGTCCTCCTGGGGCATTTTCCGGTAGGAGGCAGCCCCGACAGCCTGGAGTTCCGGGAGCTTGCGCGGCCGGCCGCACGGGCTCCGCCACGGAATAGCCCGGAAAATCCACTCCGTCCGTATGGCCTGGGAGGCTCGGTCGGGGCCCGACCAGAGAGGGCATCGAATGCGACGCATGTGGGGGACGTGGGGGGTGGCGATGGCCCTGCTCGTCAGCGGCTGTGATGCCATCGACCTGTCGGACATCACCCAGCGCGACGCGAAGACCCGGGTGCGCCCGGAGCCTCCTGGCGAGCACTGCGAGTTCGGCGGGGACGCGGTCCTGACCGGCCTGGACAAGGACCGCGACGGGGAGCTGGACGACGCGGAGGTCACCGCCACCGACTACGTCTGCGACCCGGCCCTCCCCCAGGTCCGCACCCGCGCGCGGGCCGAGCCCCACGGCGCGCACTGCGCGCTGGGAGGACAGGCGGTGCAGTCCGGCCTGGACCGGAATGCCAACGGCCAGCTGGACGACGCGGAGGTCTCCCTCACCGACTACGTCTGCGCCACCACGGTCGCCAACGTGCTCCTGCGCGTGCGGCCGGTGCTCCCGGGCGAGAAGTGCCCCGTGGGCGGCCAGGTGTCACACGCCGGCCATGACGCCAACGGCAACGGGCTGCTGGAGGACGAGGAGATCTCCCAGGAGGTGTACGCCTGCAATGAGCCGGCCCCCGTCCTGTCACGCCTGCGCGTGCTGCCGGCCTTCACCGCGCCGTGCGACGGCGACGACCGGGGAGGCCTCATGCTGGAGGCCGGCGCCGACCTGGATGGCGACGCCGTGCTCGCGACGTCGGAGATCCATGCCACCGCCTACGCCTGCGGCCTGGAGACCTCCGACCTGAAGGTCTACCACGATGGCGAGCCCCCGGGACCGAACTGCGCCCAGGGTGGCACGCGCGTGGACGCCATCCAGGACCGGGACCGCGACGGGGAATTGGACGCGGGCGGCTTCGCGGCCACCGTGTACGTGTGTCAGGCCACGCGCGTGCACGACGGGACCTACGTCGTGGCGAGCCCCGTGGACCTGGTCGCGCTGGAGGGCGTCACCCACCTGCGGGGCGAGCTGATCATCTCCGCGCCCACGCTCACCGACGCCTCGCTCCCGTCGCTGGCCGTCATCGAGGGGAGCTTCACGGCAAAGGGCAACGCCAGCCTGCGGCGGCTGTCCCTGCCCTCGCTGCGCTTCGTGGGCGGCAACGTGGAGGTGCGCTCCAACGCCCGGCTGGACACGCTCGCGCTGGGCACGACAGCGTCGAAGGCCATCCTCTGGGTCGAGCGCAGCCTCATCGTGGAGGACAACCCCATGCTCCCCACGCTGGAGGGGCTGGCGGCGGTGATGCCCCGCGACAGCATCTCCCTGCGCGCGAACAACGCCATGGAGAGGCCCGGCCTGCTGCCCCAGGTCACCGTGCTCCAGGGGTCGCTCGTCATCGAGGACCACCTCCGGATGGACCGGACGCCCTTCGTGAACCTGTCCCAGGTCCACGGAGACGTGCGCATCACGAACAACGCCGCGTTGCTGGGGCCCTTCGGCCTGGAGAACCTGACCCGGGTGGATGGCACGCTGGAGCTGCGCGAGAACACCGTCATGGAGACGCTCCAGCCGCTGGCCCGGCTCGGCTCCGTGGGCGCCCTGGAGCTCATCGGCAACCCCCAGCTGCCGGACACGACGGGCTTCGAGCGTCTCTCCTACGCGGGCCGCATCCACATCCAGGGCAACAAGGAGCTGGTGAGCGCGGGGGACATGCCCATGCTGGAGCAGATCACGCAGGACTTCAGCGTGAAGTACAACGCGAAGCTCCAGCGCGTGCACCACCTGCCCCTCCTGCGGAGCGCGAGCGCGGTGGTCACCGTGGGCAACCCCGTGCTGACGTCCCTGGAGGGCTTCAGCCCGCTGACCCGGCTGACCACGCTGGAGGCGCTGGGCAACGCGGCGCTCACGTCCCTGGGCGACCTGGCACGGCTGCGCGAGCTGGAAGTCCTCAGCCTCCAGGGCAATGGGGCGCTCACGGACTTCGGCCTGCCGGAGCTGGCGCGCGTGTCGCTCTCCTTCGTCGTCGTGGACAACCACAAGCTGCCCACGTGCCGGGCCACCGCGCTCCTGGCGAGCGTGTTCAAGGGCGATCCGGTGACGGGCGTGAACATCGACGCCAACGACGACACGGCGACCTGCCCCTGAGCGGAGCGGCCGGCCGGTTCAGCGGCGGGGCTTGCAGGAACAGTCCAGGCAGCCGTGCGCCGCGCACGCACCGCAGCCGCGCTCCAGCGAACGCTTGAGCGCGAGCCGCGCGCGGTGCAGCCGCACGCCCGCGTTGTTGGCGGTGATGCCCACCTCGCGCGCCACGTCCGGCACCGCGCGCCCCTCCAGGTCCACCTGGCGCACCAGCTCCGCGTACTCGGGCTTGAGCGTGGGGAGCAGCTCCGTGAGGCACGCGCACACCGCGCCCTTGAGCTCCAGGTCGTCGGTGGCGCCGTCCGCGTCACGCGCCTCCACCTCCAGCGCGCGGCCCTCCGCGGCCTGCCGGCGGTGGTGGTCCACGAGGGCGTTGCGCAACAGGCGGTAGACCCACGCCACCGCGCCCTCGCCGTCCTTCAGCGCCCCACCCTTCTCCAGGGTGCGGGCGAAGGCCGTCTGGAGGAGGTCCTCCGCGACGGCCCTGCTGCCCACGCGCCGCTCCACGAAGGCGAGGAAGCGGCGCTGGTGGGCCAGGAGCGCCGCCACCACGTCCTCGCGGTCCGGGGGCAGCCCCGCGTCTGGCCCTTCAGCATCCGTCATGCGACTCCCTGCGACTACGGAGGGCCGTAGCCCTGCACGCGCGAGTTCAGCTCCACCGCGGTGGCGTAGATCTGCGCCCACGCGCGGAACTTGAACTTCGCCATCGCGCCCTTCTGGTCGTTCGCGTAGTCGAACATGTCCTTGCGGAACTGCGCGTCCGCGGCCTTGCGGGCCTCCGGCTTCAGCGGAGTGCCCTTGCGGTCGTAGTAACGCAGCAGGTCGTAGCCGTAGTCGTGCGTCTTGGCCGCCGGGTCGAACTCCTTGTCCGGGCCAATCTTGCCGGGGACGGAGGCGTCGCCGAACGGATCCTGCATTCGCTGGCCGTGCTTCGTCTGGATGGCGTAGGGCTTGTAGCCCATGACCTGCTCGAAGTCCGCCGGGGGCGGGCGCGCGCCGGTGAGGTACTCGCTCATCAGCTTGCCGTGGTCGCCCGGGGGCCCGCTGGTGACGGCGCCCGTGCGCTGGGCGGCGGTGGTGCCGGAGGAGAAGGAGTCCTTCACCACGTTGCGCGCGGTGGGAGCGGGGCGCGCGGCGGTGGACTCCGTACCGGAGGTCAGCGGCTGGCGGACGGGGCTGTTGCGGATGATCATGGGAGCCTGGGGGGAGAAGTCTTCTCGATTTTTCGGAAACCGCCTCCCCAAAGTTGCGGATCATCGCCTGAAGTCGCGCAGAATGCGTGCAACGCACCGCGTGGTGCACTGGAGGACACCGTGGGAAACTACCTGTATTCCGAAGGAATCAAGGAACTGCGCGCTGGCAACTTCGAGAACGCGCAGCGTCTGGTGGAGCAGGCGAAGAAGCAGGGGGACGCTTCCGTGGAAGAGCTCCACGCGATGGCGTTCGCGATGGACGGACACGGCCAGCGCGGCTTCGCCACGGAGCTCCTGCGGGAGGCGCTGAAGCAGCAGCCCTCGGCGGTGGAGCCGGCCTGTGTGCTGGCCATGTTCCACCTGGAGAAGCAGGAGGACGAGCAGGCCGCGGCCATCCTCAAGCCCGCGCTGGCGGCCTCTCCGGACCACCCGAAGGCGAACCTGTGTATGGCCATGGCGCTGGCGAAGACGGAGGCCGCCAAGGCCCGGACGCACGCCGCCAAGGCGATGAAGGACACGGACGCGGACGTCCGCGCGCAGGCGGAGGCGCTGGACAAGGTGCTCGCGCAGCACGAGCCCCGCTAGTTCAGTCCCCGCGCTTGAAGTCCTCCGTGCGGACGCCGTACCGCTTGAGCAGGCGGTGCAGGCTCTCGCGCTCCATGCCCGCGCGCTCGGCCGCGTGGGTGACGTTGCCGGAGAACTCCTGCATCAGCGCGGTGAGGTAGTCGCGCGACACGGCGTCGCGCACGCGGTCCACCGCCTCGCGGTAGGGCTGCTTCGCCAGTGCCTCCGCTGGCAGCGGCCCGGCGGCCGCGGGGGCACGCGCGGTGCCGAGCTCTGGCGGCAGGTCCTCCGGGGTGATGCGGGGGCCCGCCGCCACCGCCGCCGCGCGCGCCACCGCGTTCTGGAGCTGCCGCACGTTGCCGGGCCAGGGCGCGGCGGTGAGTGACTGGAGGGCCTGGGGCGTGAAGCCCTCCAGCTCCGGCCGGTTCGCGGCGGCGAGGAAGTGCATGGCGAGGAGCGCGATGTCCTCGCGCCGCTCGCGCAGGGCGGGCATCCGCACCGTCACGCCGCCCAGCCGGTAGTAGAGGTCCTCGCGGAAGCGGCCTTGCGCCACCTCCTCCGCGAGGTCCCGGTGCGTGGCCGCGACCACGCGCACGTCCACCGTCACCGGCGTGGTGGTGCCCACGCGGCGGATCTCCTTCTCCTGGAGCGCGCGGTTGAGCTTCACCTGCATGGGCAGGGGCAGGTCCCCCACTTCGTCCAGGAAGAGCGTGCCGCCGTGGGCCTCCTCGAAGAGGCCGGCCTTCGCGCCCGTCGCGCCGGTGAAGGCGCCGCGTGCGTGGCCAAAGAGTTCGCTCTCCACGAGCTCCGCGGGCAGCGCGCCGCAGTTCACCGCGACGAAGGGCCTGTCGCGGCGAGGGCTCTCGCGGTGCAGCGCGCGGGCGGCCAGCTCCTTGCCGGTGCCCGTCTCTCCGGTGAGCACCACGGTGAGGTCGCGCGAGGCCACCTGCGCGAGCAGGGCGTGCGTCTTCTGGAGCGCGGGGCTGGTGCCGAAGAGGCCGTGGAAGTCCGGCATGCGCGCCACGCGGGCGGCGAGCCCCCGGGCCTCGCGCTGCTGGCGCTGGCGCTCCAGGGCGCGGGCGACGACGAGGGCCACGTCGTCCGGGTCGAAGGGCTTGGACAGGTAGTCGTAGGCGCCCTCCTTGATGGCCTCCACGGCCTTGGGGATGCTCGCGTAGGCGGTGACGAGGAGGACCTCCGTTTCCGGCGCACGCCGCTTCACCTCGCGCAGCACCGTGAAGCCATCCGCGCCCGGCATCTGGATGTCACTCACCACCACGTCGAACGCGCGCGCGGAGAGCAGGGCCAGCGCCTGGGCACCGTCGGGCGCGGTCGTCACCGCGTACGCATCCCCGAGGATGCGCGCGAACAGCTTGAGCATGTTCTCCTTGTCGTCCACGACGAGGACCGAGGGCTTCGCGTCGCTCATGCCGCCGCCTCCTGTTCACGCGACGGTGGAGGCAGCGACAGCGTGAAGCGCGCGCCGCCCAGGGCGCCCGTGTCCACGTCGATGCGGCCTCCATGCGCCTCCGCGATGGCCTGGCTCACCGCGAGCCCCAGCCCCGTGCCGGAGGGCTTCGTCGTGAAGAACGGCTCGAACAGCCGCGCGTCGGGCTGCACTCCGGGCCCCGAGTCCGACACCGCCACGCGCGCGCTTCCGTCCGCTTCCACCGCGATGCGCACCTCCACCCGTCCTCCCTCCCC
>NZ_RAVW01000531.1 GCF_003611585.1 Corallococcus exercitus | reverse complement strand
CCCGCCGCGCCCTGGCCCGCCAGCCGCACCTTGGAGCCGGTGACGACGCCCGCCGGAATCTTCACCGTCAGCCGGGTCGTCTCCTCCTTGATGCCGCTGCCGCCGCACTGGGGGCAGGGCTCCGGGGCCTTCCCGCTGCCCCGACAGGTGGGGCACACGCCGGACCCGCCGAACATGGCCCCGCCCCGGCGCGCCCGGCCCGTGCCGTTGCACGTGGGGCACGTCACGAGCTTCCCCGTGTTGCCCTCGCCGTGGCACTTGGAGCAGCGGCCCGGACGCTGGAGGGACAGGGTGCGCTCAGTGCCGGTGACGGCCTCCGCCAGGGAGACCTGCACGCGGGTCGTCAGGTCGTCGCCGCGCTCGGCCGCGGTGGACCGGCTGCCGCCCCGGCCCCGGCCGAAGAGGTCGTTGATGTCGAAGCCGCCCGCGCCGCCTCCGCCAGCACCCGCGCGCCCGAAGATGTCGTTGAAGAGGTCCCCCAGGTCCACGCCCTCGGTGCTGAAGGGGATGCCGCCGCCCCCGCTGCCCCCGGCCGCCTGGGCGGCACGGTACTGGCGGTAGGCCGCGGCCTTCTTCTCGTCGAAGCCGATCTTCTCCGCGTCCTCGCCGAACTCGTCGTAGAGCGCGCGCTTCTTCGGGTCGCCCAGCACCTCGAACGCGGTGTTGATGCGCTTGAACTTCTCCTCGGCGCCCTTGTCCCCGGGGTTGACGTCGGGGTGATGCTGGCGCGCGAGCTTGCGGAAGGCCTTCTTGAGCTCGTCCGCCGAGGCCGTCCGTGGCACGCCCAGAATCTGGTAGTAGTCGTCTGCCATAGGTCTTTAGGGTGGTGCAGTACCCGACAAGGAAGAACGTAACCAGCGGGGCGGTGAGCGCCAGCACGGGATGTCCGGACCGCGCCGCGATGGTTACAGTCGCCGGAACATGAGGAAGGCCATGCCAGCACCGCGCCCCCGCCGGAGGGCCCCCCTGTGGCTGGCGTGCGGACTGCTCCCCGCGGCCCTGGGGGCTGCCCTGGGGTCCGGGGCGACCGCCCACGCCGCCCCACCGCCGCCCGCTCCCGCCGTGGAGGGGGGCAGGGTGATGGACCGCGTCGTGGCGGTCATCGAGGGCCAGGTCCTCACCCAGAGTGAGCTGGAGATGGAGGCCCGGGTGGCGCTGATCCAGCGGGGGGCCGTGCAGGCCGCCGCCCTGCCGCTGGACGAGCAGACGCTCCGGGGGGCCCTGGAGCTGTCCATCAATCAGCGTCTCCAGGTCCTGAGCGCGGACCGCCTGCAGGCCTTCCCGGCCGAACCGGTGGAGGTGGAGGCCCGGCTGGACGCCTTCCGTGCACGGCTGGGAGGGGAGGCGGCACTCCAGCGCTTCCTGGACCGGCATGGCGTGGATCGCGACGCCCTGGTGGCCGTGCTGGCGCGGGGGCTCCGGGCGGAGCGAATCCTCGACAGTCGGGTCCGGTTGAAGGCACAGGTGAGCGAAGCGGAGGTCCGTCACCACTATGACGCGCACCGGGACCTGTACCCCGGTGAGTTCGACCAGGCAGCGCGCACGGCCATCCGCGAGGAGCTGGTGCGGGCGCGCTACGGGGAGCTGGCGGCCCAGGCCCTGGCTGAAGTACGCAGGTCGGCGCAGGTGCGGCGGGTGGCGCCCTTCGCACGGGAGGCACGGCGATGAGACGGCTGCGGGAGGACGGGACGCCCGACAGGGGGAAGGGCTTCCTCATCCGGCAGATGACCGTGGACGACATGCCGGCGGTGATGGCGCTGGAGAAGGCGTCCTTCAAGAACCCCTGGTCCACGGAGCTGCTCGGGCGTGAGCTCCAGCACGACTGGTCCACCATCCTCCTCGTGGAGGAGCCGCGGCCCGAAGGGGGCGTGGAGCTCCTGGGCCTGGCCATCTTCTGGATCGTCCACGACGAGGTCCACGTCCTCAACGTCGCCACCGCCCCCGTGCACCGCCGCCGGGGCGTCGCCCGCACCGTGATGGAGGAGGTGCTCCGCCGGGGTGTGGCGCGCCGCTGCTCCCTGGCCACGCTGGAGGTGCGCCGGGGCAACGAATCCGCCCTCAACCTCTACCGCTCGCTGGGCTTCCGGCCGGTCGGCATCCGCCCGAACTACTACGTGGACGAGGGCGAGGACGCGATCGTGATGGTCCTCGACTTCTAGGGGGCTAACGGAGTAGAGCGTCCGGCCGTCGTCGCAGTCCCAGGTTTTTCGGGTGTGAGGGGAATGCACCCGGGTCCTCTGGCCGGTTCTGGCCCAGGGGCAAGCCATGCTTGACACCCGGGGGGCCCTCCCTATACTCGCGGGCCTTTTGTGTAGCCTGTAGGTAGATATGCTCCGCTCCGTGTAGCCGGAAGCGGGGTCCCCATCGAAGAAGAGGTTTCAGTGCCGACCATCAGCCAGCTCGTCCGCAAGGGCCGCGAGAAGCTCAACATCAAGGGCAAGAGCCCTGCCCTGAAGGAGTGCCCCCAGAAGCGCGGTGTGTGCACGCGCGTCTACACCACGACCCCGAAGAAGCCGAACTCGGCCCTCCGCAAGGTGGCCCGCGTGCGTCTCACCAACGGGATCGAAGTCACCTCCTACATCCCCGGCGTGGGTCACAACCTCCAGGAGCACTCGGTGGTCATGATCCGCGGTGGCCGTGTGAAGGACCTCCCGGGCGTTCGCTACCACATCATCCGCGGCACGCTGGACTCCGTGGGCGTTGCCGGTCGCAAGCAGAGCCGTTCGAAGTACGGCGCCAAGCGCCCCAGCTAGTCCGGTTCTCCCGCGCGTCGTTGGCGCGGAACACCTTCGCGGTATTTGAAGAAGTGTCGGACGCTGGCCCCACACCCTGGGGAGTGTCCCTGGAAGTTCCAAGCAGTCGTTCTTGAAGCCCCCTGAACAAGGCTTTCCTCAAAAGCGAGGGAAGTGGGGCGTAAGGGAAGAGATGCCTCGTCGTCGCGTAGTCGCCAAGCGGAAGATTCTCCCGGATCCGAAGTTCCAGGACCGGCTCGTCACCAAGTTCGTCAACGACCTGATGCGCAAGGGGAAGAAGTCCATCGCGGAGGGCGTGTGCTACGGCGCCTTCGCCCTCATGGAGGAGCGCGCGAAGGAAGACCCCCTCAAGACGTTCAAGAAGGCCCTGGACAACGTCAAGCCCGTCCTCGAGGTGAAGAGCCGCCGCGTCGGTGGCGCCACCTACCAGGTGCCCGTGGAGGTCCGTCAGGACCGCCGCGTCGCGCTGGGCATGCGCTGGATCATCTCCTACGCCAAGGCGCGTGGTGAGAAGACCATGCAGGAGAAGCTGGCCGGCGAGATCATGGACGCCGCCAACAACCGCGGTAACGCGGTGAAGAAGCGTGAAGACACGCACAAGATGGCGGAAGCCAACAAGGCCTTCGCTCACTACCGCTGGTAGGTCCCGAAAGGGGCTTCGCGGTTGCCGCCCGGATGCGCTGCCAGCGTCCGGGCGGTTTTGTTTGTCAGCCCTGGCAGCAGTCCAAGAGACGTCCGGAAGGAACCGAGTCATGGCCCGTGAGTTCCCCCTCGAGCGCTACCGCAACATCGGCATCATGGCGCACATCGATGCCGGCAAGACGACCACCACCGAGCGGATCCTGTTCTACACAGGCGCCATCCACAAGATGGGCGAGGTGCACGAAGGCACCACCACCACGGACTGGATGGTCCAGGAGCGCGAGCGCGGCATCACCATCACCTCCGCGGCCATCAGCGCCTTCTGGGAGCGGATGGGCCAGCGCTACCGCGTGAACATCATCGACACGCCGGGCCACGTGGACTTCACCATCGAGGTGGAGCGCTCGCTGCGCGTGCTCGACGGCGCCATCGCCGTGTTCGACGCGGTCAACGGTGTCGAGCCGCAGTCGGAGACGGTGTGGCGCCAGGCGGACCGCTACAAGGTCCCGCGCATCTGCTTCATCAACAAGATGGACCGCGTGGGCGCGGACTTCGAGATGTCCGTCGGCACCATCAAGGAGAAGCTGGGCGCGCGTCCCGTGCGCATGCAGCTGCCCCTGGGCAGCGAGGACAAGCTCAAGGGCGTCATCGACCTGGTCCGGATGAAGGCGCTGGTGTTCCAGGACGCGGAGCAGGGCAGCCGCTTCGACGTCGTGGACATTCCGGAGGACTACCAGGAGGCCGCCACTGCCGCGCGCGCGGAGCTGCTGGAGGCCGCGGCGGAGCAGGACGACGCGCTCACGGAGAAGTTCCTCAACGGCGACGAGCTGACCGAGGAGGAGGTGCGCGGCGCCATCCGCAAGGGCTGCGTGGGGCTGAAGCTGTTCCCGGTGTTCTGCGGCTCGGCGTTCCGCCACAAGGGCGTGCAGCCGCTGCTGGACGCGGTGGTGGACTACCTGCCCAGCCCGCTGGAGATCCCGCCGATCCACGGCAAGACGCCCAAGGGCGAGGACGCCATCCGCGAGACGCGCGACGACGCGCCCTTCAGCGCGCTGGCGTTCAAGATCATGAACGACCCGTCCTTCTCGTCGCAGACGCTGACGTTCCTGCGCGTCTACTCCGGGAAGCTGGAGGCGGGCACGGCGGTGTGGAACTCCGTGAAGGGCAAGCGCGAGCGCGTCAGCCGGCTCGTGCAGATGCGCGCGGACAAGAAGGACGAACTGACGGAGTGCTACGCCGGCGACATCTGCGCGGTGGTGGGCCTGAAGCTCGCGACCACGGGCGACACGCTCTGTGACGACAAGCAGCAGATCGTCCTGGAGCGCATGGAGTTCCCCGAGCCGGTCATCGACATCGCCATCGAGCCGAAGTCCACCGCGGACCAGGACAAGATCATCCAGGCCCTGCAGCGGCTGGCCATGGAGGACCCGTCCTTCCGCGTGCGCTCCAACGAGGAGACGGGCCAGACGCTCATCGCCGGCATGGGCGAGCTGCACCTCGAAATCATCGTCGACCGCCTACTGCGCGAGTTCAAGGTGGACGCGAACATCGGCAAGCCGCAGGTGGCCTACCGCGAGACGGTGACGGCGACGAAGGAGGCGGAGGGCAAGTACATCCGCCAGGCAGGCGGGAAGGGGCAGTACGGCCACATCAACCTGCGCGTGTCCCCGAACGAGCCCGGCAAGGGCTTCGAGTTCGTCAACAGCATCACCGGTGGCGCCGTGTCCAAGGAGTTCGTGGACGCCGCGCGCGACGGCGCGAAGGAGGCCATGCAGAACGGCCCCGTGGCGGGCTACCCCATGGTGGACGTGAAGGTGGAGGCCTACGACGGCTCCATGCACGACGTGGACTCGTCGGAGGTGGCGTTCAAGATCGCCGGCTCCCTGGCCTTCAAGGACGCGGTCCGCGCGGCGAACCCGGTCCTCCTGGAGCCCATCATGGCCACGGAGGTCGTCACCCCGGAGGCCGCCATGGGCGACGTCATCGGCGACCTGAACGGCCGGCGCGGGAAGATCCTGGGCATGACGCCCAGGCCTGGCGGCGTGCAGGCCATCCAGGCGGAGGTGCCCCTGGCCGCCATGTTCGGGTACTCGACCGACCTGCGCAGCAAGAGCCAGGGAAGGGCGACCTACACCATGCAGTTCAAGCACTACGCACCGGCGCCCAAGTCAGCGCTCAACCCGAGCTACTGACCTCCCGGCCGTAGGGGGAGCCGCCGGGCGAATTCTGTTGACGTTCCAGCGGCTTTGAAGCACACGCAGCACCCGTTGGAAGTTCTCTTGAAGTCCTATACCGCTGGGGTCGCACCGGCGGCGTCGTGAGGAGCGGTTCATGTCCAAGGAAAAGTTCGATCGCAGCCTGCCCCACGTGAACATCGGAACGATTGGGCACGTGGACCACGGCAAGACGTCGCTGACGGCGGCCATCACGAAGGTGCTGGCGAAGACGGGCGGCGC
>NZ_RAVW01000530.1 GCF_003611585.1 Corallococcus exercitus | reverse complement strand
GCGGGGGCCCGTCTTGGCGCGGCCCGGGGCAGGGCGCGCACGGGGCTCCGGCGCGGCACGGGCCGGGGGCGGACGCGAGCGCGGCGGAGGGCCGACCCCGGTGCTCTCATCATCGCCGGAGTCCCCCTCGTCCCCAGAGCCCGCGAGGAAGGACTGGTCGATGATGTAGTCGCAGTTGGGGCAGATGGCGGTGTCGTCCGCGACCTTGCGATTGCAGCCTGGGCAGTTCAGGGCCGGTGCTCCGGGAGGGGGGAAACGGCCCGATATCTTCCCGGCCCCGGCGCGCGCCTGTCAAACCTGTTCAGCGCCATAACCCCTGGATTTTCGCGGGGAATTGACCTAGCCCCGCAGGCATGGCCCGCCTGCCCGCCGCCGTGTCCGCCGGATTCCTCCTCGTGAGCGCCTGTGCCCACACGGTGCCTCCGCCCGCTCCGCCGCCGGAGACGCCTGCCCGGGTGATGGCGCGCATCCAGGACTGGGAGGACCGCCGCTCGCTGGGAGGCGGTGAGCTCGTCCGGCTCGCCACCGCCGCGCCGGAGGTGACCGTGCGCGTGCGTGCCCTGCGGGCCCTGGCGCGCATCCAGGACGTGGCCACGCTGGAGGCCGTCGTCGCCGGACTGACGGCGCCGGACAAGGCCGTGCGCGAGGAGGCGGCCTTCGCCGCGGGCGAGCTGGCGCTGTCGTGGGAGCCGCTGCCGGAGGACGTACGGACGGCGCTGACCGGAGCGCTGGTGCGCGCGGAGGCCTCCGAAGCCGACGGCTGGGTGCGCATCACGCTGCTGGAGTCCCTGGGCAAGCTGGCCACGCCCGGCGCGGTGGAGGTGCTGACGGCCCGCCTGTCTCCGGCGAATGGGCCCTGGTCCGAGGCCGCGGCGACGGCGCTGGGCGTGGCGGCGCGCAAGGCGGGCGCGGCGGCGGTGGCGAACGTTCCGCTGGAGGCGATCCGCGCGCTGTTGAAGCCCCGCGAGCGGAGCGAGGTGAACCTCGCCGGGGCCTATCTCCTGGCAGCGTCGAAGCGGCCGGACGCCGTGGAGGCGCTGCGCTCCTGTCTGGCCAATGCCCATCCGGACGTGATGGCCCTCTGCGTGAAGGGCCTGGGCGACGTGGGCAGTCCCAGCGACACGATGGCGCTGAACCTGATGCTCGGGGACGCCACGCCGCGCGTGTCGGCGGAGGCGGCGCGGGCGCTGGCGAAGCTCGCGGCGAAGTGCGAGGCCGGTGCGCCTTGTGATCCGCTCCTCGCCCTGGAAGGCCAGTGGCGCCGGGCGAAGCAGGTGGCGGAGGGGAAGGCAGCGCAGGGCCATGCGTTGCTGGCGGTGGCGCAGCAGGGACTTCCGCTCCAGGGCCGGCCGGTCTTGTCGCGCTTGAGGAGTGCCCTGGCCGAAGCCGACCGCGTCGCCGTATCCGACGAAGCCCACGCGGACCTCGCCTGGCTGGACTGCCGGTTCGCGGCGGCGATGGACCGGCAGCAGGGCACGTTGGAGCAGGTGCTCCAGTGTGGATACGGCCGCGTGCCCGAAGCCCGAAGGCTCGCCCTCGGACTCCATGAAGTGGCCCAGTTCAAGGGAGCACCCACCGCCGCATCGAAGCCGCGTGACGTCAGCCCGGCGGTGCCCGGCGCGGCGTTCGCGGTGCCCTACCTGAACCACGCCAGCCCCCTCGTGCGTGGCGGCGCGCTGGACGCCCTCTCCGAGCGCCCCGTGCCCGAAGCGATGGCGCCTGTGCGCGCGCTCATCGGGGGAGGCGACGCGGTGGTGGCGGGGCTCGCCGCGGCCACCGCGGGCAAGCTGAAGGACGCCGAGTCACTGCCCGCCTTGGAGGCCCTGGCCGAGCGCGTCCCGAAGGAGCCTGACCTCGCGGAGGCGGTGGCCGGCGCGCTCGTCGCGTTGCAGGGCCGCGCCGCGGAACCCCGCCTGCGCGAGTGGCTGACCCATCCGCACGCCAACGTGCGCCGGGTCGCGGCCGAGTCCCTCACCACGCTCACCGGCACTCCCGTCCGTTCCAACCGCGTGGAGCTGCCCGCAGACACCTACCGTCCGCCGGCCGCGCCCGCCGGGACGACGCTCACGCTGCGCACGCGCAAGGGCGACATCACCGTCCTGTTGGATCCGGACGCGCCGCTCACGGGCGGCAACCTGGTGGCGCTCGCGAAGCAGGGCTACTTCCGGGGCATCACCTTCCACCGCGTGGTGCCGGACTTCGTCGCGCAGGGCGGAGACCCGCGCGGAGACGGGGAGGGCGGTCCCGGGCACTCCATCCGCTGTGAGATGACGCGCCGGCCGTATGCACGGGGCACGGTGGGGATGGCGCTGTCGGGCAAGGACACCGGCGGCAGCCAGTTCTTCTTCACCCACTCACCGCAGCCGCACCTGGACGGCCGCTACACGGCCTTCGGCGAAGTCGTCAGCGGCATGGACGTCGTGGATGCGCTGCTGGAGGGCACGGTCATCGACGACGTCATCGTCGGAACCCGCGCCCCCTGAAATCCCCCGTCGCGCGTCAGGCCCCGGCGGCGCGCGCGGGCATCGGCTCGCCCTTGGCGTTGAGCTTGCCGCCCGTCCAGCGGTGGCTCTCCGCCTCTTCCATCAGCTCTACCTCGCGGCGGATGCGGGCCCACTCCGTCTCCGGCAGGCCGAGGAACGCCTCCGCGAGCGCCGGATCGAACTGCGTGCCCGCGCAGCGGCGGACCTCGTCGCGCGCCACGCTCATGGGGCGCCCCTTGCGATAGGGCCGGTCGGAGGTGATGGCGTCCAGCGTGTCCACGAGACAGAAGATGCGCGCGCCGACGACGATCTCCTCGCCCTTGAGCCCCAGCGGATAGCCCTTGCCGTCCCAGCGCTCCTGGTGCTGCAGGACGATGAGCGCCGCCTCGTGCAGGTAGGGCATCTTCGCCATCATCCGGTAGCCGAACTCCGGGTGCTGCTTCATCTCCACCCATTCATCCGGCGTGAGCGGGCCGGGCTTGAGCAGGATGGAGTCCCGAACTCCAATCTTCCCGATGTCGTGCAAGAGCGCGCCCTGTTCCACCACGTCCAGCGCCGGCCCGCTGAGGCCGATCTCCTGCGCCAGCCGCCGCGCGTACAGCGACACGCGACGCGAGTGCCACTGCGTCTCCGTGTCCCGGTAGTCCAGCGCGCTGATGAGCCCGTCCAGCAGCCCCGTGGTGCGCTCGACGACCCGGCGCTCCAGGTCCATGTTGATGGCCAGCAGCTCCGCGTTCTTGTCCGCCACCTCGCGCGTCAGCCGCTCGTTGGCCGCCACCAACCGGTGGTGCTCGAAGGCCTGCCGGATGCTGCTCGTCAGCTCGCTCAGGGCCCACGGCTTGCCCAGCAGCCGGAAGACCTCGCCCCGGTTCACCGCTTCCGACGCGATCTTGAAGTCCGCCGCCGCCGTCAACATCAAGCGCACCGCGCGCGGGTTCTTCTCCCGGAGCGCCGACAAGAGCTCGATGCCGTTGAGGTACGGCATCATGAAGTCCGTCAGGACGACGTCGAACCCCTGCTCCCGCGACGCCACCACCGGGTCGCTGTGCATCACGACCTCGTAACCTTCCGCCTGGAGGATCCGGGACAGCGCCGCGAGGATGAGCACGTCGTCGTCCACCACGAGGATTCGGGCCATGGGCTGATACGCTCCGAGCGAGTGGGCTGCGGTTTTTCTCAGAGTCTTATAGCCGGTCCAGGGGCGGCCAAACAGGCCCCCCCAAGCTTTCCAGTGCTGCTAAACCACCGGAATTCTTGAAGTTTCGCTCAACCAGGAGGTCGCCGGACTCCACGTCCTGCTTGCCTGCCCGACGAGCCGTGTTCTATGGTGGCTGCCTACCCGACGTAAATCGCTGTAACCCCTTGGAATTCGGGAGCAATCTCCGATGGCTAGAGCCCCTGATGGGCCGGTGCCGGTGGTGGTGATGGGGCTGGGGTTCATCGGGCAGGAGATTGCCAGGGCGGCCCTGTCATCCCCCGAAGTGGAGCTGATGGGCGCGGTGGACTCGCAGCCCTCCCTGGTGGGACGTCCCCTGGGCGATGTGCTGGGGCTGGCCGGGCCGCGCTTCAAGGTCGCGGACACGCTGGAGCGCGCCGTGGGGCGCCGCAAGGGCGTGGTGGTGCTGCACGCCACCAGCTCCCGGTTGTCCCAGGTGATGGATCAGCTGCTGGACGCGCTGAAGCTGGGCCTGCCCGTGGCCAGCACCTGCGAGGAGCTGGCGTTCCCGCACCTGAAGTACCCGGAGCTGGCGGAGAAGCTGGAGCGCGCCGCGCAGAAGGCGGGCGTCGCCATCGTGGGCACGGGCGTGAACCCCGGCTTCGTGCTGGACCGGCTGGTGGCCACCGCCGGGCAGGTCTGCGGCCCCGTGCGCAAGGTGACGGCCAGCCGGGTGGTGGACGCCCGCACGCGCCGTGAAGCCCTGCAGCGCAAGGTGGGCGCGGGCCTGACGGAGGAGGAGTTCTTCGACCTGGTGGACCGCGAGGAGCTGGGCCACGTGGGGCTGGTGGAGTCCGCGGCGCTGGCGGCGCTGGGGCTGGGGCTGGACTGCGACGACTTCGAGGAGGAGGTCGCGCCCGTCTTCGCCGAGGAGGAGATTGCCGGCGGCGCATTTGTCGTGAAGAAAGGCCGCGTCGCGGGCATGTTCCAGTCCGTGGTGGGTTTGGAGGAGGGGCAGGAGCGGGTCCGCCTGGAGCTGACCATCGCGGTAGGGGCGGACAACCCACGGGATCGCATCGAGATCGACGCGGACCCCAGGCTGGTGCTGGAAATACCGGGGGGAGTGGCGGGTGACCGGGCCACCGCGAACGCGCTGGTGAATGCCGCGCCACGTTTGACGGCCGCGGAGGCAGGGCTCCTGACGGTGCTCGAGCTTCCGGCAGGACGCTGAAGGATCATCAGGAGAGGGAAATGCTGGACAAGAACGCGATTGGCCGCGCCTCGCCGCCGACGCTCAACGAGGTGGAGAAGGGCGCCATCCGGCGCTTCGCCGAGGCGATTGGCGACTACAATCCCATCTACTACGACGAGGAGTACGCCCGTGCTTCGGGCTACCCCACCATCGTCGCGCCGCCCACGTTCCCCGCGTCGTTCCATTCCGCCGCGGACCTCCGGGAACTCCTGGGGGTGGGCATCAAGAGCCTGCTGCACGCCGAACAGGGCTTCGACTACGAGCGGCCCATCTTCGCGGGGGACCGCATCTACGTGTCCACCCGCGTGTCGGACGTCTTCGAGCGGCCGGGCATGTCCGGCAAGATGGACATCGCGGTCATCGAGGACGAAGGCCGGGACGAAGAGGGCAACCTCGTCTTCCGCGCCCGCCGGACCCTCGTGGTGCGTGCCGCCAAGGAGAACGCCTGATGCCCGCGCGCAAGCTCTACTTCGAATCCATCCGCGTCGGTGACGAGCTGCCGGCGCTGGCCAAGGCCCCGGTGGACCGCGTCCAGCTGTCGCGCTACGCGGGCGCCTCCGGCGACTACAACCCCGTGCACGTGGACGAGCTCTACGCCAAGAGCGTGGGCATGCCGTCCGTCTACGCCCCGGGCATGCTCGTCATGGGCATGCTCGGCCAGCTCATCAGCGACTGGGCGCGCGGCGGGCAGCTGCGGCGCTACAACGTCCGCTTCATCAAGATGGTGTGGCCGGGCGACACCGTGGTCTGCAAGGGCCGCGTGAGCGACCGCCACGGCTCCGGCGGCCGGTACTTCGTCGAGATCGACCTCTGGGCGGAGAACCAGAAGGGCGAGCTCGTCATGAAGGGCGGCTCGCAGATCCAGCTCTTCTACTCGCTGGAGGACGAGAACCGGCAGCGCTCCGGCCAGTCCCCCATCGTGGTGGAGGTCCCCCGCGAGAGCCTGGTCGTCCCGGCGCCCGCCACCCCGGAAGCCGCCACCAACGCCC
>NZ_RAVW01000052.1 GCF_003611585.1 Corallococcus exercitus | reverse complement strand
CGGAAGGGGTGGCGGCGGGGCGGTTGAGCTGACCCTGCACGTCCTCCTTCATGATGCGGCCGCCGGGGCCGGAGCCCTTCAGCTGGCCCACGTCCACCCGGTTCTCCTCCGCCATCTTCTTCGCGGTGGGGGTGATGCGCGCGTCGCTCTGGGCCTGGGCCGGAGCGGACGCCACCGGCGCCGCG
The DNA here is from genome assembly GCF_003611585.1 of Corallococcus exercitus. Lineage (GTDB taxonomy): Bacteria > Myxococcota > Myxococcia > Myxococcales > Myxococcaceae > Corallococcus > Corallococcus exercitus. The sequence goes on along the minus strand of NZ_RAVW01000052.1, from coordinate 31,794 downwards.
GCCTGGGCGGGCGCGGGCGTGGCGGCGGCCACGGCGGGAGAAGCGGCCGCGCCAGCACCGGCCTCGATGGTGCCCAGCACGTCGCCCACGCGGACCTTGTCGCCCTCCTTGAAGGCGATGGACGCGATGCTGCCGGCGGCGGGGGAGGGCACGTCGATGGTGACCTTGTCGGTCTCCAGCACGACGAGCGGCTCGTCCGCGGAGACAGACTCACCCTGCTTCTTGTTCCACTTGCCGACGACGGCCTCGGTGATGGATTCGCCGAGCGGGGGGACTTTCAGTTCAACGGCCATTCTGGGGTCCTCGGAGGATGGCTTCTTCGATGATGAGCTGCTGCTCGTAGTCGTGCGTCTTCGTGAAACCGGTGGCGGGGCTGGCGGCCTCGGCGCGCCCGATGTAGCCCAGCTTCACCGTCTGCTGCTGCGAACGGCCGGAGAGAAGGTCGTGCAGGCGCGGGAACATGAAGTGCCAGCCACCCGCGTTGCGCGGCTCCTCCTGCACCCAGTACAGCTCCTGGAGCGCCGGCAGCTTCGCCACCAGGTTCGCCAGCTCATCCTGCGGGAACGGGTAGAGCTGCTCCACCCGCACGATGGCGATGGAGTCGTCCTTGCGCTCGTCCCGGGCCTTGGCCAGGTCGTAGTACACCTTGCCGCTGCACAAGAGCAGCCGCTTCACCTTCGCGGCGTCCGCCTTCGCGTCCGGAATCACTTCCTGGAACGCGCCCGTGGCCAGGTCGTCCATGCGGCTGGTCGCCTCCGGACGGCGCAGCAGGCTCTTGGGCGACATGATGACCAGCGGCTTGCGCACCGGGCGCAGCACCTGGCGGCGCAGCAGGTGGAAGATCTGCGCGGGCGTCGTGGGGTAGCAGACCTGGAGGTTGTCCTCGGCGCACAGGTCCAGGAAGCGCTCCAGGCGCGCGCTGGAGTGCTCCGGGCCCTGGCCTTCGTAGCCGTGCGGCAGGAGCAGCGTGATGCCGGAGAGCCGGCGCCACTTGCTCTCCGCCGCGGCGATGAACTGGTCGATGATGATCTGCGCGCCGTTGGCGAAGTCACCGAACTGGGCCTCCCACAGGGTGAGGCCGTCCGGCACGTCCAGGCTGTAGCCGTAGTCGAAGCCCAGCACGCCCATCTCCGACAGCGGGCTGTTCCAGACGTTGAACGTCGCCTTGCCCGTGGGGAACTGGCGCAGGGGCACGTACTCCTCGCCCGTCTGCGTATCGTGCAGCACCGCGTGGCGGTGGCTGAAGGTGCCGCGCTCGCTGTCCTGGCCGGACAGGCGGATGGTGTAGCCCTCCGACAGGAGCGTCGCGTACGCCAGCGACTCGCCCTCGCTCCACTGGAGCTCCTCGCTCTCCAGCATGCCCTGGCGCTTCTTGAGGACCGTGCGCTCCACGTCGCGGTGCACGTTGAAGCCTGCCGGCGCGGTGGCCAGCTTCTGGAGCGCGTCGCGCAGCGTGGCCTTGGCCACCGCCGTGGACACCTGGGGCGCGTTCTTCAAGAGGCCGCCCTTGTAGGGCTTCCACAGGCCCTCCAGCGCGTTGGGCTCCTTGAACTGGCTCTCCTGGCGGGCGCGGGTGAGCGCCGCGTCGAAGTCCTGGAAGCAGCGCTGCTTGATGCCGTCCGACTCCTCCGCGCTGATGCGGCCGGCCTCCGCCAGCGCCTTCGCGTACAGCGCGCGCACCGGCGGGTGCTTGCGGATGAGGTCGTACATCGCCGGCTGGGTGAAGGACGGGTCGTCGCCCTCGTTGTGGCCGTAGCGGCGGTAGCAGATGAAGTCGATGACCACGTCGCTCTTGAACGTCTGGCGGTACTCCGCCGCCAGGCGCGCCACGTGGACGCACGCCTCCGGGTCATCCCCGTTCACGTGGAACACCGGGATGTCCAGCATCTGCGCGATGGCGGTGGAGTAGATGCTGGAGCGCGAGTCCGACGGGTCGGTGGTGAAGCCCACCTGGTTGTTGATGACGATGTGGACCGTGCCGCCCGTCGTGTAGCCCTTGAGGCCGGAGAAGTTGAGCGTCTCCGACGTGATGCCCTGGCCGATGAAGGCCGCGTCGCCGTGGATGAGCAGCGGCACCACGCCGGTGCGCTCCGCGTCCCCGCCGCGGTCCTGCTTGGCGCGCACGCGGCCCTCCACCACGGGCCCCACGCACTCCAGGTGGCTGGGGTTGAAGGCCAGCGACAGGTGCACGTTCTTGCCGGACCGGGTGGTGTGGTCCGATGAGAAGCCCATGTGGTACTTCACGTCGCCGCGGCCCAGGTACGCCTTGGGGTCCTTGGGGCCGTCGAACTCGCTGAAGATCTGATCCGGCTTCTTGCCCAGGATGTTGGTCAGCACGTTGAGGCGGCCGCGGTGGGCCATGCCGATGACCAGCTCCTTCAGGCCCATGGCGCTGCCCACTTCCAGGAGCGCGTCCAGCATGGGGATGAGCGCCTCGCCGCCGTCCAGGCTGAAGCGCTTGGCGCCCACGTACTTCGTGTGCAGGAAGTTCTCGAAGCCCTCCGCGTACGACAGCTTCGTGAGGATGTGGCGCTGGTCCTCCACGGAGAACGGCGTGCGGTTGTCGCTGTGCTCCATGCGCTGCATGAGCCAGCGGCGGCGCTCGCTGTCGAGCATCTGCATGAACTCCACGCCGATGTGGCCGGAGTACGTGCGGCGCAGCCGGGTGACGAGGTCCGCCAGCCGCACGCGCTGCTGCGGGAAGACGTTGTTGCACTCCACCGCCTGCTCCAGCTCCTTCGCGGCGAAGTGGTTCTCGTCCATCAGCGCCACGTCCGCCACGTGCCCCAGCTGCGGGCGCGGACGGTCCAGCGGATCCAGCTTCGCGCGCAGGTGGCCGCGCAGCCGGAAGGCGGTGATGGCCTGGTCCACCTTCGACTGCAGCCCGATGTCCTGCGCCGGAGCGGCCGGGGCCTGCGGCGCGGCGGCGGCGGCCGGGGCCTGCACGGCGACACCGTTCGCCTTGCCCTTGCCCTTGCCGTCGCCCTTGCCTTCCGCGGCGGCCGGGGCGGGAGCCTCCAGCTGCTTCGCGTTGAAGATGGGGCGGCCCGTGCCGTTGTTGCGCTCGAACACCTCACGCCAGCTCGCGTCCACGCTGCCGGGGTCATCGAGGAAGCGGGCATAGAGCCCCTCGATGAAGTCGATGTTGGCACCAGAGAGGAAGCTGTCCTGGAAATTCGCCATGGCGGGGGTCTTTTACTGGATGGGCGCCGCGTTGGGGGGTTTTCGCCTCAGGTTTGTTGAACCGCGTCACGCCCGGCTGCCTGTCTTCGCTCAAGAGAGCAGCTGGAGTCATGCTCCAAGTGAGCGGAGCTTCACCGAGGGCCGGATTCCCCTGCCTGGGAGGGGCTCAAAGGAGCCGCCAGCCCTCCTGGCATGCTGAACGGACGTACATCCAGGGTGGACGGGATAAGGAGGGGCGGGGCCTCCCACCCACGTTCAGGAGTGGTAAGCACACGCCCCCTCTTTCCTCCCCAACCGAGAACCGACCGACATGCTCCTCCAGGGCAAGAAGCTGCTCATCACCGGCGTGCTCACCCCTCAGTCGTTGGCCTTTGGCGTCGCGGAGCACGCGATCGCGCAGGGCGCCGAGGTCATCCTCACCGGCTTTGGCCGGGCCAAGTCCCTCACCGAGCGCAGCGCGAAGCGGCTCAAGCCCGGCACGGAGGTGCTGGAGCTGGACGTGACGAACCCGGCGCACTTTCCGGCGCTGACGGAGGCGCTGCGCCAGAAGTGGGGCCGCGTGGACGGCGTGCTGCACGCCATCGCGTACGCGCCCGAGGACGCCCTGGGCGGCAACTTCCTCAACACCCCGTGGGAGAGCGTGCAGACCGCGTTCCGCGTCTCCGCCTTCTCCGTGAAGGAGCTGGCGGTGGCGTGCGCGCCGCTGATGCCCCCGGGCGGCTCCATCGTGGCGCTGGACTTCGACAACCGGCAGGCGTGGCCCATCTATGACTGGATGGGCGTGTGCAAGGCCGCCATGGAGGCCACCGTGCGCTACCTGGCGCGCGACCTGGGGCCCAAGGGCATCCGCGTGAACGCGCTCGCGGCAGGCCCGCTGGCCACCGTCGCGGCCAAGGGCATCCCCGGCTTCAAGGCGCTGGCGCAGTACTGGGGCAAGCAGGCCCCGCTGGGCTGGAGCGACAAGGACAGCCACGACCACGTGGCGAAGACGGCCTGTGCCCTGCTGTCCGATTGGCTGTCGTCCACCACGGGCGAGATGATTCACGTGGATGGCGGCTACCACGCGGTGGGCGCACCCCCAGTGGAGACGGTGGAGACACCCGCAGAAGGGGTCCCCGCGAACCCCACGCCCAAGGATGGCTGAAGCCACCCAACCTTGTCGGAAAATCCAGACATTCGCCTGCCAGGCTTACCGGCGGACGCAAGCCCCCCGCTTTCGTCCGTCGGAGCGCTCACGGTAGGATCACTCATGCAGCGCAGGACATCTCCGCACGCCGCGGAGCCTGTGCGAGGAGCCTTGGCACAGTGAGCACCAACGTCTTGCTGGTGGACGACAGCCCCACCGTCCGCAACATCCTCAAGATCTACCTGATGAACCTCAAGGTCAGCATCGTGGAGGCGGAGGACGCGCAGCGCGCGCTGCAGCTCTTGCGGCTGGTGCCGGTGAGCGTGGTGATCGCGGACATCAACATGCCGGTGATGGATGGCATCACCTTCGTGAAGGAGGTCCGCGCGAGCGCGCAGGCGCAGGTGAAGAAGGTCCCGGTCATCCTGCTGACGGCGGAGAAGGGCAATGACCTGCGCCAGCGCGGTTCGGAAGCCGGGGCCAACGCCTTCATCCAGAAACCGGTGTCCCACGACGAGCTGACCAAGACAGTGCGTCAGTTCCTGAACGGGGGCTGAGAACCGTGAGCCTGCCGACGCTGCTGCTGGTGGATGACAGCGACGCCATCCTGGCGCTGGAGCGGGCCATCCTCTCCGGGCACTACACCATCCACACGGCCAGCAACGGCCGTGAGGCGCTGGACAAGGTGGGGCGGCTGCATCCGGCGGCGGTGCTGCTGGACCTGTCCATGCCGGAGATGGACGGGGATGAAGTCCTCCAGCGGATGAAGGCGGACGCGGGCACGGCGCACATCCCGGTCATCATCATCTCCTCGGAGAAGCAGCGCGCGGAGGCGTGCCTGGGCTTCGGCGCGGAGGCGTTCCTGCCCAAGCCCTTCCGCGCGGACGAGCTGCTGGCGCGCGTGGGCGAGGCGCTGGAGAACGCGCGGCGCCGCTCGCGCTCCGGCGCCATGCTGGTGCTGCGGCTCAACGTGGGCGAGCGCGAGTTCGCCGTGCCGCTGGACTCCGTGAAGGAGGTCCTGCTCCAGCCCCTGACGCGGCCCCTGCCCACCGGCCCCGCGTACCTGCGCGAATACGTGGAGCTGCGCGGCCAGGCGGTGTGCGTGCTGGACGTGGCGCTGCGGCTGGGCGTGGAGCACCGGGTGCCCATCGCGGAGCGGATGCTGGTGGTCATCGAGACGGAGGGCGTGCAGCTGGCGCTCACCGTGGACACGGTGAAGGACCCCGAGGAGTTCCAGGCGGGCGACATCGACCGGCGCGAGAAGGTGGGCGGCGCGGAGCACGGCCTGCTGCAGGAAGGGCTCGTGGGCATGCTGCGCACCGGCGGCCGCGCGCTGCCCATCCTGGATCCGAAGGTCTTCATCGCGCGGGGACTCCTGCGCGACCTGCCCGCGCTGCTCGCGCCGGTGGAGGAAGAGCGGAGCGCATGAGTGCGGGGCTCGACCCGAGGCTTCTGGCCCGTGCCCGCGAAGTGGTGGCGGACACCACCGGCTTCCGCGACGACGCCATCGCCCAGGACGCGGTGGAGCGCGTGCTGCGCGCGGAGCTGGCCCGGGGGCGCGTGCCCACGGAGGTCCTGAGCGAGCTGCAGCAGCTGGGCTCTCCGTTGGCCTACACGCTGGTGCGCGCGGTCCTGGTGGGGGAGACGTACTTCTTCCGCCAGCCGGAGCACTTCCGCTACATCGCCCAGGAGGGCATCCCGTCCGCGCTGCGCCACGGCGCCATGCACCTGCGCGGCTGGAGCGCCGGGTGCGCCACCGGCGAGGAGGCCTATTCGCTGGCCGCGTGCCTCCTGGCGTGCGCGCCCCCGGGGATGCCCGTGGAGGTGGTGGGCACGGACCTGCACGAGGCCAGCCTGGAGGCCGCGCGGCGCGGCACCTACGGCGCGTGGTCCCGGCGCGAGTCCGCCCCCGCGCTGCACCCCGTCTATGAGCTGCTCAACGGGCGTCAGGTCTCCATCCTCCCGGAGGTGCGCAAGGTGACGCGCTTCGCTCCGGCGAACCTGCTGGCGCCGCTGCCGGAGCGCTTCGGGCACTTCGACTTCATCCTCTGCCGCAACGTGCTCACGTACTTCTCTCCGTCCGCGCGCGACGCGGCCATCGTCCACCTGGCGCGGAGCCTGGCGCCGGGGGGCCTGATGTTCCTGGGCACGGTGGAGGTGGACCGCACGCCGCCGGGGCTCACGCGCGAGGGGCCGCCGGAGCTGCAGGCCTTCCGCAAGCCCCGCCCGGAGGAGCGCACCTTCGCGCAACTGCCCGTGGCGCAGCCGGTGGTCACGCCGCGCATGACGCCCACGCCCCGGCGGCTGTCCGCGCCGATGCCGGCTTCGCCCACGCCGCCGCCGTCCCCTCCGCCCTCGCCCGCGCGGCTGCACCTGCAGGCGCTGGAGCGAATTGAGGAGGGCAACGTGGCCGGGGCGACGGCGGTGCTGGAGCTGCTCGTGAAGCAGGCGCCGGACTACCTGCCGGGCCTTCTGGAGCTGGCGCTGTTGCGCGAGCGCGCGGGCGCCCGGGACGCGGCCTTCCCGCTGATGCGCGCCCTGCGCACGCGGGCGGGGCAGCTGCCACCGGATGCGTTGGTGGATGGACCGGAGGCGCTGCCCGCGCGCTTCTATCTGGCGTCCGCTGACGCCTACCTGAATCTGGGGGCGCTGGAATGAAGGGGACGCTGCGCGTGGTGGACGAGGCCCTGGAGGATGAGACGCGGGAGCTGCTCGCGCGCCGGGCCGCGCGCCTGCGCGAGCAGGGCGAGTCGACGGTGGAGGAGGCGGTCCACTGGATCGCCGAGTTCCCGCTGGGCGAGGAGCGCTACGCGCTGCCGCTGGAGTCGCTGCGCGCGGCGCTGCCCCTGCGCATGGTGACGCCGGTGCCGCTGTCGGCGCCCGCGGTCATCGGCGTGCTGCGCTTCCAGGGGCAGGTGCTGTCCGCGCTGAGCCTGGCGTCGCTCTTGGGCGGCCACGGGTGGCGGCAGGACCCGGCCGTGCTGCTGGTGGTGGACCGGGGCGACGGCGAGCTGTGCGCGCTCGACTGCGAGGCCATTCCGCGCCCCACCACGCTGCCGCTCGCGTCCGTGGAGGCCGCGCGCGCCCGGTCGGAAGGGCCGGTGGTGGAGGTCTTCACCCAGGACCGGCAGCTCATCCACCTCATCGACCCGCGGCGCCTGTTCCTCCGCTCCGACGTGGGAGTGCGACATGCCCGTTGATCCGATGCTGCAGCCGCTGGTGGCGGGCTTCGCCGTGGAGGCCCAGGAGGTCATCCAGAAGGTCACCATGGACCTGCTGGAGCTGGAGCGCGAGGGGCTGGAGAACGACGCGCTCGCGAAAATCTACACCCGCCTGGGCCGGCACCTGCACACGCTGAAGGGCAGCGCCGCGTCGCTGGGCCTCCAGGACCTGGGCGACATCGCCCACAAGCTGGAGGACGCGCTGGCGCCGCTCAAGGCGCACACGCAGAAGATGCCGCGCCCGGTGGTGGACGTGCTGCTGCACGGGCTGGACCTCTTCATGCTGCGCGCCCAGGCGCACGCGGACGGCCGCGGGGACTACCTGCCGGACCCCGCCGCCGCGCTGGCCCAGTTGGTCGCCGCCGCGCCGCCGCCGGAGGAGTCCGCCGTGCTGCCGGGCGGAGGTTTCGCGCAGGTGGCGCCCGATACGGCCAGCGCGCCGGCCGCGAGCGCCGTGGTCAGCGCTCCGGCCAGCGTCCTGAGCGAAGCGCCCGCCGCGCCGGAGCCCTCGGGCGAGTCCGCCGACGCCGGGTGGCGGGTGAGCGCCAACCAGGTGACGTCGCTGATGCGCGAGGTGGAGCGCCTGCGCGAGGTGCGCCTGCGGGTGGAGGAGCGAAGCCGCGAGCTGGAGCGGGTGTCCACGCTGCTCGCGAAGCAGGGCCTGCTGGCGGAGACCGCGGAGGCGCGCACGCTCCTGTCCGGCACGGGCCGCTCGCTGCGCACCGACGGCGAGGAGACGAGCGACGTCGTGGACGCGCTGGAGGACGGCCTCAAGGCCATCACCACGCGCCCCACGCGCACCATCCTGGACCCCCTGCAGCGCATGGTGCGCGACCTGTCGCGCCAGCTGGGCAAGGAGGCGCGGCTGTCGGTGGTGGGCGCGGAGGTGTCGCTGGACCGGCGCCTGCTGGAGAAGCTCCAGGGCGCGCTGGTGCACATCCTGCGCAACGCGGTGGACCACGGCCTGGAGATGCCCGCCGAGCGCGAGAAGGCCGGCAAGCACCACGAGGGCGCGCTCACGCTGCGCGTGGAGCAGCAGGGCAACCTCCTGTACCTGGAGGCGAGCGACGACGGGCGCGGCATCGACCTGCAGCAGGTGCGCAAGGCCGCGGAGAAGCGCGGGCTGGTCACCGCGGAGGAGGCGGCGCGGCTCAACGACAACCAGGTGCGCGACCTCATCTTCAGCGAGGGCTTCAGCACGCGCTCGGACGTGACGGACACCTCCGGGCGCGGCGTGGGCCTGGACGCGGTGCGCGCCACGGTGGAGTCGCTGCAGGGCCGCATCGAGGTGGCGAGCACTCGCGGTCAGGGCACGCGCTTCGTGCTGACCCTGCCGGTGGACCTGGGCAGCTCTCCGGTGCTGATGGTGCGCGCGCTGGAGCAGTTCGTGGGCCTGCCCATGCTGGCGGTGGAGTCCACGCAGCTGGCGCGCGCGGACATGCTGCGCGTGGGCAAGCGCCGGGCGCACATGGAATACCAGGGACAGCTCCTGCCGGTGGTGGACCTGGGCGCGCGGCTGGGGCTGCGCGCGTCGTCTCCTCCCGCGGAGGGGCAGCCGCTGCTCATCGTGCAGAGCGGCGGCAAGCGCGTGGCGCTGGGCGTGGACGCGGTGGTGGGGGACCGGGACCTGGTCATCCGCCCGCTGCCGTCGGAGGTGCGCGACGTGGCGGCCTGGCAGGGCGCGGCGACGCTCAGCCGGGGCGAGCTGCTGCTCATCCTCCGCCCGGACTGGGTGGTGTCGGATTCGGAGAAGGTCTCGGTGTCGGCGGTGAGCCGGCGGGCCCTGGTGGTGGATGACTCGCTCACCGCGCGCGCGCTGCACCGGGCGATGCTGGAGGCGGGCGGCTTCCAGGTGCACCTGGCGGCCAGCGGGGCGCGGGCGCTGGAGCGGCTGCAGGCGGACACCTACGACGTCGTCATCTGCGACCTGGACATGGAAGAGATGGACGGCATCGAACTCATCGCCCGATTGCGCGAGAACAAGGACACGCGCACGCTCCCCGTCATCCTGGTCTCCGCGCATGACACCCAGGTCGCGCGCGACCGGGGCCTGGCGTCCGGGGCGGACGGCTTCCTCAGCAAGCGCGAGTGCGCCGCGGGCCGGCTGCTCTCGGAGGTGCTGGACGTGATGAGCCGCCGTGGGAGCCGCGCTTGAGCTCGAAGAAGTCCATTCGGGTGCTCGTGGTGGACGACTCGCCCACCATGGCCAACACCCTCACCGCGCTCCTCACGGAGGAGCCGCGCATCGAAGTCGTGGGCCGGGCGGGGGATGGCAACCGCGCCGTGCAGCTGGCGCGCCTGTTGCGCCCGGACGTCATCACCATGGACCTGCTCCTGCCCGGCCTGGATGGCCCGGCGGCCATCGGGCACATCATGTCCCAGGCGCCCGCGCGCATCCTGGTGGTGAGCGCCGTGGCGGAGCAGCGCGGCGTGGACCTGGGCTTCCAGGCGATGAGCGCCGGGGCGCTGGAGCTCATCGGCAAGCCCAACGTCACCAACGCGGAGGAGCTGCGCCGCTGGGGCCGGGAGCTGGCCCACTCCGTGTGCCTGATGGCGGAGGTGCCCGTCATCTCCCGCCGCCCGCGCGCCGTCGCGCCGCCGCCCATGCCCAGCGGGGCGCGGGTGGACGTGTTCGGCCTGGTCGCCTCCACGGGCGGACCGCCCGCGCTGGCGGAGGTGCTGTCCAAGCTGCCCCGCGACCTGCCGGTGCCCATGCTCGTCGCGCAGCACATCACCGTGGGCTTCACGCAGGGCATGGTGCGCTGGCTGTCCCAGGTGTGCGAGCTCCAGGTGGGCGTGGCGCGCGACGGCGAGCGGCTGGAGCCGGGCCGCGTGTACTTCCCGCTGGATGGGCATGACCTGCTGGTGGACAGCATCGGGCTGGCCCGCCTGCAGCGCAGCCACGGCGGGCCGTGCCCCAACGGGGACGTGCTGCTCAACTCGCTGGCCATGGCGTACGGCCGGCGCAGCGGCGGCGGCGTCCTCACCGGCATGGGCGAGGATGGCGCGCGGGGCCTGCTGGCCATCCGTCAGGCCGGGGGCGTCACCCTGGCCCAGGACGAGGCGTCCAGCGTCGTCTACGGCATGCCGCGCGCCGCCGTGGAGCTGAAGGCCACTGATGGGGGCACGCCCCTGGCCCTGGTGGCGGACCTCATCCTGCAGAGCTGTCAGCGACCGTCGTTCCGTCCTGCTCGCGGCCCGGAGGGGGGGCCCCGGTGAGCGGTTTCCCACCAACAAATCGCAGTCGCCTGCGTTGTCCCTGGCGTCGGGTGGCCGACGGTCGGCCGCCCGAGGACGCCACCCTGGGAGTGTCCCCTTGAAGCCCTCCGCCGCGCTCCCTGTCTCCTTCCTGCGTGGGCTCGGACTCGCGCAGAAGTTCGTGCTCGTCACGGCGGTCATCAGCGCCACCGTGGCCCTCATCCTCACCTTCATCGCCACCCGCCAGCTCCAGGCCAACCTGGAGGAGCGCCACGCCAGCGAGGGCGAGGCCGTGGCGCTGAGCCTGGCCATCGCGGCGGAGCAGGGCGTGTCCGCGGGCATGGGCTCGCTCCAGCCGCTGCTGGAGACGTTCCGCGAGCGCGACGACCTGGCCTACATCTTCATCCAGGACCCCACCGGCTTCGTGCTGGTGCACTCCTTCCAGGGGGCCTTCCCGGAGAGCCTGAAGGCCACCATCGACGCGCAGCCCGCCGTGGGCACGGGCCGCACCCGCGTGGTGCCGGAGGTCCGGCTGTCGCGCGGCGGCAAGACGCTGCGCGCGCTGGATGTCGCGGCGGCCGTGGCGGAGAAGGGGCGGCTGGGCACCGTGCACGTGGGCATGGCGCGCGAGTTCATCGACGCGAAGGTGGATGCGCTGCGCTGGCAGATGCTGGGGTTCGCGCTCCTCCTGGTGGCGGGTGGCGTGGTGCTGGCGGCGCTGTTCGGCCGCAGCATCGTGCGGCCCCTGGCGGAGCTCACGTCCGTGGCGGGCCACATCGTGTCGTCCGGCGACCTCACCCGCCCCATCCAGGCGCGGGGCAACGACGAGGTGGGGCGGCTGGCCAACTCCTTCTCGCAGATGGTGGGCAAGCTGCGCGAGGTGACGCTCAACCTCCAGCACGCCGCCACCGCGCTCACCCAGTCCACGGACCACCTCAACGCGTCCTCCACCGAGCAGGCGCAGACCATCTCCCGCCAGGCCGCCGCGCTCCAGGAGACGCAGGTGACGGCGCAGGAGATCAAGCAGACCTCCACGCTGGCCGCGCAGAAGGCGGAGAGCGTGCTCAGCGTCGCCGAGCGCGCGGACACCCTGGCCAAGGCGGGCGAGGCCTCCATCGAGCAGACGATGGCGGGCCTCAACGACATCCGCGCGCAGGTGGGGGAGATCGCGGACAAGATTCTCGAGCTGGGGGAGCGCACGCGCCAGATTGGCGGAATCACCCAGACGGTGAAGGACCTGGCGGACCAGTCCAACATGCTCGCGCTCAACGCGGCCATCGAAGCGGTGCGCTCCGGTGAGCACGGCAAGGGCTTCAGCGTGGTGGCGCGCGAAATCCGCGCCCTGGCGGACCAGTCCATCCAGGCGACCACGCGGGTGCGGGAGCTGTTGGACGACATCGCCAACTCCGTCACCGCCGCGGTGCGCATCACCGAGCGCGGCGCGGAGCGGATGGAGGCGGGCCTGGCGCAGGTGCGCAACAGCGGGCAGAACCTGCGCGAGCTGTCCTCCATCGTCCAGGACAACGCCGCCGCCGTCCGGCAGATCGCCGCCGCGGTGAATCAGCAGAACGTGGGCATCAATCAGATCACCCTGGCGGTGAATGACCTGTCCAAGATGATGGACGACACCGTGGCCCGCATCGGGTCCACGGGCGAGGCGGCCACCACGCTGCAGATCATCTCCGAGCAGCTCTCCAGCGCCGTGGGCGCGTACAAGGTCGAGATCACGCTGAAGTAGGAAACACGAAGGCCCCGAGTCCCCATGAAGGGGGCCCGGGGCCTCGGTGTTTCAAGCCGTCGCCGTGCTTACGCCGGCACGGCCTCGGTGGCTTCCGCCTGGAGCTTCAGCGCGTCGTCCACGACGTCGAAGCGGGCCACGCCACCGCTCTTGAGGGAGCCGAACAGCAGCGCCTCCGCGAGCGGCTTCTTGAGGGTGTTGTCCACGAGCCGCGCCATGGGGCGCGCGCCGAAGGCCGGGTCGTAGCCGTGCTCGGCCAGCCACGCGCGGGCGGCGGGCGTGAGCGACAGGGTGACCTTCTTCTCGTCGAGCACCTTCTGGAGCAGGCGCACTTCCTTGTCCACGACCTTGAGGATGACCTCGGGGGGCAGGCCGGAGAAGAGGATCCACCCGTCCAGCCGGTTGCGGAACTCCGGCGTGAAGGTGCGCTCGATGGCCTTCTTCGCCCGCGAGCCGTCCACCACCACGCTGGTGTCCCCGAAGCCCATGGCCTTGGTGCTCATCTCCTGCGCACCCGCGTTGGTGGTCAGGATGAGGATGATGTTGCGGAAGTCCGCCTTGCGGCCGTTGTTGTCCGTGAGCGTCGCGTGGTCCATCACCTGGAGCAGGATGTTGAAGAGGTCCGGGTGGGCCTTCTCAATCTCGTCCAGCACCAGCACCGCGTACGGGTGCTTGCGCACGGCGTCCGTGAGCAGGCCGCCCTGGTCGAAGCCCACGTAGCCCGGAGGCGCGCCGATGAGGCGGCTCACCGTGTGCTTCTCGGAGTACTCGCTCATGTCGAAGCGCAGGAACTCCACGCCCAGGCTCTGCGCCAGCTGCTTCGCCAGCTCCGTCTTGCCCACGCCCGTGGGGCCGGAGAAGAGGAAGCTGCCAATGGGCTTCTCCGGCGCGCGCAGGCCGGAGCGCGACAGCTTGATGGCGCCCACCATCTCTTCAATGGCCTTGTCCTGCCCGTAGATGACGCCCTTGAGCTCCTTGTCCAGGTTTTGAATCTGGACGCCCTCGCTCGCGGACACGCTCTTGGCCGGAATCTTCGCCATCTTGGAGACGACCTGCTCCACGTCGTGCGCGGAGACCACGCCCGTGCGCACGCCCTCCGGCTTGAGCCGCTCCGCGGCGCCGGCCTCGTCGATGACGTCGATGGCCTTGTCCGGCAGGAACCGGTCGTTGATGTGCTTGGCCGCCAGCTCCGCCGCCGCCTGGAGCGCACCCTCGCCGTACTTCACGTGGTGGTGCTCCTCGTAGCGGCTGCGCAGGCCCTCCAGCACCTTGACGGTGTCCTCCACGCTGGGCTCGTCCACTTCAATCTTCTGGAAGCGGCGGGACAGCGCGCGGTCGCGTTCAAACGACGCCTTGAACTCCTGGAACGTCGTGGAGCCGATGCAGCGCAGCCGCCCGGAAGCCAGCGCGGGCTTGAGCAGGTTGGACGCGTCCATGGATCCGCCGCTCGTGGCCCCGGCACCGACGATGGTGTGGATCTCGTCGATGAAGAGGATGGCGTCCGGCAGCTCCTGCAGCGCCTTGAGCACGCCCTTGAGTCGCTCCTCGAACTGGCCGCGGAACTTGGTGCCCGCGAGCAGCGCGCCCATGTCCAGCGAGTAGACGACCGCGTTCTTCAGCGCCTCCGGCACGCGGCCCTCCGTGATGTGGAGCGCCAGGCCCTCCGCGATGGCCGTCTTGCCCACGCCGGCCTCACCCACGTAGAGCGGGTTGTTCTTGCGGCGGCGGCAGAGCACCTGGATGGTGCGCTCCAGCTCCTTGTCGCGGCCGATGAGCGGGTCGATGCGGCCCGCCTTGGCCTCCACGTTGAGCTGCACGGCGTACGCTTCCAGCGGGCTCTTCTTCTGGGACTCGCCGTCCTCGTCGTCCCCGGCGGGCGTGGGGCGGGACTCGCCCTCCGACTCGCCGTCCTTGCTGACGCCGTGGGAGATGAAGTTGAGCAGGTCCAGGCGGGTGACGCCCTCCTGCTGCAACAGGTAGAGCGCGTGGCTCTCCTCTTCACGGAACATGGCGACCAGCACGTCCCCGCCGTCGATGTACTTCTGCTCCGCGGACAGCGCGTGCATGGCGGCGCGGTGGAGCACGCGCTCCACGCCGATGGTCTGCTGCGGCTCGGCGTCCACGTCGTCGGGCAGGCGCTCGACCGTCTCCTCCAGGAAGGAGGTCAGGTTCTCCTGCAGGCGCTTGACGTTCGCGCCGCAGCCCTTGAGCACCTCGCGGGTGCGCGACTCACGGGTGAGGGCCAGGAGCAGGTGCTCCAGGGTCAGGTACTCGTGACGCATCTTCCGCGCCTCGTCGAGCGCGGTGCGGAAGCTGGCCTGCAATTCTTTGGCGATCGATGGTCCTGCCACGGTTCAGCCTTCCTCGGGTTCCATGGACAGCCGCAGGGGGAACCCGTTGTCCCTCGCCGCGGCCTCCACTGTCTTGAGCTTCGTCTCGGCGACGTCGTAGGTATAAACGCCCGCCACACCGATGCCGTTGTAATGAACGTGCATCATGATCTGCACGGCATCCGTCTCCGACTTGTGGAAGATCTCCTTGAGCACGGCCACCACGAACTCACGCGTGGTGTAGTTGTCGTTGTGCAGGAGGACCTTGTAGAGCGTCGGCCTCTTCAGCTTCTGCTTGGGGACGGCCTCCGTGACGACCTGGCCGTCATCGTGTTGGTGCTTCTGAGCCATGGGCTTGCGGACTCCCTTGCCTTCGCTTCGCGAACCTTTGGCGGGCCTGCTTGAAACCCCTCAGACCCGCTCCTTGAAACCCGTCTCCGCCCACCACAGCGGCAGGCCGCTTTCGACGGCTGCCCGCTCGTGCGCCAGGAAGCCGCGCACCGCCCGGTCCAGGCCCGGGTGGAGGAACAGATGCGCACTGTACGTGAGGTGCGGCTCGAAACCCCGGGTGAGCTTGTGCTCGCCGCCCGCTCCCGGCTCGAAGCGCTCGCGGCCTTGCGCGATGCAGTCCTCCACCGGGTGGTAGAGGCACACGTTGAAGTGCAGGAACGGATGTTCCTCCAGCGCTCCCCAATAACGGCCGTACAGCGTGCGCGGCCCGGTGAAGTTGAACGCGCCGGCCACCGCGCGGCCTTCCCGGCGGGCCTCCACGAACTCGCACCGGTGCCGGAAGCCGGCGAGCAGGCGGGCGAAGAAGTCCTCGGTCAGCGAGCGCACGCCCCACGGATACCGGTCCACCGTGGAGACGTAGAGCCGGTGGGCGCGGGCGGCGTCCACCTCCTCCAGCGCATCGCCGCGAAGGGTGCGCACGCTGATGCCCTGGGCCTCCAGTGCATGCCGCTCGCGCTGAATCTGGTGCCGCCGCTTGGAGCGGAAGCGGCCGAGGAAGTCCTCGAACGTCCGGTAGCCCGCGTTGCGCCACAGGTACTGCACGCCCAGGCGCAAGGCATAGCCCTGCGCCTCCAGCACCGGCAGCTCCTCCGGGGTGGGGAAGAGGACGTGGACGCTGGAGAGCCCTTCCGCGCGCGCGTACTCCAGCGCGGCGTTGTACAGCTCCGCCTCGCGGGAAGGGGCGTCCTCGCCGGGGGCCACCAGCACGCGGCGGCCGGTGGCGGGAGTGAAGGGCACGCCGAGGACCAGCTTGGGGTAGTAGCGCAGGCCCGCGCGCTCGGCGAGGGTGGCCCAGGCGGCGTCGAAGACGAACTCGCCGTGGCTGTCGTCCTTGAGGTACGCGGGCGCGGCGGCGACGAGGCGCGAGCCCCGCCACATGGTGAGGTGGCGCGGGTGCCAGCCGCGCTCGGGCACCACGCTGCCGCTCTCCTCCAGGGCGGCGAGGAAGCCCCACTCCAGGAAGGGCACCGACGCCGGGTCCACGAGCGCGTCCCACGCCGACGCGGGAACGTCGGTGATGGACGTGAGCAGGCGCAGCGTGGTGGGGAGCGGGGCGGACATGGACGTGGGGAGCGCCAGCCTATAACGGCGGGTGGCGGCTGCCGCCACGGCTGCCAGGCCGCCGTCTACTTCCCGCGCGTGAGCTCCTGGGCCAGGAACCCGGCCACTTCCGCGAGGCCCGCGGCGGCGCGCTTGCGGCCCTCGTCGGACTCCATGACGCGGCGGGCGGCGTCGCTGGCGGTGCCCACCTCCAGGTCCAACAGGATGAGGAAGGCGCTCCAGCCGGGCGTCACCTTGGCGACCTTGCCCGGCCGCTGGGGCCGGTCGCTCAGGGTGGCGGCCACCTTCTCCAGCAGGCCTTCTTCCTTGAGACGTTTCGTGCTCCCGAGCATCTGCGTCCAGGTGGCCTCCAGCAGGGAGGTCAGCAGGGGCCCGGAGAGGGCGGTGGAGAGGCGCTGGGCGGCCTCCTCGGAGTCGATGCGGTGGGCGTCCGCGTAGGTGGGGCCCAGCTTGGCCACCACCACGGCCTTGGTGGCGAGGTGGGCGAGACGTGGCGGGAAGGGCATAGGGGCCTGTCTTACATCGGTGACGGGCCAGGCTCCATCCGGAGTGAATGAATGGCGCTGGGCGTTTGCCTGACAGCCGGACAGGTTGCTATGGGGCCCGGCGCCCTTTAGAGGAAGCAGACTTTCGTAGGGAGAACAGAATGTCAGTGAACATCCAGCTCGAGTGGACCCCCAACCCCAGCACGTTGAAGTACGTGGTGGACCGCAAGCTGCTGGGCGGTGGCGCGGTGAACTTCACCAACCGGGACGAAGCGCAGGCCAAGTCGCCCCTGGCGCTCCGGCTCATGGACATCCAGGGCGTGACGGCGGTGATGCTGGGCACGAACTTCGTCACCGTGACGAAGGGCGAGTCCGGCGAGTGGGACGAGCTCAACGACTCCGTGATGTCCACGCTGGACACGCACCTGTCGGAAGGCCTGCCGGTGGTGGACGAGGCGGCGGTCGCGGCGGCGCGTCAGGCGACGAGCGCGGACGGCACGGTGGAGCAGCGCATCCAGTTCATCCTGGACGAGGAGATCCGCCCGGCCGTGGCGCAGGACGGCGGTGACATCACGCTGGACCGCTTCGAGGACGGCATCGTGTACCTGCACATGAAGGGTTCGTGCGCGGGCTGCCCGTCGTCCACGGCGACGCTGAAGATGGGCATCGAGGGCCGGCTCCGGGAGATGATCCCGGAGGTCACCGAAGTGGTGTCCGTCTGAGGCGGAACGTCAAGGCGCCGCAGGTCCGCAAGGAGCTCTTGCCGGACCAGTCCCCCGCGCTCCTGCGTGAGCTGCACCTGCTCACGCGCGAGGGACACCTCAACGCGGACGCGCTGCGCAAGCTCAAGCAGGTGAACCACCTGGTGGGCCTCTTGCGCCCCGCGATGGAGGACGTGCAGGCGCGTCACGCGAACCCGCTGGTGGTGGACGCGGGCAGCGGCAACGCGTACCTGGGCTTCGTCGTCTACGAGCTGTTCCTCAAGGACGCGCAAGCCGGCGAGCTCCTGTCCATCGAAGGGCGGCCGGAGCTGACGGAGCGCGCGAAGGGCCGCGCCGAGCGGCTGCACTTCGACCGGATGCGCTTCCAGACGGCGCACATCGACGCGGCGGAGTACCCGGAGCGCATCCACGTGCTGATGGCGCTGCACGCGTGCGACACGGCCACGGACGACGCGCTGGTGGCGGCCATCAAGCACGGCGCGGACCACGTGGCGGTGGTGCCGTGCTGTCAGGCGGAGGTGGCCGCGCAGCTGAAGGAGAAGAAGCCGAAGTCGGCCGGCTCCATGTCGCTGCTCTTCCAGCACCCGATGCACCGGCGCGAGTTCGGCTCGCACCTGACGAACGTCATCCGCGCGCTGACGCTGGAGGCGTTCGGCTACCAGGTGACGGTGACGGAGCTGACCGGGTGGGAGCACTCGTTGAAGAACGAGCTCATCCTCGGGCGGCGGGTGCACCGGGACAACCGGCGCGCGCGGCTCCAGCTCCAGGCGCTGCTGTCGGAGACGGGCGTGCAGCCCCGGCTGACGCGGCTGTTGGGCATCACGCCCGCGGCCGCGGCGGGTGGTGACACGGACGCGGGTGGCGCGGAAGCGCCGGAGCCGTCGGAGGGCTCGGAGCCCACTGCGGACGCGGCGCCCGCATCGTCACCGGAGTCCTGAACGCAAGCGGGCCTTCCCTGGACCGTAGGGCGGGGCAGGCGACCTCACGGGTGGGGGACGCGTGTCCCCCATCCCGGGGAGGCTGTCCCGGCCGTGCGAGGCGGCCGGGCAGGCGTTACATGACCGGGCAACCGTGGGCTGCGCACGGGACGACACTCCAGGTGGCTGATTCCCTTGAGGGAGGGCCGTCGCGGGTGTCGGAGGACGTGGGCACGTCAGGGGCCCCCGTCAGGATGACGTCGCTGCCGGAGGTCGCGTGCGGCGGAGGAACCCGGAGCGGTGGGCGCGGTGTCTGAATGCAGGGTGCGGAGTCTCGTCCCGGAGTGGGGCCGGCTCGGGTGGCCGTCAGGGCACCGGAGGAGTGCGGGGCGAGCCGTGAAGTCCCTCCACCGTGACGCGGTGGGGAGGGTCGATGGGAAGGGGCATGGCCTTGGAGCTGGATGACTGGGGCGGGAGCGGACCGCTCCTGCACTTCGCCTGCGCGAACGGTTTCCCTCCGGAGACGTACCGGAAGCTCTTCGCGCGGCTGGCGACGCGCTACCACGTGGTGTCGCTGCGCCCGCGGCCGCTGATGCCGGACCAGGACCCGAAGGCGCTCACGACGTGGGAGGAGCTGGGCGAGGACCTGGCGCGCGAGCTGAAGGCGCGGGGGCGCTCCGGCGTGCTGGGCGTGGGGCACAGCGTGGGCGGCACGAGCACGCTGATGGCGTCCGCCGCGAACCCGGGGCTGTTCCGCGCGGTGGTGGCGCTGGACCCCGTGCTCGTCGCCGGGCCCCGGCTGTGGGCGCTGCGCCTGATGAAGCTGCTGGGCCGCATGGACCGCACCGCCATCGTGCGGGGCGCGCTGCGGCGGCGGGACCGGTGGACGACGCGCGAGGAGGCGGCCACCGCGTACCGCCAGCGCAAGCTGTTCAAGGACTGGGACGCGGACTGCTTCAGCGACTACATCACGCACGGGCTGGTGCCCACGGACGCGGGCGACTTCAAGCTGCGCTTCCCGCGCGAGTGGGAGGCCCGCATCTTCGAGACGTTCCCCGCGGACCCGTGGAAGCTCATCCGCGCCAACGCGGCACCGACCCTGGTGCTGCGCGGCGAGCGCTCCGACACGCTCCTGCCCGACGCGCTGGCGCGAGCGGAGCGCGAGATGCAGCGCACGCGGGTGGACACGCTGCCGCTCGCCTCGCACCTGTTCCCGATGGAGAGCCCGCGCGAGACGGCCGATCGCGTGCTGACGTTCCTCGACCAACTACCGCCCGTGGACGTCACCCCGTCCTCGGACTGAGGCCTGTCAGCCGTAGGCCTCGCGCTTGATGCGCTTGTCCGGAATCTCCAGCGCGTGCAGGTGGCCGAGCACCGCCTCCATGAAGCGCGGTGTGGCGGGCGTGCGCGTCTCCAGCGCCTTGCGCCGGTCCCATGGGGTGATGGCGGGCCCGCACACGTACACGAGGCAGGTGTCGCGGTCCGGGATCAGCTCGTGCAGCAGCGCCTCCGCGACGCGGCCCTTGCGCACCTGGGGGCCGTACTTCGTCTCATCCGTCTCGCGCGTGAGCGTGTGCACCACCCGCACGCGGTCCGGCGCGGCGCGCTCCAGCGCGGTCAGCTCCTCGCGGTAGAGGATGTCCCCCCAGGTCTTGTTGGACGCGAGGAACGTGTGCCGCAGCTTCAGTCCCCGGTGCAGCGCGTCCTTCACGATGGCGAAGTTCGGCACCGCGCCGGAGCCCGCCACCACGTGCAGCACGTGGTCCGTGCGCTCCGTCACATCGTCCGGCAGCACGTACGGCCCCATGAAGCCCGTCACCTTCAGCTTCGCTCCCACGAGCCGGCCGTGCACCAGCAGCGGGGACAACAGCGGCGGGTAGCGCGTGACGCCCGGGATGAACTCCTCGTCCTTCACCGTGATGGCCACGTGCCGCTCATGCGGCGCGGAGGCGAGCGAGTACGAGCGCGGCGGTTCCTTGCGCCCCTTCTGCTCCTGCAGGTACGCGCACTGGTGGGCAATCGCCCGGAACTGGTGCGGGTCGATGTTGAGGAACTGGCCAGCCTTGTAGTCGAGCGGCCCCGCGCCTGAATCCAGCTCCAGCAGCAGCGTCGCCGTGTCGTGCGTCTCCATCCGCACTTCGGTGACGGTGGCCTCGTACTCGACGGGCCGCTTCGCTCGGGAGGGCGTGGCTTCGGCGCTCATGCGCCTCCCCATAACACGCGCGGTGCGGGGCCGCGCGGACCGGCACGCCGCCTCCCGGTCCTCGCGCCGGGACCTGGGGGCGGGCGCATCGTTGGCTGGATGACGGAAGGGCGGGCGGGCAGACTGGCGCTTCCGGAGGACCGCTGACCCACCCCACCGGGGGGGACTACATCTTCCAGGAGGACATCCAGCCACCCGGAAAGGACGTGGGCCGGCCGTGCTTCGAGTTCTCTTCGCCCTGATGTCGCTGCTGCCTCGCGGGCTCCGCCGCCACGTCGTGCGCGGGCTGATGCATGGCGTGTGGGGCCGGCTGTCCCACGCGAAGGTGTACGGCCTGAAGGACCTGCCGGCCGGCCCCTGCCTCTTCATCTGCAACCACCTGTCCAACGCGGACGGCTTCACGCTCTACCGGGCGCTGCGTCCCCGGCAGGTCGTCTTCCTCGCGGGCGTGAAGCTGCACGGCACCGTGATGACGCGGCTGGCGGCGGAGACGATGGACACCATCGACATCACGCCCAACTCGCCGGACATCGAAGCGCTGCGCCGCTGCGTGGAACTGCTCAAGGCCGGCCAGTCCGTCCTCATCTTCCCGGAAGGGGGCCGCAGCCGCTCCGCGGGCCTGCTCCAGGCGAAGAAGGGCGTGGGCCTCATCGCCAAGCGCGCGGGGGTGCCCATCGTGCCGGTGGCGCTGACGGGCACGGAGAAGCTCATGCCCATCAACGACTCCGACATGGGCGGCGAGCGGCTCTACCACGCGGACGTCACCGTGACCTTCGGGCCCGCCTTCCGCATGGAGGACCTGGAGCCGGAGGTGAAGGGCGCTTCCGACGCGCGCCAGGCGCTGGTGGACGCGATGATGCGCCGGGTGGCCGCGCTGCTGCCGCCGGCCTACCAGGGCGTCTATGCCGGGGGGCCAGCTCCGGTCGCTCCCACGGCGCCGTCCTCCGCCGCGCCGCCATCCGCCTGAGCGGCCCGCGCCCCCGCAATGAAAACGGCCGCGCGGGCGGGTGCCCACGCGGCCGTCTGCCTTCAGGCCTTCCCGGTTACTGGAGGAACGCCTTCTTGACCTCGGTGAGGAGCGGGTTGGCGCCCGTCGCGGGGTCGGTGCAGCCCTGGTTGATGGTCCAGATGATGGTGCCGCCGTAGCCGTTCGCCTTCGCGTACTGGCCCTTGGCCTGGATGGCCTCCGGGCCGTCGTACGTAATCCAGCGCACGGTGCCGTCTTCCACCGGCGTGCTGAAGGTGACGTAGTTGGCCTGCGCCGCCGTGTCCCACTTGAGCGTGCCCGTCTTGGAGAGCGCCAAAATCTTCTTGTACGTGAAGGAGTTGTCCCCGCCCACGTAGTCGGACCAGTTGGTGAAGGGCTGGCGCGGGCCGGTGATGTTGCGCCACGCGAGGCCGTAGAACGGGATGCCCATGCCCAGCTTCTCCTTGGGGATGCCCGCGTTCACCCAGGCCTTGAGGCTGGACTCGACGGACGTCGGGTGCGTGCCGGACTCGCCCTTGAGCGCGGACGTGAACCACGAATCCCAGCCGTCCCAGACGCCAATCATCTCGTAGGACATGATGTTCACCTGGTCCAGGTACTGGGCCAGTTGTGGGTACCACTTGAGCTCCGCGTCCGTGCTGAAGTTGTTGTTCACCCAGCCAATGGGGAAGGTGAGCAGCATGCCGGGCCGCACCTGACGCAGCCGCTGCACCAGCGCCAACAGGTTCGGCTTGTCCGCCTCCTCCACCGGCTCCCAGTCGATGTCGAGCCCGTCGTAGCCGTGGTCGTCCATCACCTTGAGCAGGTTCTGGACGAACTTCTCCCGGTTCGCGGAGGTGGCCGCGCCCACCCAGCCGGCGTGCTCGCCCGCGCCGCCCACCATGATGATGGCCTTGCGCCCCGCCGCGTGCGCGCGGGTGGAGAGCGTCTTCGCCATGGCGGAGCCGTTCGAGTTGTCGAAGACCGCGTTCACCGTGCCGTCCGCGTTCGGCGTCACACGGCCCACGATGATGTGCGTCATCGCGCTGAAGTCCACCTTCTCCGGCGGGTAGTCATCCGCGTTCCAGCCCGTGTAGTAGCCGGACACCCACTTGTTCGTATTGCCCACCGGGCCCGTCACCACGACGTCCGCGGTGGCCTTCTTCGTCGTGTCCGCGCTGCTCGTGGCCACGACGTGATACGTGCCCGCCGTCCGGGGCGCGGTGTACGTGCCACTGGAGGTGACGGTGCCGCCCGTGGAGCCTTCGAGGACGCTCCAGGTGACGGCCGTGTTGCTGCTGCCCGTCACCAGCGCGGTGAAGGTCTGCACGCCGCCGAGCGACAGCGACACGCTCGCGGGGGTGACGCTGACGCTCACGCCGGTGGTGGAGGTCCGCTTGCCGGACACCGCCGTGGACTTCGCGCTCTCACCGGCCGCGTTCAGCGCGGTGACGGCGTACCAGTACGTCGTGCCCACCGCGGCGCTGGTGTCCTTGTAGGACGCGGCGGTGAGCGCGGAGGAGGTGAGCCGCGTGTACGTGCCCGTCTGCGTCGTGGCGCGGTAGACGTGGTAGCCCGTGGCGCCCGTCACCGTGCCCCAGGTGAGGGCGACGTCCGTCGCGGAGCCCGTGGCCTTCAGGGCCGTGGGCGCGGAAGGGGCGGTGGTGCTCGCCGCCAGGCGCACGTTGTCGAAGTACATCACGGGCAGCGTGCGGCCCGCGTTCTCCATCACCACCAGGCCGTCCAGGGTCACGTTCGCCGCGCCCAGGGTGGACAGGGGCATGCGGCACAGCGTCCACGCATTGGCCTTCAGCGTGCCGCCCGCGCAGGTGGGGTTGAGCGCCACGGGGGACTTCGCCACGCCGCCCACGCTCGCGTAGAGCGCGAGGGCGGGGTTGGTCGTCGCGCCCGGGTTCACCTGCAGCTCCACGAAGCCGTACCCGGCGGTGGGCACGCCCGCGTGGTGGAAGTACAGGCCCTTCCAGGGGCCGAACGTCGCGGAGATGGAACGCGTGCCCGCGTACACGGGACTCGTCGCGGCAAGGCTGTGCGTGGCCCAGGACCAGTCCTGCCAGCCCGAGCCGAGCGCGTCGTCATACATCGTGGTCGCGCTCGCGAGCGCGTCCCCGGTCGTCAACAGTGAGTCCTCGTCGCCCGCGGTGGAGGTGAAGTCCGGAGCACCACCACAGCCGGTGTGCATCGCGCCCAACGCCACGAGGAACCCAATGAGCTGCCTTCTCAAAGTTCGCTCCTACGGCCAGGTGAAAAAGGCGGGGCCGGGGGTGCTGCGTTCCTCCGCTCACGGCGCGCGGCGGAGGTCCCCCGGTCGCCCGTTCGCCGCGCCTGGATTGGCGGGCGTGCAAAGGGGGACCTGGCAAATCGCAGGCAGAGAAACACCGCGATTGTTCGTCTGTGTTCAAGCCATGGGGTGGGGTATTTCGGCACGTCGCCAGGACGCCAGGCCGCTGTGTCAGCGGCGCGGCGGGCGTCTGGCTTCAGAGGGAAACGTGCCTGGTGACGGCGGGGACGGGCGGGCCCTTCCCACGCCTGGAGGCGCCACGGGGGCGCCTCCAGGGGAAAGGTCTCCACGCTGTTACACGTCTTGCTTCAATCCTTCACATGCAATGAATCACGGACTCACTTCCGGCCGGCGGACGTGAGGAAGCTCCACGCGCTCTTCTCTCCGCCCAGGTACGTCTGGAAGTGGTTCTCCCCGGGACGGTAGAGGGACGTCTGCTTGAGCCGCTCGTGCAGCGCGGGCAGGTGGTAGTAGGGCACGGACGGGAAGAGGTGATGGGACAGGTGGTAGCTCGCGTTGAAGGGCGCGATGAAGAAGCGCTCGAACCACGTGGCGGCCTCCACGTCCCGCGTCTCGTGCGTCTCGTCCGGGGTGGCCGGGGTGAAGGGGTGCTCCACCACCGCGCGGATGCGGAACGCCATCATCATCAGCGTCAGCGACGGCAGCGACCACAACAGCAGGTAGTGGAGCCAGCCGCCCGTGAGCGTGAGGAAGGTGATGAGCCCCGTCAGCCAGAGCGCGTAGCGGATGTGCTCGGCGCGGGAGATGGGCGGGCCGCCCTTGCCCATCGAGCGGCCCGTATAGGACCAGGGAACGACGATGCGCAGGTGGGAGAGGGAGAAGAAGCCCACCAGGTCCCCCAGCAGCACCAGCGCCGCGCCCCGGCGCGTGCGCGGGAACATCCACGCGTGGTCGCGCTGCGCCGTGCGCCAGTACGGGTCCTTGTCCGTGTTGACGTAGCGGTGGTGCTCCGCGTGCTCCTTGCGGTAGCCCTCCGTGGTGATGTTCGTGGGGAACGCGCACAGCAGGTCCGCCACCACGTCGTTGAGCTTCCGGTTCGTGAACAGGTGATAGTGCGCCGCCTCGTGCACCAGGCTCAGGAGCGCGTGCTGCCGCGAGGAGATGACCACCGCGGCCAGCACCCATGCCCACCACCGGTCCACCTGCACCACGAACGCCACGGACAGCGCGATCATGAGCCATTGGCGTGTCACGGCCCACAGGCCGCGCCCGTTGGCCACCACCGACAGCTCCCGCACCGAAGCCGTCAAGGCACGGCGGTCGAACGCACGGGAGGTGACCGCTTCCGAGTCATCCAGCGACAACGGTTCTGGAACGGCGAGCATCTGGGGACAGACCTCCTGCCGGGCGCGAGCGCTCTGGCGGAGGGCCGGGAGGTGGCTTCCCCTCCCATCCAAGGCAACCCCCTGCCGCACACCCCGGTTCATGTGGGATTGCACCGCCTTGGCGGTAATAATCTCATATCATGGGAAATGGGAGGTCTGGAATACCCGCCCAGTCTTACAGCCAGGACGGATGTGGAAAGTCCAAGGCGGGCGTCATGGGCAGGTGTTGAGTGGTGCCCAGAAGGCGGCCTTCCAGGGGGACTGGCGCACGCGAAGACAGGGCGCCCGGGCCTTTTGACCGGTGCGTTGGGGGTGTTCTCCGTACACTGGGCGGGTACTCCCTTTCCCGCGTCTCGCGGCGGCCCCCCAGGAAAGGCGGCGAGGTTCCAGACCTCCCCGGTGAATGGATGCAGGCACCCTTCGACTTCCGCACGCTCTTCGAGCTGTCGCCCAATCCCTACATGCTGCTGGACCGGGAGCTGCGGTACGTGACCGCGAACGCGGCCTACCTGCGGGTGACCGCCAGCCGGCTGGAGGACCTGGTCGGGCGCAACATCTTCGAGGCGTTCCCGCACGACCCGGACGACCCGGCCAATGCCAGCGTGCGGATGCTGCGCGAATCGTTCTCCCGCGTGCTGACGGAGCGGACGCTGGACACGCTGGCGCTCATTCCCTACCGGGTGCCCCGCCAGACGGAAGGGGGCGGCGTGGTGGTGGAGGAGCGCTACTGGAGCGCCACGCACACGCCCCTGCTGGATGGGCGCGGCGAGGTGGCCTTCATCCTCCAGCACACGATGGACGTGACGGAGCTGCAGCAGCTCAAGCAGGCCGTGCGCGACGCGGAGGCCTCGATGGAGGAGGGCCTGTCGCGCAATCAGCTGATGGGTGGGGTGTTCGCGCGCGCCCAGGCGGTGCAGGAGGCCAACCGCACGCTGGACGACGAGCGCCGGCACCTGCGGCGCATCTTCGAGCAGGCCCCGGGCTTCATGTGTTCGCTGCGGGGGCCCGAGCACGTGTTCGAGCTGGCCAACCGCTCCTACCTCCAACTCGTCGGCCACCGGGAGCTCCTGGGCAAGCCCGTGCGGGAGGCGCTGCCGGAGGTGGACGGGCAGGGCTTCTTCGAGCTGCTGGACCGGGTGCTCACGACCGGCGAGCCCTTCATCGGGCACAACATGCGGGTGCAGTTGCAGCGCGAGCCCGGGGCCCCGCTGGTGGATGCCTTCGTGGACTTCGTGTACCAGCCCATCGTGGAGGCGGATGGGCGCGTCTCCGGCATCTTCGTCCAGGGCCACGACATGACGGCGCAGAAACTGGCGGAGGACGAGCTGGCGCGCCACCGCGACCACCTGGAGGAGCTGGTGCGCGAGCGCACGCTGGCGCTGGAGACGAGCGAGGCGGAGCGCCGTCAGGCGGAGGCCGCGCTGCTCCAGGCGCAGAAGATGGAAGCCGTGGGCAAGCTCACCGGCGGCGTGGCGCATGACTTCAACAACCTGCTCCAGGTGGTGAGCGGGAACCTCCAATTGCTCCAGCGCGACGTGGTGGGCGACACGCGCACGCAGCGGCGCCTGGAGACGGCGCTGGGCGCGGTGGAGCGCGGGGCGCGGCTGGCCTCGCAGCTGCTCGCGTTCGCGCGGAGGCAGCCGCTGGCGCCCACGGCGCTCAACCTGGGCCGGCTGGTGCGCGACATGGACGACCTCCTGCGCCGCGCGCTGGGCGAGGACGTGGAGGTGGAGACGGTCATCGCGGGCGGGCTGTGGAACACGTCCGTGGACCGCAACCAGCTGGAGAATGTCATCCTCAACCTGGCCATCAACGCGCGCGACGCCATGGATGGCCGGGGCAAGCTGACCATCGAGGCGGGCAACGCGATGCTGGATGACCACTACGCGATGCTGCACCCGGAGGTGACTCCGGGGCAGTATGTGCTGATGGCCATCTCCGACACGGGCACTGGCATGACGCCGGAGGTGCTGGAGCGCGCCTTCGAGCCGTTCTTCACCACGAAGCCGGAGGGGCGCGGCACGGGCCTGGGGCTGAGCATGGTGTACGGCTTCGTGAAGCAGTCCGGCGGACACGTGAAGATCTACAGCGAGCTGGGGCACGGCACGTCCATCAAGATCTACCTGCCGCGCACCTTCCAGACGGCGGTGCAGCCGGCGGAGACCGGCACGGGGCTGGTGGAGGGCGGCACGGAGACCATCCTGGTGGTGGAGGACGACGCGGCGGTGCGGGCCACGGTGGTGGAGGTGCTCACGGAGCTGGGCTACCGCGTGCTCAAGGCGCACGACGGCCAGAGCGCGCTCGCGGTCATCCAGAGCGGCCTGCCGGTGGACCTGCTCTTCACGGACGTGGTGATGCCGGGGCCGGTGCGCAGCCCGGAGCTGGCGCGGCAGGCGAAGGCGCTCCTGCCGGACCTGGAGGTGCTCTTCACGTCCGGCTACACGGAGAACGCCATCGTGCACGGCGGCCGGCTGGACCCGGGCGTGAGCCTCTTGTCCAAGCCGTACCGGCGCGAGGACCTGGCGCGGAAGATCCGCTCGATGCTGAAGGGCCGCGAGCAGCGGCTGGCGGCGAAGCAGTACCGCGAGCCCGTGCCCGCCGCGCCGGAGCCGGAAGGCAAGGGGACGCTGCGCATCCTCCTGGTGGAGGACGACGCGGACATCCGCGAGTCCGCGAGCGAGCTGATGACGGACATCGGGCACACCGTGCGCGCGGTGGCGAGCGCGGAGGCGGCCAGTGAAGCGCTGGCGAAGGAGCCCTTCGACCTGCTCTTCACGGACGTGACGCTGCCGGGCATGTCCGGCGTGGCGCTGGCGCGCGAGGTCGTGCGGCGGTTTCCGGCCCTGCGCATCATCATCGCGTCCGGGGACTCGCGCGCGGTGTCGGGAGAGGACAGCAAGGTGCTGTCGCGCGTGGTGCTGCTGCCCAAGCCGTATGACCTGAACCAGATGGAGCGCGCGCTGGAGCAGGTCGCCGTGGACGCCGCCCCCACCGCGAGGACGCGGCCCGCGTGATGGACGCGCGAGCCCGGACGGGCGAAGAGACGGTCTACGTGTCCACGCTGCCCGGGCTGGAGCCCGCGCTGGAGGCGGAGGCGCGCGAGCGCGGCCTGCCGTTCCGGCGCGCGGAGGGCGGCATCGAGTGCGAGGGCCCGCCCGGCCTGCACCAGACGGCGAACCTGCACCTGCGCACCGCCAGCCGCGTGCTCCTGCGCCTGGGCACCTTCACGGCGCCCACCGCGGACGCGCTGGTGCGCGGGCTGGAAGCGCTGCCCATGGCGGACGTCTGGGACGGCAAGGTGCCGCTGCGGATGTCGGTGACGCTGCACCGCTCCGTGGCCCCGGGCCCGGCCGTGGTGCTGGAGTCCGCGGCCGTGGCCTGGAATCAGCGCGAGGTGGCGGCCGCGGGATACCTGGATGATGAGGACGGGGGGCCGGGGCTCACGCTGCTGGTGCGCGGCGACGGAGAGCGCTGGACGGTGAGCGTGGACACGTCCGGAGCGCCCCTGTACCAGCGCGGCTACCGGCAGGAGGTGGGCCGCGCGCCCCTGCGAGAGACGCTGGCCGCGGGCATCCTGCGGCTCGCGGGCTACGCGGGCGACGTGCCGCTGGTGGATCCGATGTGCGGCTCGGGCACGTTCCTGGTGGAGGGCGCGTGGCTGTCCCAGCGCCGGCCGCCGGGCATGCTGCGCACGTTCGCGTTCCAGTCCTTCCCGTCCTTCGATTCGCAGGCCTGGGCGCGCCGTCGCGCGGAGGCGGAAGCCGAGGCGCTGGCGGAGCCTCGCGCGCCCATTCGCGGGTATGACCTCAACGCGGGCGCGCTGGGCACGGCGCGGCGCAACGCGAAGCGCGCGGGCGTGACGCTGGCGCTGGAGCGGCACGACCTGCGCACGCTGAAGGCACCTCCGGATGCCCCCGGGCTGGTGGTGGCCAACCCGCCCTACGGCAAGCGCGTGGGCGAGGCGGAGGACCTGCCGGAGCTCTACCGCGCGCTGGGCGCGACGCTGAACGGCGCGTTCCGCGAGTGGCGCAAGGCGCTCATCGTCCCCGAGGAGCCGAAGCTGGTGGCGTCGCTGGGGCTGAAGGGCGCGCGGCAGCTCAACGTGAAGAACGGCGGCCTTCGCTGTCTGCTGTTGCTGGCGGGCCCCCTGGCTCCCTAGCTACAGCGGCAGCACCAGCTCGAAGCGCGCGCCGCCCTCGGGCCGGGCGCCCGCGCGCACCTTGCCCCCGTGCGCCAGCACCACGCGCCGCACGATGGCCAGCCCCAGGCCGCGGCCGTTGGCGCGCGTGAGGAAGAAGGGCTCGAAGACGCGCTGCGGATCCAACCCGGCGATGCCCGGGCCCTCGTCCTCCACGCTCAGCGACACGCCTTCCGGCACGCGGCGCACCGCCACGCGCACCGTGCCCCCGCGCGGCGAGGCCTGGATGGCGTTGCGCATCAGGTGCGTCACGGCCAGCTGGAGCAGCGTCTCGTCGCCGGGGAGGTCCGGCACGTCCGGCGCCTCGTCGAACAGCACGCGCGGCGCGGGCAGCTCCTCGCGGCCGTGGACCAGCTGCCCCAGCGCGCGGTGCACCAGCTCGCCCAGCGAGACGGGGCGCGGCCGGGGCTCCAGCGGGCGCACCGTGTCCAGCAGGTCGCGCACGATGTCCTCCAGCCGGATGGCCTCCTCCTCCAGCATCTCCACCGCGGAGGCGCCCGCGGGCCCCAGGCGGGATTCGCGCTTGAGCACCGCCACCGTGTTGAGGATGGCGCCCAGGGGATTGCGCACCTCGTGGGCCACGACGCCCGCCGCCTCACCCAGCACCGTCAGCCTTTCGCTGGCGATGAGCTCGTTCTGCAGGCGGGACACCTCCGCGAGCCGCGCCTCCGCCGCCCGGTGGTGCCGCACGTTCTCCAGCGCGCTGCCAATGAGCTGCGCGAACAGCTCCAGCGCCCCCGCGTTCGCGGGCGTCAGCGTGGGGGACTGCACCGCCAGCACGCCGAAGGGCTCGTCCTCCACGAAGATGGGCGCGTCCAGCGCGCGTGAGCCCGGCGGGTAGATGCGCTGGATGTTGTCCGCCACCTCGGGCGTGTGCAGCCGCCGCGCCATGCTGAACGCGTCCGGATGGAACGCCGCCCGGCGGCGGGTGAGCACCTCCGCCAGGTGCGGCATCCCGGAGCGGGGGAAGCGCACCGCGTGCACGCTCTGCCCGTAGAGTTGCTCCGCGGCGGCCACGCTCTCCGGCTCCTGGCGCATGGGCCCGTGGCGCAGGAAGTCGCCCTCCAGCAGCATCACGGAGACGTAGAAGCCCTGCCGGTGCACGGCCTCCACCGCCAGCTCCAGCACCTGCGTCTCGTCACGGCAGCGCAAGAGCTCCGCCGCGGTGGACACCAGCATGGTGGACAGCCTGCGCACCGCGTCCCCGCCCTCCGCGTCCAGCAGCAGCACCAGCCGCTCCTCCGGCACGCGGCCCGGCGCGGTGAGCGGGGCGAGCAGGTGCTGGCGTCCGTCCGCGCCCCGCATGCGCACGAACGCGGGCTGCACCTGCATGGGCTGCTCGCCGCGCGCCAGCGCCTCGCGCAGGGGCTCCACCCAGGAGCGCTCGTCCGGTCCGAAGCGGGCGGTGAGCTCCAGCAGCGACGGCAGCCCGTCCTCGGGCAGGCCCAGCAGCGTGCGCAGCGCGGTGTTGGCGAACACCAGGCGGTCGCCCCGGATGACGAACAGGGGCACCGGCAGCGTGGGCAGCAGGCCGTCCAGCGTGCCCGGCGGGTCGCGGTCGCTCATCGCCGCACCGGCCCGGTGATCCACCGCCCGGGGACCTCCGCTCCCCTGGCCGGATGCCCGGTGCCAGAAGTGGGGCCGGGGCCTGGAGGCAATCGCCGCGCGGGTGCGCCGTAAGGAAGGGTGAAGGCGTTGATCACTGGAGAGGCACCATGAACTTCGCGAACGTGTTGGACCGCAGGGACCTGGAGTTGAAGTCCGTCATGGCCGTGTGGGTGGCCTTCGTGGCGATGGGCGCGGTCTTCCTGGGCCAGTTGCTCTAGTCAGGGCTTCTTGGTGCGGCGGACGTACTGCTGGATGAAGTCCCGCTCCTCCGCGCGCAACGCGCTCAGGCGCAAGCCGTAGCCCCGGGGGTTCTTGCCGTCATCCAGGGAGTTCTCCCAGATGACGGAGCTGCGCAGGGTCATCACCCGCTCCGGATCATCGAAGCGCAGCGTCAGCTCCACCTGCGTCCCCAGCCGCAGCGGCCGGTCCGTTCCGATGAACAGACCCCCTGACGACAGGTTGATG
This sequence comes from Corallococcus exercitus, assembly GCF_003611585.1. Taxonomy (GTDB): domain Bacteria; phylum Myxococcota; class Myxococcia; order Myxococcales; family Myxococcaceae; genus Corallococcus; species Corallococcus exercitus. The sequence goes on along the minus strand of NZ_RAVW01000052.1, from coordinate 216 downwards.
ATGCGGTGGTCGGTGAAGATGCCCGTGTTCTTCATCGTCACCCGAACGTCCGCGTGCAGCCGGTCGTCCGAGCGGCGCTCCAGGCCCACGAACTCGGCGCTCGAGTACGAGGGCGCGGGGGCGGCCACGGGGCGCCGGACGGGCGCGGGCGGAGGCGGCGTGGGAGCCGGCGCGGGCGGAGGCGGCGTCACCGGTCGCGTCGTGGGCGTCATCACC
>NZ_RAVW01000529.1 GCF_003611585.1 Corallococcus exercitus | reverse complement strand
ACCCTGTCCCCCGCGCGTGCCCATCCCGGCCCCGGGGACGGAGCCTGGCGTCGGCCTGTCGTCACGCGGGCGCTGGTGAGGGTCTTGCTTTGAAGCGCGTCCACCGGGGCCCTTTCGAGGCCCGGAGGAGGCGTGCACGCGGTGACGGCCTGCGGTCGGAGATGGCGGAGGATGGGCCTCGCGGCGGCGGTGGTGCTAGCCGCGAGCTGCAACGGGTCTCCTCCCAAGGCGCGGGTGCTGCCAGGGCCGGACGCGCCCGGCGCCACGGATCCGCAGGACGCGCAGTGCCGTTCGGCGGCGCGCGACCCGGGCCGCGTCACGCTGCACCGCCTCAACCGCGCGGAGTACGACAACACCGTGCGCGACCTCCTGGGCGACACGGGCTCACCCGCGAGCGACTTCCCGCCGGACGACCACGGCTTCGGCTTCGACAACAACGCGGACGTGCTCAGCATGTCCCCGCTGCTGATGGAGAAGTACTCGCACGCGGCGCAGGCGCTGGTGGAGGCCGCGTGGGCGCGGGGCGCGTTCGGCGCCTGCGTGCTGGACCCCGTCCAGCCGGAGCCGTGCGCGCGTGAACTGCTGAAGACCTTCGCGCGCCGCGCCTGGCGCCGGCCCGTCACCGCCGAGGAGGTGGAGCGGCTGGTCGCGTTCGTCACGCTGGCCCGGCAGCACGGTGACGCGCCGGAGGTGGGCGTGAAGCTGGCGCTGCGCGCGGTGCTGGTGTCGCCCCACTTCCTCTTCCGCGTGGAGCTGGACCCGGCCCCCACGTCCACCGCGCCGCACGCCGTGAGCGACCTGGAGCTGGCGAGCCGCCTGTCCTACTTCCTCTGGAGCAGCATGCCGGACGAGGCGCTGTTGCAGGTGGCGGAGGGCGGCCACCTGCACGAGCCGGAGGTGCTGGAGGCGCAGGTGCGGCGCATGCTGGCGGACCCCAAGGCCCACGCGCTGGTGGACAACTTCGCGGGCCAGTGGCTCTACACGCGCGCATTGGACTTCGCCCAGCCGGTGTCGCGCTACGGCTTCGACGAGCCGCTGCGCGAGGCCATGCGCCAGGAGATGCAGCTGGTCTTCCAGGAGTTCGTCACCGGCGACCAGCGCCTCAAGGACCTGCTGGACGCGCCCTTCACCTACGTGAACGACCGGCTGGCCACGCACTACGGTCTGCCCAAGCCGGGCACCACCGCGATGACGCGCGTGGAGCTGACGGACCACCCGGAGCGCGCGGGGCTCTTCGGGAAGGGCTCGCTGCTCACCGTCACCGCCAACCCGGACCGCACGTCGCCGGTGAAGCGCGGCGTCTGGGTGCTGGAGCAGCTGCTGTGCAAGGCACCGCCCCCGCCACCGCCCGACGCGGGCGGGCTGGCCCCGGCGGTGGACCCCACGCTGAACATCAAGGCGCGCATGGCGGAGCACCGCGCGAACCCGGGCTGTTCGGGCTGTCACACGCTGATGGATCCGCTGGGCTTCGGCATGGAGAACTTCGACCCGGTGGGCCGCTGGCGCACGAAGGAGGAAGGCGGCGCGGCGGTGGACGCCAGCGGCGAGCTGCCCGGGGGCAAGACGTTCCAGGGCGTGGTGGAGCTGCGCGCGGTGGTGAAAGAGGACCCGGACCTGTCCGCGTGCATGACGCGCCACCTGCTCACCTACGCGCTCGGGCGTGGCGCGGAGGAAGAGGACCGCTGCACCGTGCGCGACATCTCCCAGCAGGCGGAAGGCCGGGGCGGCCGCCTCACCGACTACATCCTCGCCATCGTCCGCAGCGACGCGTTCCTGCGGCGGCGCGGCGAGGCGGAGGCACCGAAGCCATGAACCGCACCCCTGTCCTGTCCCGCCGCACGCTCCTGCGCGGCATGGGCGCGCTGATGGCGCTGCCCCTCCTGGACGTCATGCGCCCGCGCACGGCCCGCGCCGCCACGCCGGCCCCGCGCCGCTTCGTGGCCTTCTACACGCCCTGCGGCATCCACATGCCCAAGTGGACGCCCGGCGGCGAGGGCGCGGACTACTCGCTGACGCCCACGCTCGCGTCGCTGGCGCCGGTGAAGGGGGACGTGCTGGTGCTGAGCGGGCTGGACAACCTGCCCGGCAGGCCGGACGGCGACGGCCACCACGCCGCCGCGACGGCCGCGTTCCTGTCCTGCGTGAAGGCGCGCAAGACGGAGGGCACCAACATCCGCACCGGCGTCTCCATGGACCAGGTGCTGGCGAACGCGGTGGGCAAGCACACACGCTACCCGTCGCTGGAGCTGGGCATCGACCAGGGCCGGGGCATTGGCAACTGCGACTCCGGCTACGCGTGCCCCTACGCGAACAACATCGCGTGGGCGGGGCCGTCCACGCCCGTGCCCAAGGAGACGAAGCCCCGCGCGGCCTTCGAGCGGCTGTTCGCGGACTTCGACCCGAACGTCACGCAGGAGGAGCTGGCGAAGCGCAAGGCGTACGGCCTGAGCATCATCGACGCCGTGCGCGACGACGCGAAGTCGCTCCAGGGGAAGCTGGGCACCACCGACAAGCGCAAGCTGGACGAGTACTTCACCGGCGTGCGCGAGCTGGAGCTGCGCGTGAACGCGATGGACGGCGCGGGCCCCGCGTGCGGCACCGCCGTGACGCCCGTGGACAGCGAGGACGTGCGCGAGAAGACGAAGGCGATGCTGGACCTCATCGTGCTCGCGTTCCAGTGCGACCTGACCCGCACGTGCACCTTCATGCTGGGCAACGCGCGCAGCCAGCGCGTGTATTCGTTCCTGGGGCTGTCCGGCGAGCACCACGCGTACTCGCACCACCAGCGGGCCCAGGCCAACTACGACGCGCTGGCCAAAATCGACAAGTGGGAGGTGGAGCAGTACGCGTACCTCCTCCAGCGCATGAAGGGCGTGCTGGAGGAGGGCGGGACGCTGCTGGACCACAGCGCCGTGTACTTCTCCAGTGAGATCGCCGACGGCAACATGCACGAGCACAAGAACCTGCCCATCCTGCTCGCGGGCCGCGCGGGCGGCGCCATCGCTCCGGGACGGCACGTGCGCTACCCCGGCCAACCGCTGGCGAACCTCTACATCGCGCTGCTGAACATGTTCGGCGTGCCCACGACGACCTTCGGCGACGACGGCACGGGGTCCCTGCCCGGCCTGGGCGTGTAGGGCAGGAAGGCGCTCGGGCACCCCGGGGGCCGCCTGCCCCGCTCAGTTCGGCTGCACGCGAGGCGCGCATGCGGAATGATTCCGCGCATGGCTCTTCCTGTGTTCCGTCGCGGGCTCGCCGTGTTGCTGCTGGCCCCGTTGCTCGGCTGTGGCTCCAGCGCGAGCGCGCAGCGTCCGGTGTCCTCTTCCACGAAGCAGGCCGCGGCCAACGCCGCCGCGCGCAAGGTCCCCTCGGCCACGCCCGCGCCTCCGGAGGGCACGCGCAAGCCGCTGCCCTCCGCCGCGGAGCTGAAGCGGGACATGGTGGCCGCGCACAACGAGGCGCGGGCGAAGGCCTCGCGTCCCACGCCGAAGCCGGCGCTGCCCGCGCTCACCTGGTCCGACGAGGCGGCGCGCAAGGCGGAGTCGTACGTGAAGGAGTGCCGCTTCGAGCACAACCCGGACCGGGGCACCTTCGGAGAGAACCTGGCCGCCGCGACGCCGGACACCTGGAACACCGCGCAGGTGGTGAAGGGCTGGGCGGACGAGTCCGCCGACTACGACTACGCGTCCGGCAAGTGCAAGGCCGGGAAGATGTGCGGCCACTACACGCAGGTGGTGTGGCGCACCACGAAGGCGGTGGGCTGCGCGACGCGGCTGTGCACGAAGAACTCGCCTTTCGGTGGGAACGTGAAGACGTGGCAGCTCTGGGTGTGCAACTACGCGCCGCCGGGCAACTGGGTGGGCGAGAAGCCCTACTGAGCCGCGAGCGTGACGACCTCGATGCCGCTCGGCGTGCCCACGGCGAAGCGGCGGTGCGCGGCGTCCATCGCGAAGTGCGGCGGGGGCGGCAGGTGGTGGCGGATGCTGGCCAGCACCTTCCCCGTGTCCAGGTCCTCCCAGCGCTGCACCACGCGGCCGGTGGCGCGGGACACGAGCTTCGGGTGGCCGAAGAAGTCCACCACGTGCTCCGCGTCCACGACCATCAGCGGGCCCGCGGGCTCCTCCAGCTCCACCTCCGACAGCACCTTCTTCTCCGCGAGCGAGTACGTGCCCAGGAAGAACGAGGCCTCGTCGCGGGACTCCTCCAGGCGGACGAACACGAGCGTGTCCCGCGCGCCGAAGGCCACGGACGTGAGGAAGATGCCGCCCTCCACGCCCTCCATCAGCGCCGCGCTGTCCAGCGACGCGGGCTCCTCCAGCGCGCGGGGCACGTCGAACACCGACGCCGCGTCCACCGGGTGCCAGATCCACCCCGCGCTCGCCAGGTAGCGCCCGTCCGGGCTGAACTGGAGCCGCGAGTGGAAGATGTCCGCGGGCGTGTTGTCGCGCTTCGTGAGGCGCTCGCCCGTGGCGGCGTCCTCCAACTCCACCACGCAGTACGACTCCGGGCAGTGCGCCAGCAGCGTGCGTCCGCCAGGCAGCGTGTGCAGGGCCACGGGGTAGTCGTGGACGTGCGCCTGATAGAAGTCGCGCATGAGCTGCCGCACCACGCGCGTGCCTTCGAGCAGCAGCCCCGCCGTCCCCAGCGATTCGTACAGCACGCTGTAGCGGCCGTCCGGGGACATCACCGCGCGGTCGAAGCGGTAGGCGTAACGGACATGCGGGTCATCGGTGCCGCCGTCCAGGCCGTAGCGCACCATTCCGCCCACCGGGTCCACCAGCGCGTCGCCGCTCCAGCACAGGGAGGACACGGCGCCGGGGGTCTTCAGGGTCTGTCTCTGGAAATCCATGGCGCCGGGACGCGGGTGCCCGGCGCATCCTGACCCGAGCTCACGCCGGAATCATTGTCAGCAGCTGCTGGGCCTTCGTGCGCAGCTCCTTGTCACCGCCCTGGAGGACCTGCTCCGCGTGGTGGCGGGCCTTCGCCGGCTCCCCCAGGCGCAGCGCCAGCGCCAGGTTGAAGTGCGTGGTGGGGTCCTCGGGGTGCGCCTCCAGCACCGGGGCCAGGACGCTGGCCGCGAGCGCCGGGCCCTCCTGCGGCACGTGCTCCAGGTAGTGCACCGCCAGGTCATTGGGCGCGCCCGTGTCCGTGGGCGCCCGCGCGACGGCCTCTTCCAGGAGCGTGCGCACCCGGCCGCGCTGGCCCGCGACGTCCAGCGCCCGCGCGAGCTGCCGGCGGGCCTCCACCGACTCCGGGTCGCGCTGGAGCACCTCCTCGAAGAGGGGCAGGGCCTCCGCCAGCTTGCCGGCGAGCAGCGCGGCCATGGCGTGCAGGCCGATGAAGTTGGGGTTCTCCGGCTCCAGCTTCCGCAGCCGCAGCGCGGCGGCCAGGGCGTTCTGCGTGAGGCCCCCGAGCAGCGACAGGTTGAAGATCTCCTCCCAGAGGACCGCGTCGTCCGGCGCGAACGTCAGCGCGTCCCGCAGCTCCTGGAGCGCGAGCCCCAGGTCCCCTGTCTCCAGATACGCCCGCGAGCGTTCCCACTGCGCGCGGTAGGACTCCTTCGCCATCGTGCCCCTCAACCCCGGAACATCTTGTGGAACAGCCGCATGAACATGCCCGACTTGGGCGCGGTCTCCGGGCGGCCGGAATGCTGCTGCTGCGCCTGGGACTGGAGGTCCAGCTTCATCTTCAGCTTCTTGATGTCCGGGTCGATGGAAAAGGTGCTGAACTCATCGTTCCCTTCAAGGGCTGTCTGGATCTTCCGCGCGCGGGATTCGTCGTGGCTCATGTCGCGTCTCCTGACCGGGTCCCGACCCTAGCACGGGGCCTGGCTCTTATACACATCT
>NZ_RAVW01000528.1 GCF_003611585.1 Corallococcus exercitus | reverse complement strand
GGTGGACGGAGGGACGACGGCGGGTGAGCCCGCGTCCACGGCCACCTGGGCGTGGGCAGGAACCGGCCCGAGCGCCCACAGGGCGACCGCCAGCAGCGGGAGCAATGACTTGCGCAGAACGGTGAGCCTCAAGTGCAGTCCGGCCAGGAAAAGGCGGGGCAATGTACGGGATGGGGGGAGGCCCCCTCAATCCAAAAGCGAGCGGCCATCAGGCCTCCGACACCTGCCCGCCGGCCAGTCTCAGGCGGCGGGGCATGGAGCGAGCAAGCGTCTCGTTGTGCGTCACGACGACGGCGGTGATGCCCAGGTCCCGGTTGACGTCCCGGAGCAGCTGGTGGATGCCCTCGCCCGTCGTCGGGTCCAGGTTACCGGTGGGCTCGTCCGCGAGCAGCACCGCGGGCTTGAGCACCAGGGCGCGCGCCAGGGCCACGCGCTGGGCCTCGCCGCCGGACAGCTCTCCGGGGCGGTGGTCCACGCGGCTGCCCAGGCCCACGCGCTCCAGGAGCTCGCGGGCATAGTCATAGGCGGGGCCGCGGTCCTTGCGCTGGATGAGCGCGGGCATGGCCACGTTCTCCAGCGCGGTGAACTCCGGCAGCAGGTAGTGGCTCTGGAAGACGAAGCCGATGGTGCGGTTGCGGAACTCGGCGATCTCCGCGTCGTTCATGGAGAAGACGGACCGGCCGTCGAAGAGGACTTCACCGGCGGCAGGAGCATCCAGCGTGCCCAGCACGTGCAAGAAGGTGCTCTTGCCCGCGCCGGACGCGCCAATCATGGAGACGAGCTCACCGGACTGGATGTCCAGCGACACGCCGCGCAGCACGTCAATGCGCTTGCCGTGCAGGAAGTAGCTCTTGAAGACGTTGCGGATGGACAACAGCGCCATGGCTACTCCGCCTTCAGACCTTCCACCGGTTCCACGCTGCTCGCCTTGAGGGCCGGGTAGATGGACGCCAGGTAGGTGACGAGCACCGCGATGACCACCGCCAGCGCTGTCTGCACCGGTTCGATGCGCACCGGCAGCGCGGGGATGTAATAGACCTCGGGGTCCAGCTTGATGCCGACCTTCTCGATGAAGATGCACCAGGCGAGGCCGGAGAACAGGCCCAGCACTCCGCCGGCCACGCCAATCTGGAGCCCTTCGGCGAGGAAGATCTTCACGATGCCGCCGTCCGGGACGCCCAGCGCCTTGAGCACGGAGATCTCCTTCCGCTTCTCCAGCACCAGCATGATGACCGTGGCGACGATGAGGCCCGCGGCGACGATGATGATGATGGACAGGATGATGCCCATCACCAGCTTCTCCAGGCGCAGCGCGGAGAAGAGGTTCTTGTTCATCTCCCCCCAGTCGCGCGCGCGGTAGGGATAGCCGCCCAGCACGCGCACCACCTGGTTGGAGATGCGGCGCGCATCGTCGATATCCGCCACCTTCAATTCGATGCCGGTGGCGCCCTTCACGGCGAAGAAGTCCTGCGCTTCCTTGAGCAGGATGTAGACGAACTTGGAGTCGTACTCGTACATGCCCGAGTAGAAGACGCCCGCCACCCGGAACGCGCGGCTCTTGGGGATGGGACCCGTGGGGCCCAGCTCCGTGCCGAGCGGCGAGACGACGTTCACCCGGTCCCCCACCACCACGCGCAGGGAGGCGGCCAGCTCGCGGCCGATGATGATGCCCGGCAGCACCGTGGGCTTCGCGGGCTTGGTGGCCTTGCCGATGATGGGGTCTTCCTCCGCGTCCTTCTTGCCTTCCGCGTCCTCCACCGCGCTGCTGGGGAGGATCTTCGCGGGGTGCTCCAGGTGCTCCAGGTCGCCGCCGGGCAGGATGTTCTGCGGCAGGTCCGTCACCGAGCCGACCGACTTCGGGTCGATGCCCTTGATGATGACGCCGTCGACGTTGCCCTCGGAGGCGATCATCACCTGGTTGATGATGAAGGGCGTCTGGCCCACCACGCCGGGCACGCGCTTCACCTGCTGCATCACCTTGTCGTAGTCCGGCAGGTCCCCGGCGTAGCGGGACACCACGGCGTGCGCGTTGGTGCCCAGGATCTTCTGCTGGAGGTCGGCCTCGAAGCCGCTCATCACGCTGAGCACGATGATGAGCGCCATCACGCCCACGCCCACGCCGCCCACCGACAGCGCGGTCATCATCATGGTGGGGGACTGTTCGTGCAGCTTCATCCGGTGCTGCGCGGACGCGGCGGCGAGCGGATCCGCCAGGCCCAGGGCCCTCACTCGCGTGCGCTCCACGGCGGCCTCCGCCCCGCGGATGATGAAGTAGACGATGAGCGGCGGGATGATGCCGAACATCAGCACCGCGAGCGCGCCCAGGAGCAGCGACGGGCGGAACACCGCCACGTGCCGGCGCGCGACGAACAGCTCGAAGCCCAGCCGCAGGTCCACCCGGCCGCTGCCCGCCGCGATGAAGCCCGTGTTGATGCCCAGGATGAGCGCCAGCACCAGCGCGGCGAAGACGAGCCAGTACGCCAGCTCCGGCCGGCCGATGAGCCCCGCGACGTACGTCACCTCCCGCAGTCGGTAGCCCAGCGCGAGCTGCAGCGACGGCACGCGCTCCATCAGCGACAGGAGGATGGGCACCGGCAGGCCCAGGTAGAACACGCCGATGGTGGCTTCCGGGAACGACAGCCGCTGCGCCCGGGACGCGCCCACGAAGCCGGACGCGAACGCCACGGCCATGCTCACGATGAACGCGATGGCGAAGGCGATGGTGGGGGGCAGGGACAGGCCCCCGCTTGCCTCGCGCGCCGCGCCGCCAAGGTCGGACGGCACGCCGCTGGAGAGGACGGTCTGCAGCAGCAGCAGGACCAGTTCCGCCAGGAGGATGCCGCCGCCGTAGGCGCCCAGCGTGCTCCAGTAGAAGTCCCGGTAGCGAGCCAGGCGCGGGTACAGGGGCGCACCCGCGGCGGGGCTGGGCCCTTCACCAGAGGCCGGCGCGCGGCGGATGCCGGCGGCGATGAGGCCCCAGCCCGCCAGCCAGACGAGCGTCCCGGCGACGAGCGCCTTGGGGCCGGCCACGGCCGCGGTCTTCTGGGCGCCCAGGGCGAGCGCCCCGGCGTCGAAGGACTGGATGAGCCCGCCCCACCCCACGAAGGAGAGGCCCAGGGCGCCGGCCACCTCGGCCCACGCCTCGGACTCGGAGATGGCCACCCCCAGGAGGATGGCTCCCACGAGGGCCACGAGGGCGCCGGTCCACAGGAGGGGCCAGCGATAGTCGGTCTGCCGTTCGGCGGGGTGCACGAGGCCTCGTGGCTACTTCGCCAGCGGCTTGAGGAGGGGGAAGAGAATCACGTCACGAATGCTGGCGGCGTCCGTGAACAACATGGCGACGCGATCAATCCCGATGCCCTCACCGGCCGTGGGCGGCATGCCGTGTTCCAGGGCGCGGATGTAGTCCTCGTCGTAGTCCATCGTCTCCTGCTGGCCCCGCTGCTTCGCGTCCAGCTGGGCCTGGAAGCGGCCCTTCTGGTCCAGGGGGTCGTTCAATTCGGAGAAGGCGTTGGCGATTTCCCGGCCCGCGACGAAGAGCTCGAACCGGTCCGTGATTTCCGGGTTCTGGTCGTTGCGGCGGGCGAGCGGGGAGACGGCGGTGGGATACTGGGTGATGAAGGTGGGATGGATGAGCGTGTGCTCGACGTGGGCCTCGAAGAGGGCGCCCACCAGCTCGCCGTGGTTCATGGCGTCCACGGCGCGGCGCTCCACCTCCGAGTGCACCGTCTTGAGCAGTTCGTGACGCAGGCGGTCCACGTCCACCATGTCCTTGTCGGACAGGCCGGGGACAGCCTCGCGGATGGCCTCTGGCATGGGGATGCGCTTCCAGCCCTTGCCGAAGTCGATGGTGTGCTCGCCGTACTTCACCTTGGAGTCGCCGGTGACGTGGCGGGAGGCCTCCGAGAGCATCTCCTCCGTGAGGTTCATCAGGTCCTCGTACGTGGCGTACGCCTGATAGAACTCCAGCATCGTGAACTCCGGGTTGTGCCGGGTGCTCACGCCCTCGTTGCGGAAGTTGCGGTTGATTTCGTAGACGCGCTCCATGCCGCCCACCACGAGCCGCTTCAAATAGAGCTCGGGCGCGATGCGCATGAAGAGGTCGATGTCGTACGTGTTGTGGTGCGTGACGAACGGCCGCGCCGCCGCGCCCGACACCAGCGGGTGCATCATCGGCGTCTCCACCTCGACGAAGTCCCGCCCGTCGAGGAAGTTCCGGATGAAGCTCACCAGCTTGCTGCGCTTGAGGAAGACCTGCTTCACGTCCGGGTTGGAGACGAGGTCCAGGTAGCGCTGGCGGTAGCGGATCTCCACGTCCGTGAGGCCGTGCCACTTCTCCGGCATGGGGCGCAGGGACTTGGTGAGGGGCACGAACTTCGTGGCGGACAGGGACAATTCGCCCGTCTTGCTGCGGAAGATGGGGCCTTCCACCGCGACGAAGTCACCCAGGTCGCACTGCTTGAAGACCTCATAGAGGTCCCCCAGCGCGTCCTTCTTCACGTGCGCCTGGATCTCCCCGGTGCGGTCGCGCAGCTTGATGAACGCGGCCTTGCCGAACGAGCGCATGGCCACGATGCGGCCGGCGACGTCGTAGACGGGGGCGTCCTTCTCCAGGTCCTCCATGGAGTGGTTCGCGTGCGTGGCCAGGATGTCCGCGGCCCGGTGCTTGGGGGCGTAGCCGTTGCCGTAGGGGTTGAACCCGGCCTCGCGCCACTTCGCGGCCTTGTCCAACCGCTGCTGGTAGATCTCCTGCTCCTTGGAGCCGAGATCCGCCGCTTCGCCGCTCTTCTCACCTGGGGGGGTCTTGTTATCGGTCTCGGCCATGACGCGCTCTCGTGAAAGGCGCGGCACGCTAGCCAAGCGGCCCCCGGGACGCAACGCATCAGGGAGGCCGTTCTGCTTCAGGATGACATCAAAAGAAATGCGCCTACCGCCGCGGCCAGGAGCAGCGGGATGAGGATCTCCACCGGGAAGCGGTGCTGGGCATGGGCCAGGTGCAGGCCCTTCAGGCCAAAGCGGCGCTGGCGGCGCACGCGGCTGGCCACGAGCGACGCGAGCGCGGGCGGAGCCTTCTCCCGCTCCACCGAGCGCACGCGCTCCACGGTGCGGGCGTACCGGTCCCACCCCTGGCGGCACTCCTCGCAGCCGTCCAGGTGGCTGCGCACCGCCTGCTCCTGGGGGGCGGGCAGCTGTTCGTCAGCGAGCGCCAGGAAAAGCGCCCTCGCCTCACGGTGATCCAAACGCGGTTCCACGTCCGTTGACCTCCACCCGCCGCCGCTCATGGTTCGAAGCGCCCCAGCAGGTCCGCCAGCTTCTCGCGTGCCCGGTGGAGCCGGCTCTTCACGGTCCCCTCGGGCAGCTCGGTGATGTCGACAATCTCGTCGTAGCTCAGGCCCTCGATGTCGCGCAGCGCCACCAGCATGCGCGCATCCGGGTCCAGTTGGGAAATGGCCCGCTGCACCCGGGCCCGCTCGCGCGCCGCGTCCAGGGCGGCGTCCGGCTGCGGCGGGGCTCCCCCGCCCTCCGCGATGGCTGCGGCGCTCGTCTCGTCGTAGACGTCCGAGCGGCCGCGCCCCCGGCGCTGGAGGTACTTCAGCCGGTTGAGGCAGTGGTTCTTGGAGATGCGGAACAGCCACGTGGACAGCCGCGCGTCCTCGCGGAAGCGCCGGACGTTCTGGTGCACGCTGACGAAGATCTCCTGCACCAGGTCGTGGGCCTCCTCGCGGTCGCCCACCATGCGGAAGCAGAAGTCGTAGAGGCGGTCCTGGTGTTCGCGCACCAGGGACTCGAAGGCCTCCGGGTCCCCGCGCCGCAGCCGGACGAGCAGCGCCTGTTCCTCGCGGCGGGCGGCCTCGCGACGCGGGTCGGCGGCGGCCTCGGTGGCCAGGGCCTGCTGTCCGACGTCGAGCACTCCGCCCGGTGACACCGTGCCTCCCGCCCGTGTGGGCCCACCGCATCCTACTGCACCACCC
>NZ_RAVW01000527.1 GCF_003611585.1 Corallococcus exercitus | reverse complement strand
GGGTGGGGGTGAAGTCCTTCGTGTTGTCGAAGCGCGGGGGCTCGTTGCCCAGGAGCACCTCGCGCTTGTGGCGCTCCTGGCCCTTGTCCATCGCCTTCACGCGCTGGAGGCCCGCGCGCACGCGCTCGTAGGTGACGTCGTTGGGGACGACGTCCAGGCGCAGCAGGCCTTCGGAGATGTACGCGGGCGGCTCGCGGTCGAAGGCGAGCTGGATGCGGGTGGAGGTGGCGCGCGACACGAGCGCCTTCGCCGGGTCCTTCACCTCCGCGCGGCGGGGCAGCACCGCCACGAAGTCGCCGTTGGACAGGCGCGTGGGCAGCCTTCCCCGGTCCGCGCGGGCGAGCGTGAGGAGGATGCGGCCGCCCAGGCCCACCTCCTCCTCGACGGTCTCCAGGTCCAGCACGGACAGGCCCTGCTCCTCGCGCTCGCGCAGGGAGAGCCCCTGGGCAAGCGCGGTCGTGCGGGCCTTCTCGGCCTCGCGCTCCTGGGCGAGGAGCGAGGCGAGCTTGTCGAAGAACGAGACGTCACGGGCCATGGCCCCGGGTCATGCCACCCCGGGGCGCCCGGCGTCACGGCCCGTGTGCGGGACTGTCCTGTCGTCCTACTGGCAGGAGTACGTGTACGAGGCCGGCGTGCTCCAGGTGCCGTCCGGGTTGATGTTGCGCACGGTGTAGCCGCTCGCCGGGTAGGCCGTCGTCCAGCAGTCGCGGGCGCGCACGTCGTTGCGCAGGGCGGTGCCCAGGTCCCAGTTGCCACGGCGACGCTGCTTCTCGTACGCGGCCACGCGGTCCACCGCGTCCACCCAGGTGGAGTCCCCCGCCAGCACGTCGCGGCGCTTCTCCAGGAACTTCTGGAGCCACGCCGTCTCCGTGATGCCGTTGTAGCCAATCACCGGCGCCACCTGGCCGCTGTTGCCCAGGGCGGTGTTGGCCTGGCGGATGAGGTCCTTCATGCCGTCGAAGCCGTGGTTGATGGACGCGTCGTACAGCGCGGCCTTGGTGAGCGCCTGGGTGAGGCCCCACTTGGCGGCCTCGTTGATGGTGGGCGTGTAGTAGAGCGCGTCGCTCACCTGGTCCTGGCACTGCTTGAAGTCCGCCTTCGTGGCGGCGGTGTTGAAGCTGGCCGCCCAGTCCGCCGTCCAGTTGCCCACGGCATCCAGCTCCGCCGTGGACGCCTGGTCCTCGCCGGTGGACAGGAAGCGGTTGTTGATGACGGTGAGGCCGTTCCAGTACTTCGCCAGGCGGTTGCCATTGGCCTCCGTGCGCAGGGCCCGGTAGCACTGCACCACCTGGATGGCGTCGCCCGTGCCGGTGCAGAAGCCCGCGCGCCCGTTGGTGTAGCCGCGCCCGTCGCCGATGTTCTCCGAGTAGGCGTAGTCCAGCGTGGGCGTGTCGTTCTCCCAGATGCTCGTGAGCGCCTCCGCCACCTTCATCTGGTTCGCGGTGAGGCCCGTGCCGCCGGGGGACGTGCCGCCGCAGCTGTCGGACTGGACCTTCACGTTGGCCGCGGTGAAGGACGTGTTGGAGTCCGTGGAGTAGTTGAACGTGTACGACGCGTTCACCGCCACCGTCAGCGACGACGTGCGCGTGAAGGTGCACGTGCGGTTCGACTGCGTGTGCGTCCAGCCGGGTTGATCATCGTCGCACGTCACCCCCGTGGGCACGTCGAGCGCGATGACCGGGTTGGCGATGGCCACCGTGCCCGTGTTCTTGAACACCAGCGTGCCCCAGTAGTTCGGGCCGTCGTACGTATTCGTCGTCACCGAGTGCGTGCACGCCCCCAGCGCCTGCTCCACCCCCACCACCGAGGGGGACTCCGCGTCTCCCGCCGCGCCACAGCCGGTGGCCAGCGCCACCAGCCCCACCGTCATCCACATCCGTGAACGTTCCATGTGCCTGCCTCCATCCGGAAAAAGGACAGAGCAGGAATACAGGCAAATGGCGCGAATCGCCAGCGCTCAGCCGGGGGCGTCCGGCAGCGGCAGCACCCGCCACAGCTGCGGCTTGTCGTACTGCGGAGGAATCATCCCCAGGGGCCAGCCCTCCGCGGTGAGCTCCACGTACTGGTACGCGTGCCCCGCGAAGGAGATGCGGGTGCCGGTGCCGGGCAGCCCCACGCCGATGGCCGCGTGCGCGAGCGCGTCCGAGTAGAGCATCACCGCGTCCACGCCCACCTGCCGCAGCAGCATCAGCGCGAGCACCGCCTTGGAATCGCAGTCGCCCCGGTCCTGCGCGGGCACCAGCGCCGGCGGGACGATGCCGAAGGGCTCGTCGCCGGGCAGCTCGTAGCGGATGCGGCGCACGAAGCCGAGGATGAGCTCGGTGGCCTGCACCGCGTCCAGGTCGCGCTCGCGGATGGAGGTGGCGAAGCGCTCGCCCAGCGCGCGCACCGGCTCCGCGTTGCTGCGCATCAGCTCCGCGTAGATGCAGCGCATGTCCGTGCCGCAGCCCGGCGGCGCCACGTAGGTGAAGCGCTCCGGGCCCATGGCGCGGTAGCGCAGCCGCACGCTGTAGTCGCGGTGCGCCTCTTCCAGTCCGCGCTCCACCGCTTCGCCCAGCCCGTAGGCCAGCTGCTGACGGGCGGGCTCCAGGCCGTCCACGCGCCAGTCATAGGCCTTCGCGCGCTCCGGCGGCGTGTCCTCCGGCACCAGCACCACGCCCAGGTCCTTGCGCGCCTCTTGTGGATCCACCGGGGGGGCCCCTACCTCCGGCCGGGGCGCCTCCGCGAGCCGCCCCGCGTTCCGCGCCGGCACGCCCTCCCAGCTCATGAGGGCGAGGGCCCCCACTCCCACCAGCGACAGCAGCGTCATTCCGGTGCGCGCGACCATGGTGGCTCAGGCGGGCGCGCGCAGCATGCCGGTGGGGAGCTGCGGGAAGGGGATGAGGCCGTTGAGCGCGGCCTGGAGGCCGGGCGCGGTGAGCAGCGCGATGACCAGCAGGAAGGCGCACAGGAGGAGCGCGGCGGCGATGTTGCCCTTGCGCACCTCCTCCAGCTCCTCGATGCCGGGCGTCATCTTGTCGAACAGCCGCACGCCCAGGGCGAGCACCGCCACGCCCACCGCGAGCGAGAGCCCCACGTGCACCAGCGCCAGGCCCAGCAACTGGAGCACCGAGACGGCGGACACGGGCGGGTTCTGCACCGCCAGGTCCACCGCGTCACTGGTGGCCTTCAGCGCGTGCTGCACGAGCAGGCCCAGCGACACGAGGCTCGTCGCGTGCACCAGGCCGGCGGCGATGTTGCCCTTGCGCAGCTCCTCCACGGGGTGGCTGTCCAGCAGGCGGCCCAGGCCGCGCATGCTCAGGCCGATGCCGAGCGCGGCCACGAGGCCACCGAGGACGACCTTCACGAGTCCGACGACGAAGAGGCTGAGGTCCATGGGGCGCGAGGGACTGTAGCGGAAGTCCCCCTCGCTGCCATGGCTCTCCGCTCACGCGCGCGGCTTGCCGTCCTTCAGACGGCGGCTGACCGTCCAGGCGAGGGCGAGCAGCGCGGCCCAGCCCACCGCGGACGACGCGTCGCCGCCCACCGAGCAGCCCAGGCCCTGCCGCATGTCGCTCGTCGGGTCGTACTCCACGGTCAGGTGGAAGTTGCAGAGGGACGCGTTGCCGGCCGCGTCGATGGCGGTCACCTGCACCGAGTGCAGGCCCGGCGCGAGCGGCGTGCCCAAGACGGGGCTGTAGGAGACCTCCGCCGCGGAGACCGCGTCCTCGGCGGTGGCGAGCGGGTACTCCGCGCGCGTGCCGGTCATGACCGCGGAGGTCAGCGTCTGGTCCTGGGGGCAGGTGAGCAGGGGCGGCCGCGAGTCGCGCACCCTGACCTGGATCTCACAGGTGGTGCTGTTGCCCGACTCGTCGGTGCTGATGACCTCCACGCGGGTGAGGCCCAGCGGGAACAGGTCGCCGGACGCGTGCGAGCCGCGGACGCTGACCTGGCTGGAGATGGTGTCGGTGGGCGTGGGGGCCGGCCAGTACGCGTGCGCGCCCTCGGGCCCTTCCGCCTCCACGCGGACCTCGCTCACCTTGCAGGCCCCGGTGGGCGCCTGGCCGTCGCGGATGGTGACGGGGAAGGCGCAGGTGCTGACGTTGCCCGACCGGTCCTTCGCCGTCATCGTCACCCGGGTGGTGCCCAGGGGCAGCACGCTGCCGTTCTCCGGGCTGTAGGTGACGAGCACGTCCGGGCTCGTCTCATCCTGGATGTTCGGGGTCGGGTAGTAGAACGTGAGTCCCTGCGGCGAGCGCGTGCCCAGGGTCAGCTCCGTCGGGCAGCCGTTGATGGCGGGCCCCGTCAGGTCCCGCGACGTCATGGAGGTGGCGCAGTACGCGAGCCGGCCCGTGGCGTCCTCGGCCTGATGGATGACCAGGGTGGGCTGGTTGAGCCGCAGCAGGCTGTAGTCCGGATGGGTGGTGCGGATCGTCACCTGGGACGGGGAGCCCACCAGCGCCGGGGTCAGGTTCTGCGTCAGCGTGCCCTCGGGCCGGTTGGAGGCCACGTCCCGGGCGGTGGGGCACACGAAGGTCGGCGGCGCTTCATCCCGCTCCATGCGCCACAGGGCTCGCGGCGTCCACGGGTCCCCGGCCGCCGTCAGCAGCGCGCCCTGGCGCGACACCAGCCCGGTGGCCCGCCCGTACACGCTGCCCGCAGGCAGCCGCGTCAGCCGGGACGTGCCCGCGAGGGTGCCGTCCGTGTGCCACAGCTCGCTCGCGCCCAGGGCCGTCGTCACGATGAAGGCGAGCCCGCCCTCGAACGGCGTGAAGCCGCGCACGGTCTCGAGCCCGGACTCGGTGGGACGTGGGATGCGCACGGTGCCCGCGGCCGTCCCGTCCGTCACCCACAGCGAATCACCGGAGCCGCCGCCCTGGCCCACCAGGAAGACGCGGGGGCCCACCGGGACCAGCGTCACGCCCGGAGGCCCGTCGAGGATGCCCCGGGGCAGCGTCTTCACGGGAAGGGTGCCCCCTTCCGTGCCGTCCGTCCGCCACAGCTCCACGCCGCTGGACGTGCCGCTCACGAGGAAGAGGAGCGTGTTCCCCAGCGCGGTGAAGTGGTGGAGGTTGGGCGTGCCACCCGAGGGCACGAACTCCGCGACCATGACGGTGCCCGCCTCCGTGCCGTCCGACTTCCAGAGGGCGCGGCCGTGCTGGCCGTCCTCGGCGGTGAAGTAGAGGGTGCCGCCCACGGCGGTGAGCTGGAGCGGAACGGAGTGGCCCGTGCCGGGGCGGATGTCGCGCACCAGCGCGGTGCCCGCCCCGGTGCCATCCGTGCGCCACAGCTCCATGCCCTCGGGGCCCTCGGCGACGAAGAAGATGGTGTCGTTCACGCGCACGAAGTTGCCGGGGCGCGACGAGTGGATCCCCGGGAAGATGTCCTTCACGGGCACGGTGCCCGCCTCCGTGCCGTCCGACTTCCAGAGGTCGAACTCCGTCTCGCCCATCCCCGCCGACGAGAAGAGCACCGACTCACCGATGACGAAGACCGGCGCCTGGTAGCCGACGCCATCCAGCCGGCCCGGGTTGAGCTCGCGTGTGACGTGCGTGCCCTCGCGCGTGCCGTCGCTCGTCCACAGCTCGCGGCCCATCCCCGGCGACGACGCGGTGAAGAACAGGCGGTGGGGCGTGGCGCGCAGCGAGGCCGGGTCGACGTGCGTGTCCGGCGGCAGCAGCTCCTCCTGCACGGAGCGGGTGCCCGCGGCCGTCCCGTCCGTCACCCAGAGGTCATGGATCAGCGCACCGCTGGCGCCGGGCAGGACGGCGAGGAAGTACAACCGTCCGTTCAGCTCGGCGGTGACCTGCGAATCCGGCCGGTTCATGTCCGGGTCGAAGCGGGGCTCGGAGGGGAGGTCCACCAGCCGGCGCACGCTCATCGGATCCGGCGTGACGGGCTCACCCTGCGCGAACGCCGGGGCCGCGCCCACCACCAACGACAACGCCGAAAGCCACGCACGACCGCTGACCGTCCCCATGCCCGCCCCTCCCACGCCCGCC
>NZ_RAVW01000526.1 GCF_003611585.1 Corallococcus exercitus | reverse complement strand
ACCCAGGCCCCCGCGCCCATCCGCGCGGAGCCCACCTCGCCGGACGCGGCCCGTCCGGTGGAGGTGCTCCGGGTGTCCGCGCGCAAGGTGCGAGGGGACGCCGAGCTGAGCCGGATGGCCGGGCCGGCCCTGCTCGCCCGCGCGACGGATCCGATCGCCATCGAGGTGCAGACCCAGGAGCCCCTGGGCTCGCTGGAGCGCTCGTCCTCGCCGGAGATCTACCTCAACGGCGAGCGCGTCGGAGACACCTGGGCGGTGCCGCCCGACCGCCTCTTCGTCTTCCTGCCGGACGCCGCGTCGCTCAAGGACGCGAACGAGGTGACGGTGGCCTGGCTGGGCAACGAAGCCCAGACGCGCTCCACCCGTCCAGCCACGCTGACCCGCCAGATGCTGCCCTGAGCGTGAAGCCGTGCTGATTCCGGGCGCGGGCCGTCCCCTCATGGGGGAGGGCCCGCGCCCTTTTCATGCCGGGCTCACGGCGATTCCGTCAGTTCAGGTTCAAGGGTTGGGCGGATGGGTGTCACCTTCCAGAGTTGCCCTGAGTCATTGCAGCCTGTCTTGTCGAGCGTGGGGATGTTGTTGGCCTTGTTGTCATTGACGATGTCCAAGTGTGGCAGGCAGCGCACAGGTCCGTCCGCACATCACTAGGTTCCTCCTTTGAAGGAGGAACCATGGCAACGCACCTCAAGCCCCCATCCCAGGGGCTGCTTGATCGGAAGGACCCAGCCGATGCCGGCTTCATCTCGGGCTGGGCGTTCGACGTCTGCTGGAAGGACCTGCAACCGACGCCGGACAAGCTCGTGCTCGACGTCATCCATGAGCAGCTCCAGAAGGCCCGCATGTGGGGCAACAAGTCGCTGAAGATCCGTCTGCGGTGCGCGCAATGGACGCCCCCATGGGTGCTCGATGCGGCGGGCAGGTTCAAGCTGTTGTTGAAGGACTCACCCACTTCGCCTCCCCAGGAGGTCACCGTCGGCAAGTGGTGGACCCGACCCTACAAGGACGCGTACCAGCATCTGCTGAACCTGCTCGCGCAGCAGCACCACTGCGATGACGAGCCGCTCATCCGCTCGGTCGTGGCCAGCATGTGCACGGCCCTGAGCTATCCGGAGACGTACCTGCGGCACACCGGGGACTCTCCGGAGAACGGCCAACGGCTGCTGGATGCGGGCTTCTCGGTGCCGGCGGACCTGGATGCGCACATCTTCCAGGCCATGGCCCACAAGAGGGCATTCCAGCACACGCGCTGCTCCATCGCCTTCAACCCGTACCAGGCCGTGCAGCCGGATGGGACCACGCGGCAGGATCTGTGCACCACGCTGGAGCAGCTCACCCACCTGCGGCAGCTGCTCGGCGACCAGCTGATCATCGAGAACTACTCGCTGCGGGACCAGGGCACCTCGCACGACCCGCTGAGCGCTGATTACGAAGCACTCTGGCACGCCATGAAGAATGCCGGCCCGCCCATCGGCTTCCAGACGGCGGCGACGAAAGAGAAGCTCGGAGATCCCGTGACAGTCATGCGCCTGGCGGACAGCCTTGGCGCCAACCACGTGGAGCTGCTCGTGGGCTACGAGTCGATGGACGGCATGGACTGGGCGCACTGGAACACCGTGTTCCAGCACAACCCGACGGGTGCATGGGAAGAACAGCAGCCCTCTTGGGTGTAGTGGGCGGGAGCAGAGCGCCTGTACGCGTCACTGTGTCGGTCTCTCTTCTAGCGCCTGACATCCCGCCTCCGGCCATACCGGGAGTGCAGTGGTTTGCGACAGCCCCTCCCCCCGGGAGAGCATGGCCCCAATGACTGCTTCTTCCGAGCACGGAGGCGTGGCGGCGCTCGACGCACCGGATGTCGTGGGCGCCTTCAAGGGCCGCACGCTGGGCGTGGCCATGGTAGGCAATGTGCTGGTCCTGGCGCACAACGCACTGCCGCCCGCGCAGGACGAGTGGGTCCACTACTGCGACCTCGTCGGCCAGAACATCACCACCATGAGAGCACAGCTCGTGGTGGCGGAGGGGCACGGCCCGAACGCCCCCCAGCGCCAGCAGGCGCTCGACCAGGGCGCAAAGGTGAAGGGCGCCGCCATTCCGCCCACGGCCGTGCTCACCCGCTCGCCGCTGGTGCGCGGCATCGTCACCCTCTTCAACTGGTTCACCCCCAAGGCCATGCGCGCCTTCCCTCCGGAGGATCTGGAGGCCGCGGCCCGGCACCTGAAGATGAGCGACGCCGAACTCCGGCGCCTCGTGGACATCGCCCACGCGCTGCGGCCTCAGGAGGCGTGACCCCTGGCGTCCGGCGTCCCTCTGTCCGGAGGGATACGCGTCGAACGCGCTCGCGGGGAACGGGAGCTGGGTGGCCGCGGTGGCCGCCGTGAAGGCCGCCTGCTTCGTAAAGACCTGGGCAAGGCCCTCCTACCGCGTGCCGAGCACCGCCGCCTCTTCGTCCTGCATCGGGGCGCCGCATGAAACCAGGACTCCACAGCCAAGAACCCACATCGACCTGAACACGTTCATCGCCGCTGCTCCTCTCAAAGTGCCTGAGCGTCCGGATTGAATGGCTCACACCATGAGTGAAGTGACGACCCGACAAGCTTCAGGGCTCGCGGAAGCGCTTCCACGGCCCTGCAAATCAGTTGACAACTGGCAACCAATTTGCCGATTGTTGCCTCATGTCAACCATCGAGCGCAAGACCGTCGTGCTGACGGGTGCATCCGGAGGCATCGGTATGGCCACCGCCAAGGCGCTCACCGAGCGCGGGTTCGAGGTGATCGCCGTGGTCAGGGATCCGAGCCGCGTGCGTGACGTCGGAGCCGTGTTTCAGGCCGACCTCGCCAACCTGGCGGACGTCGTCCGCGTGGGTCGAGAGCTCGCCGAGAAAGTGCCGCGCATCGATGTCCTCATCAACAATGCCGGTCTCCACGCCTTCTCCCAGCGCACGACCGTGGATGGACTTCCGGTGATGGTTGCGGTCAACCACGTCGCGCCGTTCCTCCTGACGCACGCACTGTTGCCGAAGCTGCGCGCGTCGAGGGGGCGCATCGTCCACGTCGCGTCCGACGCCCATCGCCGTGTGACCACGCTGTCGCTGCCCGACGATCTGGTGCGCACCGCGCAGTTCAGTGCGCGAGAATCGTCGTTCTTGTACGCGCAGTCGAAGCTTCTCGGAGTGCTCTTCACGAAAGCCCTTGCGCGTCGTCTCAACGGCACCGGCGTCGTCGCCAACAGTTGTTGCCCTGGTCTCAATGTCACCGGTCTCGGACGCGAGAGCCGAACGTTCGCCGCGCTCGCGAAGGTGCTCGCTGCCGTGGGCGCGTTCTCGCCAGCATCTGGCGCACGCATCGTGGTGCGGCTCGCAGCCGATCCCGAGTCTGGCTCGACGAGTGGGACGCACTTCTCGCGCGATGGCAGCGTGAAGGTCGACACGACACTCGTCGCGAACGTCGCACTTCAAGAGCAACTGTGGGCAGAAACCGCTCGGCTGCCCGCGGTTTCGAGCCTCGGTGACTTCCGGTGAGCCGCGCGCGCCAGCAACTCGTAGCGCAGGTCGGAACAGAGCTTGGTGAACTCCTCTCTGATGCACGGGCGGTCATCAATCGAGCCGCCATGGCTTTTGCCATGGACCTGCCCGGACTCCGGCCGGCGGCGTTCCACGTCGCGCGCCATCTGAGTTCAAACGGGCCTGCTCGCCCCACCGAGCTCGCCGCCGCGCTGGATGTCGACAAGGGCGCTCTCAGCAGGTTGATATCGGACCTCGAACACGCAGGTCTCGTCACCAAGGGGCCCCACCCCGACGACGGTCGCGCAATCGCCGTGGCGCTAACACACGCGGGTGAGCGGCGCGTGGCCCGAGTGCTCGCTGACAAGGGAGCGGAGCTCACCCAGCGCCTCACCCGCTTCGACGACGGCGAACTCGTGACGCTCGCGGGCCTCTTGCGCCGACTGAACGAGCGGTGAATCAAGGCGCCCCGCGACGCGGGGTCCCGCTGCGCCGAACACTGACGCTCGCCCGTTTCAGGCGGATGGAGCGGGACCCAAGTGGGGACCAGGGCCGGAGTTGGCGCGTGAGCGCCTCGAGTCGCGCCTGGAAGTCCCTGTCGGCGCATCCCATGCGGGAGGGCTAGAACTTCTGGCGTGCTCGCCCGTTGAGTGACGCCATGGCCTTCCACGTCCCGCTTCCCCTGCGCGCGCTGCTGCCCCTGGGGTTCACTGCCCTCCTCGTGATGTTGTCGCCCCGGGTCCTCGCGGCCCGGGCCACCACGCGCTCCCTGGGCGGCGAGAACCGCTACCTGACCCATGTCACCACCGACAAGCCGCTCTACCGCCCAGGAGAGCAGGTGCTGGTGCGGGGCCTGGTGCTGGAGGCCTTGAGCCGAAAGCCTTACGCGGGCTCACTCCAGGCGCAGCTGGAGGTGCGCGGGCCCAAGGGCGATGTCGTCACCACCAGCACGGCGTCCACGGCGGACGCCGTCTGGGGTTACGCCTGGCCCATCCCCGCCGGCCAGCCCGGCGGCGAGTACACCCTGCGCGTTACCTACCCGTGGACGGGCGCGGCCCCCGCGGAGCGGAAGTTCGACGTGCGCGCCTACCGGGCCCCCCGGCTCAAGTCCCAGATCGAGTTCCTCCGGGACGGCTACGGGCCGGGCGACACCGTCACCGCCACGCTGGACGTGAAGCGCGCGGAGGGCGGCGTGCCCGAGGGCGCGAAGGTGACGGCCACTGCGCTCGTGGATGGCGCCACCGTGGCGCAGGTGCCGTGCACGGTGGACGCGAAGGGGCGCTGCACGGTGCGCTTCCCGCTGCCCCCGGCGATGGAGCGCGGCGAGGGCACGCTGGCCTTCACCATCGAGGACGGAGGCGTGGTGGAGTCCGCGGCGAAGACGATCCCCATCCTCCTCCAGACGCTGGACCTGGCCCTGTACCCGGAGGGCGGCGACCTGGTGGCGGGGCTCGCCTCGCGCGTCTACTTCGAGGCGCGCACGCCCGCGCGCAAGCCGGCGGACCTGGTGGGCCGCGTGGTGGAGGTGGACAGCGGCCGGGTGGTCGCCCGCGTGCGCTCGGAGCACGAGGGCCGTGGCCGCTTCGAGCTGACCCCGCAGGCGGGGGTGCGGTACGCGCTGCGCATCGACTCGCCGTCGGGCATCCAGAAGCGCTTCCCTCTTCCGGAGGTGAAGCCGACGGGCGCCGTCATCCGCGTGCGCGAGGACGTGGTGCCCGCGGGCCGGGCGGTGCAACTCGCCGTGGGCCTGTCCGGCGTCGGCCGCGCGACGGTGACGCTGAGCCAGCGCGAGGTGCGCGTCGCCTCGGCGGTGATGGGCGATGTGAAGGGCGGGCCGGTGACGCTGGACCCGGGTGAGGCGGACGGCGTGCTCGTCGCCACGGTGTGGGACCACGACGGGCGGCCGCTCGCGGAGCGGCTGGTGTTCCGCCAGCCCTCGAAGGAGCTGACGGTGGAGCTGAAGGCGGACCGCGAGCGCTACGTGCCCGGTGGCCCGGTGCGGCTCACGGCCCGGACGACGCGCGGCGGCCAGCCGGTCTCCGCGCTGGTGATGCTCACCGTGACGGATGACGCGGTGCTGGAGCTGCAGGAGAAGCGCGACCAGGCGCCGCAGCTCCCGGTCATGGTGCTCTTGGAGCCCGAGGTGAAGGAGCTGGCCGACGCGCAGCTCTACCTTGATGCGAAGAACCCCAAGTCGAAGCTGGCGGTGGACCTGCTCCTGGGGACGCAGGGCTGGCGGCGCTTCGCGCTGACCGACACGCAGGGCTTCCTCGCCCGCCATGGTGACGCGGCGATGCGCGTGCTCGCCGTGCGCTGGCCACAGGAACCCGTCCGCAAGCCCCGGCCGACCGTCAGCAGGGCGGGACGCGGCGCCGTCGCCGCGGGTGCGGCGGACGCGATGGGCGGGGCACAGCCCCTGATGGACCGGGACGTCGTGCTCGAGGAGGACGCCATTGCCGACCAGGCCGAGGGCGCGGTCCTCCCCGGCA
>NZ_RAVW01000525.1 GCF_003611585.1 Corallococcus exercitus | reverse complement strand
GGTGGGCACCGTCCGGCAGCTGCCGGACGGTGCCCACCTTCACGGGGGCGGGGGTCGCGTCCTTCGCGGCGGGAGCGGCGTTCTCCGCGGGCGCCTTGGCGACGACCTGGAAGGGCATCAGCACCACGGCGCCAAGGGCGAACAGCGCACCCTTCAGCCACCGGCGGGGTTGGGTGGGGACGACGTCGACATGTTCCAGCATGCGGAGCCTCCTGTGCAGCGCGTGAAGGTGGGCCGACGCCCCAAGCGCCGCTGCGCTGCCGGGGGGCCGGGTGATGCCAAAGGCAATCAGCAGTTCGCCGTAGTCCGCGGGCTCCGCGCCGGTGAGGCGCAGCGCCTCCGCGTCGCACGCCTCTTCCCGGGCGAGCGCGTACTCACGGGCCGCCTGGCGCGCGAGCGGGTGGAAGAAGAGGACCGTCTCCGCCAGCGCCGGCACCCAGCCCAGCCACAGGTCCCCACGACGCAGGTGCGCCACCTCGTGCGCGAGCGCCATGCGCAGCGCGTCCTCCGGCAGGTCGCGCACCGCCTTCGCGGGCAGCACGATGACCGGCGACATGAGCCCCGCCGCCAGCGGGCTCACCACCTCGTCCGACACGAGCAGCGTGGGCGGACGGCGCAGGCCCGCTTCATTCGCGAGGAACTCCGCCTCCTCCTCCAGCACCGGGTGACGGAAGGGCCGCGCACGCTCGCGCATGCCGCGCACCTGGCGATACGCCTGCACATGCCCCCGCACCTTCCAGACCACGCCCGCGCCCCACAGGACGAGCAGCGCCCACATCATGCCCACCGTCCACGGATGCGAGCGGAGCGCCTCCACGGAGCCCCGGACGAAGGACGCGAGCCGCGCCCCGAGCGACGGGACTTCCGAAGCCACCACCGTGGGAGCCTGGTCCTTCCCTCCCGGTGACACAGGCCCGGACACCTGGATGCGCGTGGTGGCCTCGCGGGCGTCGGGCGCCGTGCGCAGGGTGATCATCACCGCCGGTGTCTGGGATTGCGCCCCTTCCGCGCGGAACGTCTGGGATTGCGCGCCGGTGCTCCCCGCCGTCGTCGCCTCCACGGGCAGCAGCGCGAGCGGCATGGGCTTTGGCCAGCCCAGCGTGAGCACGAACTTGAGCGCCACCAGCCACCACAGGCCCGCGCGCACGGCCGGGGGCAGGCGCGGCAGCGCCCGGGCCACGCCCCAGACGACCAGCGCGCACAGCGCTCCCTGCCACGAGGCGCGCCACACCGACTCCGACCACGACGACCACCACGGCGAGGTCATGAGAGGCGTCATGAGGCTCACTCCTTCCGCTTCTGGCGCAGGCGCGCCACGACGTCCTGGAGCTGCTTCAGCTCTTCGTCGGACACGTCCTCCGTCTCCGACAGGTAGGTGACGAACGGCGACAGCGAACCGCTGAGCGTGCGCTGCACGAAGTTCCCTACGACGTCGCGCAGCAGCTCTTGCGTGGCCACCGGGGACGCGTACTGGAACACCCCGTCCACCTTGCTCCGCGTCAGGTGCCCCTTGAGGCGCAGCCGCTCCATCACCGTCAGGATGGTGGAGCGCGCCAGCCCCTGCGCCTCACCGAAGCGCTCGGCCACCTCGCCCACGGTCGCCGGCCCGTGCTCGGCCACGTACCGCAGCACCGCCAGCTCCTGCTCTCCCACCGGCTTCTTCATGCGCCCTGCCCTCGTGACGACAGCTGTAGTCAGAAAGGAAGGTACGCCTGACTACAGCCGTAGTCAACTCGAAGTGAGTGAAGAGCGCCGGCCTTGCCCAGGCAGCGCGAGCAGCCCTGGCATGCACTGACAGGCTCCCGGGCGCCTGCTCCCCCGGCTGCTCAGGAGCGTGCCAGTTGGGAGGAGCCCGTGTGTGTCCTTGTCTCTGTCGGAAGGACAACCAGATTTCCTCCAGCCGACTTCAAACCCGACACACACGGAGATTTCCCATGAAGCTCCCTCTGTTCGCGGCGATCGCCGCCCTGTCGCTGTACGGTTGCAGCCACTCCTCCAGCGCGCGTGAGGCCTCGTCGCCGGAAGCCGGCGCCATTGGCGGCTCGGGCAGCGCTGGCAGCACCCAGGACACCAGCGGGAGCATCGACTCCTCGTCCTCGGACTCCTCCTCCCAGGAGCTGCCCGGTGAGACGGGCAACGTCAGCGACCTGGAGAAGCGCGACCGCATGAACGCGCCCACCGTCTACGAAGGCGAGGCCACCGGTGGCTCCGGCGCCGCCGACGAGACCGTGAAGACCCAGGACGGCCAGAAGTGGGACGTGCAGCAGAACACGCCCACCGACCTGGGCGACACCCAGGCTCCCTCCGGCGCGGTGAACCAGAACCGCGACCCCAATGAGAAGGGCAACCTGGGCACCGAGGGCGGCACCGGCGGCTCCGGCGGCTCCGGCTCCACCAGCTCCGAGGGCAAGAGCGAGGTGAAGGACGTGAGCGGCCAGTCCGAGTCCGGCGCCCTCAACAGCGACACGGACGACTCCAGCACCGACAGCTCCAAGGTCGAGTCGGGCGCCACGCCCGACCCCACCCACTAGGCTCGCGCCCCACGTGAGGGCGGATACCCGGTAAAGCCCGCACGCGGGCCGCACCGGGTATTCGTCTGTCCACCCCGCGCCGCGCCAACTAGAGTGAGCACCAATGACTGGTGCTCCCCTCGTGGCCCTGCTCGCCCTGCTTCAATCCCAGTCCTCCACCGTCGAGGAGGTCCCCAATGATCCGCAGGCGCAGGAGGGATTCTCCGCGCCGGAGTCCTCGGGAAGTTCGGGCGGTTCGGGAGGCATCGGCTTCCGGGCGCTGCTGGAGGTGGGACCGCTGAGCTTCCCGTCCGGGACGCCCGGTGGGGAGCAGGACCTCTTCGGGTACGCGTACCCGTCACTGGGCGTGGATGGCGGCGAGGACTTCGCGTTCATGCTGGGCGCGCCGCTGCGCTTCCGGCTGCTGGACAACGAACCGAAGCAGAAGGACCAGGACTACGGCGCGTGGCTGCGGCGCGAGGACTGGGACGAGCGCAGTGACTACGGCCAGGTGGTGCGCCTGTTGCGCATTGGCGACGAGTCTGGCCGCTTCGGCCTGCGCGTGCAGCCGTTCCTGGAGGAGTCGCTGGGGCGCGGCTACCTGGTGAACCGCTACGACAACCAGCTCAACCCGAACTACCACCCGGCGGGCGGCACGCTGTCGTTCACCGCGGGGCCCGCGCGCGTGCAGCTGCTGGCCGGCGACGTGCTCGCCGCGCGCGTGTTCTCCGGCGAGCTGCTGCTGGACATGGGCCGCATCGTCAGCGACAGCGAGGGGAACTTCGACCGCTACCTGGTGCGCGCCTCCGCGGCGCACGACTTCGGCGAGGCCGGCGGCGTGACGCCGGAGGCCACGCTCGCGTCGGTGGGCGGCGAGTTCGCCATGTACAAGGGCGAGCGGCTGCGCTCGTGGGCCCTGGTCGCCGGCGGCGCGCGGCTCAACGATGGCGCGCAGGACGTGGGCGCCCTCTTGGGCGTCGCGTTCGAGGGCAACTTCAAGGGCACGCAGCTCAGCGTCACCGTGCAGGGGCGCCGGCAGGGCGGCGGCTTCCGCTTCGGCTACTTCGGCGCGGGCTATGAGCTGTCGCGCTTCTCCGCCGTGGGCTTCTCCGAGGGCCCCCAGGCGGACCAGCGCGTGCCCAAGGACTTCTCCGGCTACCTGGAGCTGTCCGTGGCGCGCGGCGACGGGCCGGACTCCACGGAGGTGGTGGCCAGCGGCGCCGTGGAGTACTCCGCCTTCGGCCGCGCGGACGGCGACCTGTCCCTGAGCTTCAGCAGCCCGGGCGGCACGTCGCGCGGCATCGCGCGCGTGGTGGTGGTGGGCCTGGGTGACAGGCCCCGCTACTCGGTGGCGGCGGAGTTCCGTCAGCGCGTGCTGCCCGCGATGTACGTCTGGGGCTCCGGCGCCACGGAGTACTTCCCGCAGCCGGATGACTCGCTGGTGCGCGGCGTGAGCGTGGGCGCTGGCGTGGGCGTGGACTTCGCCCGCCATTAGCCAGGCCGCGCGCTCACCGCGCGTCCGCTGTACTCAGGGCCCCGCCGTCCCGCCCTCTTCCTGCACGGAAGCGCAGGGCAGGATGGCGCTGTGCCGGGCCGTGTCGCACGGCTTGCCGACCAGCCACCGCGACAACAGGCGCACGCCGGAGGCGAAGAGGCCGTCGTCGCCCTTGTGCAGGGCCTCGAAGAGGGACTCGTCCAGCACCGACTCCTCCGGGTCGATGAGGAACTCCTCCGGCTCCAGCGGCTTGAAGAGGGGGTTCTGGTCGAACACCGTCTCCAGCGGGTGCGGACGCAGCCGGTGCTGCCCGTCGTGGGCCAGCCGATCCAACGTCTCCACCAGGTGCGTCGCGGCCACCAGCGGGCGCAGCGCGGCCACGCCCGCGAGACCCACGTGCTCCGCCATCAGCGACACGCGCACGCGGCGGATGGCGCGTGACACAGCGTCCCCGGGCGCCTGGGCCTCCCAGCTCAGGTTGAGCTCCGAGTCCAACCCCAGGCTGCGGTTGGTCGTGTTCGCGGAGCCGATGGTCATGAACGTGTCGTCCACGACCAGGACCTTCGAGTGGATGTACGTGAAGACGTCCGAGCCGTCCTCGTCCTTCGCCGCCGAGCCGTACACCGCGAAGCCGTGGCCCGTTTCGGAGGCCACCTCGCGCAGCGCGCGCAAGAGGCGCACCTGGGCCACGCCCATGGCGATCTGCTCGCGCAGCGCCTCGGGCTGACGGGGCAGCACCAGCATCACCTGGAGCCGGGGCCGTCCGGCCGCGCGCATGCGTTTGACGAGCGCGTCGTAGATGGCGCGCGAGGAGAAGTACTGGTTCTCGATGTAGATGAAGCGTTCTGCCGCGTCGATGGCGTCCAGGTACAGCGCGCGGATCTCCTGCACCTCCTCCTGCGGAGGCAGGATGGTCTTTCCAAAGGTGCGGCTGATGGCCACCGGGCCCGGAGGCGCGGGCATCGTCGCTTCGAAAGTCAGGTCGTCCCGGTTCACGGGCTCCAGGTGGATTTCACCGCCACCCGAGTGCGCCCAGCGCGCCTCGAACAGCTCCGCGAGCGGCTTCACCGCGGGGCCCGTCAGCACCGTCTGCACGTCGTGGTAGGGCCCGTGCGGGTCGCGGCCGGAGTCGCAGCGCAGCTTCGAGCGCGCGGGGTGGTCCCGGTCGTCCCAACGGCAGTCACACACGTCCATGCCGCCGGTGAAGGCCATCACGCCGTCGACGACGACGAGCTTCTGGTGATGGGCTCCGTAGAGAGGACTGGAGGAATCGAAGCGGAAGCGCAGCCGCTCGTTCGTGGTCCAGTTGAACAGCACGTTCTGCATCCACTCGCGCTCCATGGCGAGCAGCATGCTGAAGTCCCAGGCGAGGATGTAGACGTGCAGCTCCGGGTTCTCCCGGCACATCTGATCCAACAGCGGAAGCAGCCGGACCTCGCCTCCGTTCGCCTCTTCCAGGTCCTCACCGCGCAGCAACGTGACGTCGCTGTCGAACTGCCAACCGGTGATGACGATGGAGCGGCGGGCCTTCCGGATGGCCCGATACAGCTCTCGGTAGTAATCCCGGGCGTCCACCAGCACGCCCGCGTCATGCGTTTCCGTCCGCGTCCAGCAATTGCGTCCGGGGATGAGAATGGATTTCACGTCGGTCACCTGGCCCTGGAGTGGATCAATTGATGTGTCCGCGCCCGGCCGGCGGCAGCATCACCCCACGAAGACAATGTGCTTGCCGGTCGCCAGCGTCATGTCGGTCGAGGAGACAACCTTGGCCACCTTGCGAGCCTCGCCGCCCACGGTGTCGAAGGCCGCGGCGATCAGGTCACCGAGCGTCACCTGCACGCGCCTGGCCTGCTTGCCAGCGGAGGACACGGCCTTGACCGTCTTCGCCTTCATCTGACGGGCCTTGCGCTGGATGGTCTGCTTCTGGGTCTTGGTCGCCATGGTCTTTGTCTCCTGAGGATGAAGTGTCTGCCCGTCTGCGTGATGTGCCGTACCGCCCCGTACCGCCCCGTGCTGCCGTGCTGCCC